>NZ_JBIAFG010000006.1:406217-433971 GCF_042869175.1 Micromonospora sp. NPDC007208 | reverse complement strand
GGGCCGGGGGGGCCACACCCCGGCGTCCCCACCCCAACCGTTTTTGCCCCCGGGGGGCCCCCCCCCCCGGGGCCCCCCCCGCCCCGCGCGGGGGGGGGGGGGCGGGGCCCCCCCCCCCCCGCTGCGCCGAACCCGCGCGTCACGCCTGCGGGAATGGATCTTTCCGTGCACCGAGGGCTGCCGGCCGAATTCCTGAACCTCGCCTGCGACGCGGAAGACGGCCTCTTGCCACGGATCCATTCGACGTCGGCCGGGTCGCATGGACCGCAGCACCGGCGCGGCGACGGCCGCGCCGTGATTACCGCACCGGCTCAATCCTGACGGAGTACGTGTTCCACGGCCCCGCGCAGGCTCGTCGGCGGCCGGCCCAGCACCCGGCGCAGGTCGTCGGTCTGCCGCTCCAGTGCCCCGGCCAGGGCCAGGCCCTGGAGGAAGGCCATCGGCCCGGTGAGCGCGCCGGCGTCCTCGTGGTATTCGACCTTTGTACCGGTGACGTCGCCGAGTTCCCCGGCGAGCTGCGGATAGGTCCACAGCGGTCCGGTCAGGTCGTAGTCCCGGCCCAGGTGGTCGTCGTCGGTCAGCACGTTCACCGCCGCCTCGGCTAGATCCGTCCGCAGCGCGGTGTTGAGGCCCCGTCCGCCGGTGCCGCTGACCAGGATGCCCGACTCGGCCGCCGCTCGCAGCCCGGCGTCGACGAACGCCTCGGTGTAGAACGGGTGCCGCAGGATCGTGTAGTTCAGTCCACTGTTGACGATTGCCCGTTCGGTGGCGTGGTGGGCGGCGTTCATGCCCCCGCCGTCGCGGTCGGCGCCCAGGAAGCTGGTGTAGGCGACGGCCTGTACCCCGCTGGCGCCGGCCGCCTCGACGGCGGCCAGATGCTGCCGGATCCGACGGTCCGGGGCCAGTTCCGGCGAGGAAATGAGCAGCAGCCGCCGTGCGCCGGCGAACGCCGACCGCAGGCTCGCCGGGTCGTCGTAGTCGCCGTGCCGTACGTCGACGCCGAGCGCGGCCAGGCCGGCGGCCCGATCAGGGGCGCGTACGGCGGCGATGACCTGAGCGGCGGGCAGCCGGGTCAGCAGCCGTTCGACGACGAGCCGGCCGAGCGCACCGGAGGCGGCGGAGACGACAATCATGGGAGTTCCTTACTGTGCGTGGGCCATCCCGGCCGAGGCGGCTGCCAGCCAACACTGTCGACGCCGGTGCGCGCCACCCAATTCCCGGCCAGCTGGCGCACTGACGGACAGCACCCCCTTTCGCTGCCGCTACACGCCGCGCCGACCGGCGCCGCCGCTCGCGTGCCGCCGTCCGCCCATGCCTTTCCCGGAAGCGGTCGCCGCACTACTGCTCGACGCACCCATCGACGCCGCGGGACGACCTTCAGGTAGTTCCACCGCTTAGCTGGGGAGGGGCTGCTGACGTCTCCAGGAGCTGTTTGAGTGTGCCGAGGTTGTCGCGCATCCCGCCTTTGAAGAGTCGCTCGGCGAGCGGTCCGAGGAGTGCGGCCGGGCCGGTGAGCCCGGCCGCACTTATCGTGCCCTCGAGGATGAGTTTCGTCGTGTCGGGTGAGGGGCGGACGAGATAGCGGTAGGTGAACGGGGTCGGCCCGCTCAGCGATGTGAAGACGACCTCCTCGCCTTCTGAATACTTGGTGATCGATACCTCGTTCAGGGCGGGCCCGCCGGGGAGCTCTCGATACACCCTGTATCGGGTTCCCAAGCCGCGGGTGCCTGTGACGCGCTCCACGCGTTGCACTGCGACGTACCACCTCGGCATGGTGGTGAAGTCGGCGACGAAGTCGAACACGTGCGCTGCTGGGGCAGCGATGTCCAGGTCCAGCTGGAAGGTCATGAGTTCCCCTGCGTGCGTGTCGCACTCGGCGACGTGGTCATTCCATCTGCTTCTTTTCGGCGGCGAGGCGGTTCGCGTATGCGACTCCGGCTGGTGATTGTCGGGTGAAGCCCTCCAGGAATCTGATGAAGGCGCGGTGATCCCCGCGGTCGGCTTCGTGTTCGTCGCCGACGCAGCCTCGATCGTCAGTCGAGGCCTTCGATGATGCGGAAGTCGCGCTCGACGCCGTCAGCAAGTGCGGCCAGCGCCTCCTGGTAGGCCGCACTAGCATGTGCGGCGACCGCCTGTTCGAAGCTGTCGAACTCGATCAGGATGGTGCGCCCGGCGATTCCGGCGTCGTGTGCGACGACCCGACCGTCGCGGGCGAGCAACCGCCCGCCCCCGGCCTTGACGGCCGCCGGGGCCAGCTTGTTGTAGGCAGCCAGCTTCTCGGGGTCGGAAATGGCGCGGTAGGCGCTGACCCAGTAGCCCTTGGCCACGGTACCTCCTGTGTTCGGAATTGATGTTCAGATCCATGGCCGGCGCGCTGTAAGTCAGCGAGGCGACGGAGAGGGCGTCGAATGCGGACGGCTTCGATCCTCAGCTTCCGGTTCGACTCGACCGGCCCACGCCCGGCAGACCGGCTGGGGCTGCGATCGAATTGGTCTCTTGTGAGCGTCGGCGGGCGAGGGCGAGGCTGGCCATCGTCGTGATCGCCATCGCGGCGACGCCGACGAGCGCCGCGGTCGTGTAGGCGTCGTCGTTCGGGAAGACGCGGCCCGTGGCGGTGCCGGCAGCCAGGACCAGACCTCCGATGGCGCTGCCCAGGGAGTACCCGACGCTGCGGACGACGTAGTTGAAGCTCATGGCGCTCGACGTCTCGCTCTTGGGGGTGACGGCCAGGATGACGCCGGGCATCGCGGCCGAGAAGCTGCCGACGCCGAAGCCCAGCACGCCCATGGCCACGAGCAGTTCGGCCAGGTTGGATCGAGCGGTGGCGAACAGGACGAACCCGCCGCCGACGATGGCGGCGCTGCCGGCCAGGAGCAGGGGGCCGTCGATCCGTTCGCGGACCCGCGGCGTGAGCTTGCCGGCGACGAACCCCAGCACGGAGAACGGAATGAGGACCAGCCCCGCGACGAAGGTGGTCAGTCCGAAGCCGTAGCCGGCACTGTGCGGCGTCTGCGCATAGCGGGTGATGAGCGTGAGCAGGAGGTACATGCCGCACCCGCCGACGAACATCGCGATGTTCGCCCCGGCGACCGCCGGGTGCCGTACCGCCCGCACGTCGACCAGGGGCGTCTTGGTTCGCAGTTCGGAAACGGTCCAGACGCAGAGCAGGAGTACGGCGGCGACGGCAAGGGTCACCGCCACGGCGAGGTGTCGGCTCCACAGGCTCCTCTCGCCGGCCAGGAATAGAACGAGGAGCAGTCCACCCGCCAGGACGAGCGCACCGGCCACGTTCACCTGAGCGGAGCGGCCTTCGGGAGCTGCGGGCATGAAGCGCCACGCGGTCACGAAGGCGATGGCGGTGACGAGCAGGCCGAGGCCGTAGGCGGCCCGCAATCCGCCGAACTCGGCGAACAGCGCGGCCAGCGGGTAGCCGACGCCGGCTCCGATGATGGAGACCACTGAGATCAGGGCGATCGCGGCCGCGCTGCGCTCCTCGGGAAGATGGTCGCGGGCCACGCCCATCATCAGCGCCGTGAGACCGAGTCCGACGCCTTGGGCCGCTCTACCCACGAGCAGCCAGGCGAACGGCAGCGGCAGCACGGTGAGCGCGCTGCCGACGACGATGATCGCCAGCGTGGCGAGAATCGTGGCCCGCCGGTGCGGACCGGCTCCGAGCCGGCCGAGGACGGGTGTGGCCACGGCGCCGCTGAGCAGGGCGATGGTCAGCGTCCACTGCGCGCTGTCGAGGGAGACGTGGAACGTGGTCGCCACGCTGGTGATGAGCGGCGTCCCAAGGCTGGCGACCACCGCCACGACCAGGGCGATGAACATCAGGGCGGGGACCAGCAGACGTGCCTCGGAACGTATCAGGGCAGTGCTCATGGGCTGGCCATGAGCATGGGCCGCGGTCACCGGTCCGACTCCTCTCGGGCCTGACTTTCGAGCTCCGCCAGATGCAGCAGCGCCGGAAGAGCTGCTGCCAGGGCTTCGACCTCGTCACCACTGAGTTCGTCGATCAACCGCGCGTACGCGTCGACGCCCGCCTGGCGTCGCGTCCGGACGTACGACGCGCCGGCCTCGGTCAGGCACACCAGCGTGACCCGTTTGTCGGACGGATCGCCCGTCCGCTCTACCAGCCCGGATTCCTCCATCACCCGGACCAGGACGGTCATCGCGGGCTGGGTGACGCCCTCGGCCACCGCCAGATCGGTGATCCGTCGCGGGCCGGTCTTGTCCAGGGTGGCCAAGGTGGCGGCGGACGTCAGGCTCATGTCGCGGGGAAGGCGTCTCACGGCCCTGGTTGCCAGACCGTAGAGGGCTGACCCGATGGCATCGGAAGCGCCGTGCGCGGCGTCTCGGCGACTCATGTCTGAAGCATAGCAGCTTTATATTAATCCTTTATGCATCTCCCCGATCAGGGTTCAGTAGGTGGTCCGCGCGCTCGGCGGCGTCGACCTGATCTTGCAATCTGCGGCGCCCCGCGCGGGCTGGCCAGCCCTACCTCTCGGCCGTGCTGCTGGACGGGCTCCAGACCCCCATCTTTCATCGATCACCGCTATGCCGGGCTACCTCACCGTCCCGAATCCCTTACACAACACGGGCTAGGCTGGACGAACCCGGACGACCGCCCCGACCAGGAGGTACAGATGGAACCGCTGGACCTGGCAAGCGTCGCCGTCGGGGCGCTGACCGCCCTCTCCACCGGCGTGGCCGGTGGGGCCGCGCAGCGGCTGCTCTCCGGGGCAGACCGAGTGGCGCAGGTGATCCGGCACCGGTTCGCTGGCGATCCGGGGACGCTGGAGGTCGTCGACGAGGTGACCACCGCGCCGACGCAGGCCGCCGAAGATCGGCTGACGCTGCGGCTGGCCCGCCAGATCACCGCCGACCCGGAGTTCGCCGCAACGCTGCGGGCCGCGCTTGCCGAGGCCGGCCCGACGATCATCCAGGCGAACGAGAGCGGCGCGGTCGCGGGCCGCGACGTGCGCGTCTCCGGCCGGTACGCCGCCGGCCGGGACCTGCACATCGGTGGTCCGGACGGCGGCTAGGCCCTAGGCGCTCAGGAAGGCAGCGAGGCGGCGGGACAGGGCGAGGGTGGTCAGGGACGGGTTCGCCGCGCCGCTGCGCGGGAACGTGGCCGGGCCTGCGACGTGGACGCCGCGTACCCCTAAAAGGTCGTGATCGAGGCCTAGCGCCCGGCCGAACGCGAGCGTGCCGGCCTCGTGATACTCGGTCCCGATGGCCCGCGACCACGTGACCGGCATGCGGGACGGCGCGGGGCCGTGCATGTCCGGCAGGACCATTTCGAGGGTGCGCTCGGCGGTGGCGAAATCCGGGAAGTCCAGTGCGGTCGCCGGCAGGCCGAGCAGGTCCGCCAGTCCGCACCAGACCGCTTGGAGCAGGTCGCGCTGCTGCCCGGCCAGCGCGACGTCGACGGGTGCGAGCGCGGGGTGCACCACCGGCGGCCGGACCACGCCGGCCGGGTGGGTGAGCTGCTCGCCCATCGCACCGACATTGACCACCACGGCGGACGGTCCGGAATCGACGTTGAGCAGCACGTTCGTGCGCAGGCCAGCGTCTCCTTGCCAGATATGCGCGCCCCCGGGAGGCAGCGGCGAGCCCGGCGCGACGGCGACCGTGAAGCCCTGGGTGATCTTGTCAACGATGGGATACGGCGACGCAGACACGCCCATGCCCGCGGCCAGGCGCGCGTTCTCCACGGTGCCCGCCGCCAGCACCACCGTTTGGCAGCCGATCCGGTTGCCGTCGGTGAGCTCGACCCCGACCGCCCGGCCACCTGACAGGAGTACCCGCGCCACGGTGGCGCCCGTCAGCGCGTTCGGGGTGAAGCCGGCGTTCAACGCGCTGTACGCCTCCCAGCCCACTCCGGCGGGTCGCACCGCCCGAGGTGTGCGGCGGAACGCGTAGCCTCCAAGGTGGATGTCGCTCGGCCCCGTGGGCGTGAAACCGCCGCGCCAGGTGTCGAGGTCGGCCAGGACCAGGTCGTAGAGAGACGGTCCACCGCGAAAGGACCGGGTCAGGTCGCTGACGATCCCGTCGGGCCAGGAGCGGAGCGCCCAGGGCTCAACTGGCAGCGTGACCCCGTGCCAGTAGAGCGACCGCCCGCCGAGTCGCCGCCGCAGCCCCGCCACCCCGGCGTAGTGCGGCGGGCGGGCCGTCTGCCAGGGCCGCCAGAAGTACGGGTCCCGGTCCGGCTCCAGCCAGGTGCGCAGCGGCGAGACGGCGGCCCCCACCGCGTTGATGTGCCGGCCTCCCGCGTCCGGTCCGGCCTCGACGATCAGCGACCGCCGGCCGGTCAGGTGCCGGGCCACCTCCAGGCCGGCGAGTCCACCACCGACGATCACCACATCGGCGCTGTTCACCGAGGGCCGAGCAGTCGCTCCGCCGTACTCTCCAGCATCGGGTTCCCCAACCGCCGCGCGTTCTCGATCAGCCGCTGCAGGGTGAACCGGGCCGCCGGGCCGGGTGCCTGAGCCTGGGCCAGGGTGAGCAGCACCAAGGACTCGCTGTACGGCTCGTTGAGCTCCCGGAACCGGCTCGCTGACCGCTCCAGCCGCGGTAGCGCGCCGGCTACATCACCGGACCGCAGGTCGAGCCGGGCACGGTGGTACTCGGCGATGTCCGCCCAACGGAGGTCGCCGATGTCGGTGAAGGTGCGCAGCGCCCGGTCGAGCAGCAGGCCGGCCTCCTCCCCCACCTCCAGGTCCGTCAGGCTCGCGGCTCGGTGAACGTTAGTGACCGCCTCCCAGAGCGCGAAGCCGAGCGCAGCGAAGATGTCCCGCGCCCGGCTGTAGAGGGGCAGCGCCCGGCCTGGCTCGCCCTGCTGGCGTAGTGCGCTGCCATAGTGGACCAGGCAGATCCCCTCCCGATGCCGGTCGCCGACAGCGCGGAACAGCTCCAGCGCCCGGTCGAAGGCCACACCGGCGGCGGCCCAGTCGGCCTGGTCTCGGTGGATGATGCCGAGGGTCCGGTGCGCATAAGCCTGCCAGCCCGTCTCCCCGGTCGCCTCGAAGTGCGCGAGTGACTCGAGCACCACCTCGCGGGCGGCCTCGTTCTCGCCGATCGACCGGAGCAGCACCGCGTAGATCAGGCGGGTCTCGGCCAGCGCCCCGGCGTCGCCCAGGTCCGCGAAGTCGGCGATCGCGGCCTCAAGCTCCGCGCGCGCCTCCGCGTACCGGCCGAAGTCGCGGAAGGCACGACCCAGGTCACGCCGCGCCCCGGCGAGCCGGGCCCGGTCCCCGGCCCGGGCCCCGGCTTCCAGCACGAGCCGGTGCACTCGGATACGGTCCTCGGCGAACGGGGTGAGGATCAGCAGGCTGAGCATCGCGTCGGCGAACCGGCCCACCTGGTCCAACCGGCCCTCTTCGGCGACCCGGCCCAGGCTCGCGAGAATGCCGTCCCGACCGGACGCGAACCAGGCGACAGGAGCCCGCCTGATCGTCCCGCGCAGCTCGGCGAAGTCGTCGTCCGGCCCGGGAGCGGCGGGATCGGCAGCATGGCCGCCAGAACCCTGGTCACGCAGCGCCCGGGCGGCGGTCGACAGGAGGTCGAGGTAACGGTCGTTCAGCCGGAGCGCCATGGCCGCCCGCTCGGCGGCCGGGTCGGTGTCGGCCAGCAGCTCGCGGGCGAGGTCGCGGACCAGGTCATGCAGGCGGTAGAGGGGTAGGCCGGTGCCGTCCACCCGGGTGACCCGCACGAGCTGTGCGTGGACCAGGCGCTCGACCAGCCGCTCGCTCTCCGCCACGCTCACCTGCAGCAACGGTGCCAGCACCCAGCCGGGAAACTCGTCGTCATCGGCCAGGGCGAGTGCCCGCAGCGCCCGCTGCTCGCCGGGATCCCGCTCGGAGTAGCTGGTCAGCAGCGTCGCGCGCACCTCGAGGTCTCCAATCTGGAGAAGGTCGAGACGGTTGGCCGCCGCCGCCATCCGGTCGGCCAGCCGGCCCATGTCCCAGTCCGCCCTGGTCCTCAGTTTCGCACCGGCGACACGCAGCGCCAGCGGCAACCTGCCGCACATCCGCACCAGCCGGGCCGCCTGGTCCGCGTTGGATGCGTCGATCTTCACCCGGGCGAGGCGGCCGACCAGGGCCATGCTGTCCGGCTCGGGCAGCACCGGTACCTCGATCAGCTCGGCGCCAGGCAGGCTGGGCAGCGGGGGGCGGCTGGTCACGATCGCGCCGGAACCGGCAGTGGTCGGCAGCAGCGGGACGGTCAGATCGGCAGAGACTGCCCCGTCCAGCACGACCAGGATCCGGCGGCCGGCCACCGCGGCCCGGAATTCCGCGACTAGCCGGGACTCGGTGGTGCCGTCGGCCGGGCGGCCCAGCAGGTAGAGAAATTCGGCGACGATGTCGGCGGTCTGCCAGGACTCGGTGCCGAGGGCGGCGTACAGCACGCCGTCGGGAAAGCGGTCACGAAGGCGATGGGCCGCCCGGACGGCCAACGCGGACTTCCCGATCCCGCCCGGTCCGAAGAGGTTCACCACCACCGGGGCGGCGCTTTCCCCGAACATTTCGAGAATGTCGCTGAACTCGTCCGTCCGGTCGGCGAAGTCGGAGATGTCGAGTGGTACGGCGAATGGCGCCGGGCGTGACTCGGGGACATTGTTGATCACCACATCACGTCCGGCCGCGTATTCGCCCCTGATGCGGGTGTCCCGCCCAGCGATTGCGCCGGAGCCTTGTTTGTCCACCTCGGACATCAGGATGATCCCTTCCGCTTGCATTCTGCGGTGCCTCCGGCCAAGGTCGATTCTGCGATACGGTTCCTCGCTCCAACAACGGCCGGAGGGTGGATGCTGGCACTGCTCGGTGGACCTCCGGTACTGAGGCCGGGTGAGCTCGGTGGCTGGCCGGTGTTGACCGCGGAGGACGAGGCCTCGGTGCTGGCGGCGCTGCGGGACGCCATGCCGTGGCGATGGCCGATGCGGGCCGCGACCGAGCTGGAGGATGCCTGGTCGGAGCTGACGGGTATGCCGTACGTGCTGGCCGTGAACTCGGGGACGGCGGCGCTGCACATGGCGCTGGTCGCGATGGGGGTCGGGCCCGGCGACGAGGTGCTGGTGCCAGCCGACACGTTCGGGGCGACGGCGCAGGCGGTGCTGCACGCGGGCGCCCGGCCGGTGTTCGTGGACAGCGACCCGGTCACGTACACGATCGACCCGGCGCAGGCGGAGACAGCGATCACGCCGGCCACCCGGGCGGTGCTCCCCGTCGACCTGCACGGCCTGCCGGCCGACTACGCCGCTCTCGGTCGGCTCGGCCTCGCCGTGGTGGAGGACGGGGCGCAGGCGCACGGAGCCACCTATCGGGGTCGGCAGGTCGGGGCGCTGGGTGACGCCTCCGGCCTGAGCCTGAACGGGTCGAAGACGCTCTCCTCGGCCGGCGAGGCGGGGCTGTTCGCCACCGCCGACCGCGAGGGCCACCTGCGGGCCCGGGCGTTGATGACCTTCGGCGAGAGCCAGTCGCGGGCGACCGGGGAGATGCCCGAGGTGACGTCGGTCGGCTGGAACTACCGGATCCACGTGCTCGGCGCCGCGTTCGCCCGCTCCCAGCTGCGCCGTCTGGCGGAGATGTCAGACAGCCGGGCAGCCAACGGTGCGGCGCTCACCGGGCTGCTGACCGGGATTCCCGGACTGCTGCTGCCGGTGGTGCCCGAAGACCGGACGCACGTCTACTTCCTCTACCCACTGCTGGTCCGGCCGGAGGAGTTCGGGCTCGGGCCGGAGTACGTCCCGGCGTTCCGGGACGCGCTGCGCGAGGCTGCCACCGCGGAGGGTCTGCCGATCGGCCGCTGGCAGACCAAACCCCTGCCGCACCACCGCCTCTTCAAGGACCGGCAAGAATTTCCGGTCGCGGCCGACATCTGCGCCCGGCGGCTGAGCATCGGGCACAGCAGCTGCCCGATCGGCCCGCCGCACACCCGCAACACGATGCGAAGGATCGCCGCTGTGTTCGAGAAGATACTGGTCACCGAGGGCACGGCCTTCCGGCGAATGGTCACCGGACGATGAACGGTGTCGTCTTGTGCCTCGACGCCCACTACGTCTGGCCCACCTGCGTGGCAGCTCGGTCACTGGCCCGCACCTGGCAAGGGCCGGAGCCGCTCCACCTCTACCTGCTCTGCGACCCGGGCGTACTCCCGGACTCGCTGGCGGCACTGACGGCCGCCGCCGCTCCGGCGAGGGTGACCGTCATCCAACGCGACTTCTCCTTCCCCGACATGCGGATCGGCTACATCACGCCGATGGGGTACGCGCGGATCGCCGCACCCGGTCTGATCGACGCGGATCGGCTGCTCTACCTAGACTCCGACATGCTCGCCTGCGTCAGCGTGCACACCCTGCACCGGCCGATCGCGCACGACTACCCGGTCGCGGCGGCACGCGACCCGTACATTCCCGAGCTGGGCAGCCCGCACGTAGAGACCGACCGGTTCCCGCTGAGCGGTCGGGCGGTCAGCTTCCCGTACTTCAACTCCGGTCTGCTGGCCATCGACGTGGCACGCTGGCGGGCCGAGCGGCTGACCGAGCGGGCCGCAGAGTTGATTGCCAACCCCGACTGGCGCCCCTTGTTCGGAGACCAGGACACGCTGAATTACCTGCTCGGCGGCAGGTTCGAGCTGCTCGATCCGCGGTGGAACGTGATGCCGGTCAGTGCCGTGCAGCAGCGGCTGGACTTCACCTACCACGGCGAGCGGTACGTGCCGATGCCGTACCAGCTGGATCTGGAGCGGGCGCCGTTCATCATGCACTACGCCACCGAGGTCAAGCCCTGGACCGAAGCGTTCCCCGACGGCATGCTGCGCCGCCAATGGCATGCGGTGGCCGCGGAGGCCGCTTTGATGATCGAGGCCGCCGGGGTGCCGGTCCCCACGGTCAGCCCGACGGTGCGCCCGGCGGATTCCCACTGACGGCACGGCCCGCAGTCATCTGCAACTTCTGAAGGAACCGGAACACCGGATCGTTCACACAGTGGTGGTCGGTCAATAACGGCCGGCAGTCGCCTGAACCGTGACACGAGCAGTGCGGGCGGTCTGCTCTGGCATCTGGTGCGGCGGTACGCGTAGGAGCCGGCGAATCGCCAGGTGAAGTGCTGGACGGACCCTGTCCTCCACCTTCGCGCTGATGAGCCAGGAAGCGCCGCACATCGCGGCGATCACCAGCGGCAGCGCCAGCCAGGGATGGACTGCCGGGACCAGGGCGTTGATGGCAACAACACCTAGAGTGAAGTGGATCAGATAGAGCGGGTATGTCATCGCGCCGAGTTCGGCCAGACATGGCCACCGCATCCAGCGCAACCCACCGGTCGCTGCGAGGATCATAACGACGAAGATCGCCAGGATGACCAGGGCAGCAACGACAGGGGTCGGCGCCAGCCCGTCGGCAACCCGCTCGTCGATCCGACTGTCCGCCTCCTTTACGGCGTTCGCGTAGCACGCCGACAGCAGGAGGCCCAGTCGCGCAGTGAAGCCGAAGCGGTGCACCAGGTAGAGAGCCATGCCAGCGATGAAGTAGTGGCTGAACTGGGGCTGCACAATCAGCGCCAACGCGGCATGTGCGGCTGGCGGAACAGGAAGAGCTTCCAGGGCCACGCTGGTGGTGAGCCAGCCCCACAGCAGCCAGTGGGTACGACGCTCGGTGATCCCCAACAGCGAGAAGGCGAACAGGATGAGGTAGAACCGCCACTCGGACCACAACGTCCAGTACACGCTTTCGACGTACTCAATGTTGGCGAGCTGGGGAAACATTGACAGGTTCGCCGCGTACTGCGCCGGGGTGACGTCGTTCCGGCCCCGTGGTCCCGCAATGGCGACCATCGCCGCCGTGAGAGTGACGGCTACCCAGAAGGCGGGATACAGCCGAGAGATCCGCGACGCTACGAACTCGCGCGTGGTGCGTCCCCACACGCTCATGAGCACGACCATGCCGCTGATGAGGAAGAACAGTTCGACGCCAAGGTAACCGTACTGAGTGACCGCGCCGAGCGACGGCGCGAAGTCATATTCAATCTGGCCCTGGCTGTAGGTGTAGTGGAGAAGGACGATCATCAGGGCGGCGGCGAACCGGAGTAGGTCCACCTCGTATAGGCGGTGCTGCTCTCGCACTGGCCTTGCAGCCAGCGTCATGTGTGCGCTCAAGCTCGACCGGACCGAGTGTCGAGCGCCGCCGCCGTGACCCGGAGGCGCCCCACGACGAGCTTCAGGTCGATGTCGTTGAGGTCGGCGCCCGACTGTCGTGGATGGATGCTGATCCGATCGATACGTCCGGTGTTGAAACTGGACGATATTCTTTTGAGTCCGTGCACCGTGTTGCCCTTGTTGAGCAGGAGCCCTGACAGGTAGCTGCCATCCTGCCCGGTGAACCCGGAATTAGATGCTACTCGCGACATGCGTCCCTCTCGAGGTGGCGACCCTGAGGCGCGACCTGCACGCGGTGGTCCGAAAATCCGGCGCACCTGCAACGAACCGGAATGATGCGTCAATTCCTTATACCGGATTCGTGGCGCACCTCCATCGCTTTCACAATCCCCGCAAGCTACTTCCTGAAGAAACTCAAGAAATCGTCTCATTCGTCGGCCGACACGACCGATCCCACCGCCGATGACGCTCGGCGCCCTACGTCGATCGACAGCACTTCGGCAGGGTGGCGTTAGGCGACTCGAGACGCCAGCCGGTGCCAACCATCCCGGAGCTCGGGACCTGCACGTGGGCCATAAGATCCACGTCTATGGTCCGCACCACACCTCCGCGTCCTCTGGACATCGCGGCGCTCTTCCCTGAACTGCGGGAACATTCCATCACCGCTACCCGCCTGCATCCCCGACCCGGCGCTCCGACCGTTACGGACAGTTCGGTCGGCGGACCGCTGTTGTGGCCCGCCGACGAGGAATGGCCCGTCTGCGACGACGCCGGGGCGCACGAGCCATGGAACCTGACCACCCCGGCCGCCCTGCGCCGCAGGCGGGAGATCCTCGCGACCGCGGAAGCTCGGGAGCCGCTGCCGGGCGGGGACTTCTTGACTGCGGAGGAGCGGGCCGAGCTCGATGCGGCCGACGCTCTGGATCTGGACGACCTGGCCGAGGATCCCATCCCGTTGGTACCGGTCGCGCAGCTGTACCGACGAGATATCCCGGACTACGCCGGTCCGGACGGCACCGACCTGCTCCAGGTGCTGTGGTGCCCTGTGGACCACTCGGACCGGCACTACAGCCCTCGCGTCTTCCTCTACTGGCGCGACAGTTCCGCCGTCGGCCCGCGGCTCGAAGCGTCTCCCGAACCGCCGGTGATCAGTGACATGTACCTGCCGCTTCCGTGCGTGGTGCACCCCGAGCAGGTCCGCGAGTACCAATACGCCGGCCTGCTCCCCGATGACCTACGCGAACGGCTCGACCAGTGGGACGACGACGAAGACGAGAGCCGTCCGCGCTATCAGAGCGACTTGTCGCTCGCGCCGGGATGGAAGGTCGGCGGGTACGCCAACTGGTCACTGACCGATCCGTACCCGATGGACTGTGCTGCCTGCGGCACCCCGATGACCTTGATTCTCACCGTCGGCTCAAGCGACTGGAACGGCATGCATTGCAGCTGGCGCCCGGCCGAGGAGAACCCGACCGCGTCCCCAGACACCGTCGGCGTGCAGATCGGGCGCGGCTACTCGCTGTACATCTTCCGCTGCCCCGAATCATTCGATCATCCCCCGGCGACCGCTATGCAGTGACGCGGCCTCCCTCCATGGCGTGCCGACAAGCTGGCCGTCCGCTACGAAGCCACCATCCAACTCGCCGCCATCGACGAATGGCTGTGACGGACTTCCACACATGCCCCAGACCTGGGCACCGTTCAATCATCAGCTCTTGATCAATTCGCGGGGTCGGTGACGCCCGATCCGCCCGACTGGCCGTTACCGGCCGCACCCGGGTCGCCCTGAGCCGAGCGCCGCCGACACGGGCGAGCGTGATTCACCTCGCACAAGTTTGCCCCTCACGTCAACGTGAGGTTTTAGCGTGGCGATATGCAAATCAACGGCTCAACAGCTCTCGTGACCGGAGCTAACCGCGGCCTCGGCAAGGCCTTCGCCGAGGCCCTCCTCGCCCGGGGCGCCACCGTCTATGCGACCGCCCGTCGCCTGGAAAGCATCGACATCCCCGGTGCCATCGCGCTCCAGCTGGACATCACGGATCCCGCGTCCATCGAGGCCGCCGCAGGAAAGGTGGGCGACCTCGACATCCTCATCAACAACGCCGGCACCTCCACCGAAGCCCCGCTGCTCGGCCCCTCCACGGAGAACATCCGCCGCGACCTCGACACCAACTTCTGGGGCACTCTCAACGTCACCCGCGCCTTCGCGCCCAGGCTGGCCGGTGGCGCCATCCTCAACGTCATCTCGGCGCTGAGCTGGTACACCTTCAGCCCCGGCAGCAACGGCTACGCCGCCTCCAAGGCCGCGGAGTGGTCCTTGACGAACGGCATCCGACTCGAGTTGGCCGACCAGAAGACTCTGGTCACCGCCCTGGCGCTGGCGATCGCCGACACGGACATGATGGCTGGCGTCGACATCCCCAAGCTCGCGCCCCACGAGGTGGTCGCCCAGGCCCTCGACGGACTGGAAGCAGGCAAGATCGAAGTCATCGCTGACAAGCCCACCGCCAACGTCAAGGCCTCCCTCTCCCGCGATCCCGCCGACTTCTACGCCGACATCACCGGCAACCTCTTCGCCTGACTCCACCGGTAATCCGCCTGCCGGAGTAAGCGGCTTGGTCAACGGGCGCACGCCCGGCGGGCGGCCCGGATTCTCATGAAGCCGGGCCTCCGCCTGACCGCCGCAGGGGTGCGGACGTCGAGCGAAGCCCTGAAGATCGTGATCGACTTCATGGTCTTGAAGCTGGCGCCTCCAAGGTGCGACCGAGGGCTCCGGGAGGTCACTGGTCCGGTGCGGTCGGCCCCGCAGCAGATCCGGCTATCTGCGAGGTGCGAGTTTCAAGACGTACGGCGGTTGGTTGCTTTGTGTGGGTGTCTCAGGCTGAGCCGCCTGGAGCATCAGGCAACGCAAACCAACAGCCCTCGACCACCTCGCGTAGGTAGCCCTCGCGGGCAAGGCGGACACACACCTCGACGATGTCCTCATGGTTGTCGGACCACCGATATGGGTGACTCGGATATCTTTCACAGAGCCCGCCTTTCCTGCGCAGATAGCGGCTCTTGCGAACACTGCCTCAGGCTTGCACAACTGGACTGCGGAACTAATCCGTATCCTGACGGCCAATGAGACGGCCAGTCGCCGACCCTGGAGGCGTGCGACCCGATCGACCGGTTCGCCGATCAGAAGCCGCACAACCGCAGGCCCGCTAGGCGGCGCTCGGCTCCGTGCTTTCTGGCAGGACAGCTGGCCGGAGGGAGCCTCGAGGACGTCGTGGTTCGCGGATGCCCGTCAGTCTTCAGACTGTCGCGGCCACGTCCAAGCGGGAACCTCACGGATCGGATGCAGCTCGTCATCGCTCTCGGCACGCGAGTTCTGCTGGGCCACACGGGCGCCGAACTCAAGGTGTTCGCGCACCGCCGCGCGGAAAGCGTCATCGTCCGGTAGGCCGGCTTCATCGATCGCTTCGAGGTAAAGGGCGACGAACCGCTCCCGCTGCTCGTCGGTGATCTTCAGATGGCGGTGGACGTCAATGATGTACTGAAATCCCAGTCCGGTGGTGAACCTGTCGGGGCCGCCGAAGGACTCGGCGGTGAACCACGTGAGGTGATCGACATGGCTCGGCCGGCGAGCGGGGAACACGCTGCGCAGCACAGGGTCGTCCAGCACCTTGGTATAGAACAGGTCCTCCAGACGATGCAGCGCCTCGTCGCCGCCGGCAAAATCGTACAGAGTGGACATGGGCCCGTCTTTCGTTGCCTGGACTCCGACTGGGGCGCTCCCTGAAATCCGATCGCTGCGACCGTACCTCGTTGCGACAGACATGGTGGCGTACGCAAAGCCGCAACGTCCGGTCATCGGCAATTTGAGTCTCGGCTTCCTCCAGCGAGCAGGTGCGAGGCCGATGTTCAGTCAACTGCGGCCGGGGCGCCGAGGCGCAGCGCGCACGGTCGAGGTACGCGAGCTGGACCTGGCCTCCCTCGCCTCCGTGCGGACCTTCGCGGCGAAGCTGGCTGGCGACCACCCGGCGATCGACCTGCTGGTCAACAACGCCGGCGTGGTGCTGCTCGGCCCACGTCGCACCTCGGCCGACGGATTCGAGTTGCACCTCGCCACCAACATGCTGGGCCACTTCGTACTGACCGGCCTGCTGCTCGGCAACCTGGCCGCGGCGCGGGAAGCCCGCGTGGTCAGTCTCAGCTCGATCACCCACAGGAACGCGCACCTGGACTTCAATGACCTGATGTTCGAACACGACTATCGGGCAGCCACCGCCTACGGCCGGTCCAAGCTCGCCACCACGATCTTCGGCATCGAACTGGACCGCCGCCTGCGCGCCGCCGGAACGCCGACCGTCAGCGCCCTGGCCCACCCCGGCCTCACCCGCACCAACCTGACTCCGCGTGCCTGGGAACACCGTGGCCGATTCGGGCGACTGATCGCGTCGGCCGGCCTGCTGGCAACCCAGCCGGTGGCGCAGGGCGCGCTGCCGCAATTGCGCGCTGCGACCGAGCCCGGTGTGCGGGGTGGCCAGTTCTTCGGCCCGTCCGGACTCTGGGAGACGCGAGGCAGGGTAACCGAGGCCCGCCTCAGCCAGGAGGCCGCCGACCCGGCCGTCGGCACGCGGCTGTGGGCGGCAGCCGCGGACCTGACCGGCGTCAACTACCTCTGACCTACGACGGTCACCGGCTGGCCGGCAGCAATCCGCAGCGTCGCGATCAGCCGCCGCACCTGCCTTCGCGCGGCTGCCAGCGCCGGCTCTGACCTGGGTGAACGTGGAGCCGGCGTCGTACGCGGATCCGGTGGGCGGCGCCCCGACGTCTTGAGCGCCGTCAGCGCTGGCATCGGCGGTCGGGCTGGTGTCGCGCTCGATCGCGGACGAATCTATGCCGGCTCGCGCACGCCGCCGGCGTTGCCACCGTCGTCCGGCATCGGTTCGGCCGGCGCTTCGGGCAGTTCGTCCGGCGCGCCAGGCAGAAGAATGCCCGCGTCGTCGGGCACCGGTTCACGCGGGTCGATGGGCGGATACTGTTCGGGGTCGAGATCCGGTCCAGTCATCAGGTGAGTATCCGTCGCCTTCCGGGCTGCCGCTCGTCGGGCCCGCGAGCCGGGCAGCCTTCCCCTCGCCTTGGCTAACGCTCGGATGCGGATTCCTCAACACAGTCGCGCTCGTCATGACTCTTTTTGATCCCGTCGGTGCCTGCGTCATTCGGCTGGACGCGGGTGTTCGTCCAGACGATCAGCGACGCGATCAGCAGGAGGATCGAGCCCACCAGGAAGGCGTGGGTGACTTTTTCGGTGAAGGTCGCCTGCAACAGTGCCCGCCCCACGGTCTCGGGGTCGTCAGGAAGTGCAGTGGTGATCGGGCCGATCACCTGCTCGGTGCGGCCAGCGCCGCGGCGGCCGGGCTGTCGTCCACCGAAAGCCGTGAGAACTGCGTACCAGGCCGGGTCGTCGGGCGGCGGGTGCTTCCACAGAACCCCGTTGATGACCTGCCGGTGACCCCGCCACCGCCCCGAGCACACCCGGCTCGGGCAGCAGTGGCGCGATCCCCGTCCACGCCCCATCCGTCAACTCGCCGCGACTACCACCGACACACCGCCAACGACCAACCACCACATGATCAGGACACGCCCTAGACGAGGTCGAAGGACTCCCACGGGCCGATCGCCGCGCGGTTCGCGATCAGCGCCCCGACGCCGGCGTTCTCGGCGCAGACGTACATGCCGTTCGCATTGCTGCGGAAACTGACACTGCCGTCCTGGTTCGCCACCCGCGTGAACGTCTCCCAACCGCCGATCGCGTCCCGGTCGGCCACCAGCGCCGCCGCGCCGGCCTGCTCCGCACAGACGTACTTACCGGTCCGGCTCGATCGGAGGGCGACGAGACCGCCACCGGCGTCGACGACGGTGAACTTCTCCGACGCCGACGTCAGCGAGGCGACCAACGGCGAGCCCCCGACGAAGCGGCCGTTCGCGCGGGCCCTGATACCGACGGCGGCGGGCGGGGTCGGCGTGGAGCCGATTACTGGCGCGGTCGGCCGGGTGGCGGTCAAGGCGATCGTGCCCTTGAGCATCCGACCACCATCACCGCTGAGCCGCAGGTAGTAGTCCGCCGAGCACCTGGTGCCGTCCTCGTCCAACGGCAGGAACTTCGAGCCGACCGGGACGAACGCCGCGGTCTCGGCCGTCTTGGCGATCTGGTTGCCCTCGTTGTATTCGTCGAACATCGAGATGTAGATCGCCGCTGCGCCGGCCCGGATCACGTTGTAGAACTGCCGCCACATGAAGTCGCCGTGTGCGCGCTGGCGCTCCTGGAGATCACCGGGCAGCACACACGGCTGGTAGTCGATGCCGTGCGCCACGCAGTCCCGCACGTCGGCCACCGTGACGTTCGTGTAGAACCAGTCCGACCCGGCCGCGTCGCCGATCCGGCCCACCATCCACGGCGAGATCATGTCGTACGCGTGGTAGACGTCGGAGAAACCGGGCCGCGAGTCGCTGTCGCCGTTGCGCCAGTGCGTCGGCGTACCACCCATGACGTACACGCCCTGCGCCTTGAACCAGTTGATGACGTCCAGGCAGACCGGGGCACTCCACGGGTGGTTGGTGTCGTTGAAGCCGAACCCCCAGATGCCGACGACGGGCTTGCCGTTCTGCTTCGCGTACGCCGGGGAGGCCGTGTACGCCTTCATCTTGCTCGTCCAGTCGTCCTTGATCTGCTGCTGCATGTCCGTCCAGCCGCTGACGTCGTACATGATGTAGAACTTGCGCCCGAACTCTTCGGCCGCGTTGCGAACCTTGATCGTGACGGCGTCGCGGATCGGGCCCTCCCCGCCGACCGGGTTGAAGCGCTGCAGCGCAGCGGTGTCCAGCCCGTTCTCCTGCATCCAGCGGAAGTGGGTGTCGACGGTTTGCTGGTCGTAGGACGAGAACAGAGACGCGGGTTGCCCGTTGCCCAGGTTTTGGTAGCCAGTCCTGTACACCCGGTCGTAGTCACGCACGTCTGGCCACGACTTGAGCGCCTCGTTGACCGGCGAGGGGGTCTTCTGCCAGTCCTGGCCGTAGTGCCACCAGCCCGACAGCGGGCTCCCGTCACCGGCCCCGGTGAACCAGCCCTGGTAGCCGACGGTGACCTTACCGACCACGTCTCCCGGCGGGCTGACCGCAGCAGCGGCGGGACTGGCCTCGAGAGCGTCGAACGAGACCCCGGCGACGGTGGCCGTAGCGCCAGCCATCGCGGAGCCGAGCAGGGTGCGGCGGGACAGTCTCATGAAGGCGGCAACTTTCCTCAGAGGATGTTCGCCCGGATCGTAGAGATGGGGATGATCCGGACGGGATGAGGTTAGTAAGCCTGTTTGTCGACCATCAAGCTGAGCGGTCGAACTTCAAGGAACCTTAAGAATAAGAGGTGTCCGGGAGGCTGTCTCGGTGTGCAGGCTCAGGAGCAGACTGTCGAGCGCTGGATTGCTCGACGCCACCATCACGGGCGACGCGGTCTACGTCGAACTCGACCACTGCCTCCGGGTCCTGGCGACACCGTCCGTTGTCACGATCATGCAATCTCGTGCTGGCGCGACAAGGCTTTCGTCGAAACGTCGTTCAAGCCGAGCTCGGCGGGATAGCTGCCGAAGCGCTTCAGGTTGAACTTGCGTACAGCCACCGCCCACGGGTTGTGCGTGGCCATGTGGACAAGGTGCTCGAAGTGCGACAGGTACGTCTCGCCGCGTTGGGCACGCTCGGCGAGGATGTAGGGCTCCAGGACGCGCCAGGCTTGCCGAGAGCGGTAGCTGACCGTACCCACGAGGAGCCTCGGATCGACCGCCGCAAAAGCCAGCATCTGACCCAGACCGTTGTAGTACAGGGATAGCCGGACCACATGGTGACGGGCCTCGGCCGGCAGGTCGCTGACGCTGACATGGGGTGGCGGGTGCCGGACGGTCAGCTCATTGAGGACGAAGTCCTCGGCGCGCAGAAACTCGTCACTGGATCGGTCTCGGGTCAGCAGCTCAATCGCGACGAGGGTCTGGTTGGCGGTCTGCGCCGAGCGCAGCTGACGTAACGCGAATACGACCGTCACGACAACCGCGATCGCAGAGCCGCACGCCGCGACGACATCCGCCAGGTCAGTTATCACAGATCCTGAGGGTAGTAGGTTGAGGCGAGTGTCGATGGCTGGAGGTGACCCGGAACAGGTCGACCCGATCGGGCCCGACCCAGCGGGACCCGGGTCTGCGGAATCACCAGGCGGTGGTGGTCGTGGTCCGGAACCGGCGCTGGTAGACCGACGGCGGGATGCCGTACGACGCGGTGAAGGCCCGCCGCAGCGTTTCGTCGCTGCCGAACCCACTGAGCCGGGCCGCCTCGGTGACTGTGCCGCCCCGCTCCAGCAGCGCGCGGGCTGCCTCGACCCGGGCAAGTTCCAGGTAGCGCGCCGGGGTGAGCCCAAACTCCTGTTGGAAGAGCCGGCGCAGGTGGCGGGGGGTCATCGTCGCATCGTGCGCCATCGCCTCAATCGGATACGCCCGGGCCGGGTCGGTGGCGACCCGGTCGGCGACCCGGCGTAGCCGCTGGTCGAGGGTCGGCGGCAGGTCCTGCCGGACGGAGAACTGGGACTGCCCACCCGGCCGCTGCATGAACACCACGAGCTCCCGGGCGACCTCGCGGGCCAGGTCGGCACCGTGGTCTTCCTCGACCAGTGCGAGGGCGAGGTCGATCCCGGCGGTGACCCCGGCGCTGGTGGCGAACCGGTCGGAGCGGACGTGGATGGCGTCCGGCCGGACCTCGATCTCCGGGAATTCGGCCTGTAGGCGGCCGGCGTGCCGCCAGTGGGTGGTGGCCGGGTGGCCGGCGAGCCAACCGGTCCGGGCCAGCACGAACGCGCCGGTACAGACCGCGGCGAGCCGGGTCGGCGGCCCGATCAGTGGACCCAATCGGGCACGTAGGTCCTCGGCGTCGGGGAGCGCGGTCAGGTCTTCGGCCCCGGTCAGCACGAGCGTGTCCAGCGGCGTGGACTCGGCCACGGTGGTGTCGGCGGACAAGCGGACCCCGGACGCGGTACGCACCGAATCCGACCGCCAGCCGAGCAGGGCCACCGCATAGTCGGCGCCGCGCCGGGTAGCTCCGGTGAAGACGTCCACCGGTCCGGAGACGTCGAGTAGCTGCACCCCGTCGAAGACGAGCACGCCAACCCGGTGTGACCGCCCTCGGCTCATCCGACCCGCTCCCTCCAGCCGATCCGATGTCCGCATCTGTGGGATGGCTGTCCTTCTGGACATGGTCCGGCCGAGTCTAGCCCGGCAGCATCGGTGGCGAACCTCAGCACCAGAGGAAACCTCCGTAGGAACAGGATGAGCAGACCATGGCCGAAACCGTCGCCGGGATCACCATCCCGGACACCCCGCTCGTGGCTGCCGCGACCGACCTCGTCCGGGCAGCCACCAACGACCTGTTGTTCCGGCACAGCCGCCGGGTGTTCCTGTTCGGCGCGCTCCAGGGTGAGCGGCGTGGTCTGAACCCCGACCTCGAACTGCTGTACGTCGGTGCCATGTTCCACGATCTCGGCCTGACCGAGCGGTACGGCAGCACCGACCTCCGGTTCGAGGTCGATGGAGCACATGCCGCCGAGCGGTTCCTGCTCGACCATGGCCGACCTGCTGCGCAGGCCCGCAAGGTCTGGCTGGCCATCGCGTTGCACACCACGCCGGGGGTGCCGGAGTTCCTCGACCCGGAGATCGCCCTGGTCACCGCGGGAGTGGAGACCGACGTGCTGGGCATCGGTTACCGCGACCTCGATCCGGAACGGGTCGCCGAGGTCACCGCCGCCCATCCGCGCCCCGACTTCAAGCGGCAGATCCTCGCCGCCTTCAACCAGGGCAACAGGCACCGCCCACAGACGACGTTCGGCAACGTCAACGCGGACGTGCTCGCCCACTTCGACCCGACCTTCGTCCGGGACGACTTCATGGAGATCATCCTGCGCAGCGACTGGCCGGAGTGACGGTCCGCTCGGAGGGAACCTCCGCTCGGGATGGCCGACCTGTCCGCTGTCGGACGCTCGGCGACCGCCGGGGCGTTCCGGCCCGAGCCGGCCCGATTCGCAGGGCACCCCGCTGCTCCCAACCCGCTCCCCCCAAACCGGGCTCGCACCGAACCGCCGACCGCCGACCGCCGACCGCCGACCGCCGACCGATAGTGAACTGCCGGCCAGTACCTTGGTGGCGCCCGCAAATGGCTCCCGCAGCCGCATCGGGCGATCGGGAAGCACGTCCACGAACGCGCCTGGTCAGCGGCAGATCCGTACGCCTGATGTTGTCCTGCAGTATTTCCGTCTTGACGATCAGGCGGCGCCACGCTCGCTGACCGGCCGGCGGCGCAGGTTCGGGTTCAGCAGGGCCGGGGGCAGGTAGGCCTGGTCGAGCCGGGTGACATCGGTGCCGGGCGCGACGATCTCGTCGATCCGGTCGAGGATCTCGTCGGTGAGCGTGACGTCGATGCCCGCGAGCAGGTTGTCGAGGTGCTCCATCGTGCGCGGGCCGAGGATTGCGCTGGTCACGCCCGGGTGTGCGATGGCGAATGCCATGGCGAGATGGGTCAACGGCATGCCTGCCTCGTCGGCGAGCGGGATGAGTTGTTCGACGACGTCGATCCGGCGCTCGTCGGTGAGGTGCTTGGAGAAGCGGGCACGGCGCAGGTCGTTCTGCTCCCCCTTGCGAACCCGGCCGGTGAGCATTCCCTGCCCGAGCGGGCCCCACACCAGCGTGCCCATCCCATAGCGCTGCGCGGCCGGCAGCACCTCGCTCTCGATGCTGCGGTTGAGAATCGAGTAGGGCGGCTGCTCGGTGTGGAACCGTTCCAGCCCGCGCCGCTCGGCGACCCACTGGGCCTCGATGATGTCGGATGCGGGCATCGTGGATGACCCGACCGCCCGGACCTTGCCACTGCGGATCAGGTCGGAGAGCGCGGAGAGCGTCTCCTCGATGTCGGTGTCGGGATCCGGGCGCTGGATCTGATAGAGGTCGATGTAGTCGGTCTGCAGGCGGCGAAGCGAGCCCTCGACCGCGGTCATGATCCAGCGGCGGGAGGCGCCTCGCTGGTTGGGGTCAGTCGCCGCGCCCGGCGTCCGAGGCAGCGCGTTCAGCCGGGGAAGGCCCACCTTGGTCGCGAGGATGACGTTGTCCCGACGCCCCTTGAGGGCCCTGCCCACGATCTCCTCCGAGTCGCCGTAGGCATCGGCGGTGTCGACAAAGTTGATCCCCGCGTCCAGCGCCTTGTGAATGACTTTGATCGAGTCGTCAGGGTCGGGGTTCCCGATCACCGTGGCGAACATCAGCGTGCCGAGCGCGTACGGGCTGACCTTGATGCCCGTCCGACCCAGGGTGCGGTACTGCATGAGCGTCTCCTTGCGGTAGCGTGGTTATGCGGAAACTCTTTCCGGAACTATACGGAAAGCCTTTCCGGAACAGCAAGGGAGGCTCAGCTGTGTCCGACAGCGCAGCAGATTTCAGTGTTCGCGAACGCGGCCCGCGCCGGATGCGCACCGACGCGCGCCGCAACATCGAGTCCCTGCTCGAAGCGGCGAAGACGGTCTTCAGCACCGCCGGCGTCGATGCCCCCGCCAAACAGATCACCGATCTGGCCGGCGTCGGCGTCGGCACGCTCTACCGGCACTTCCCGCAGCGCTCGGACCTGATCAAGGCCGTCATCGAGCGCGAGATCGACGCCTGCGCCGACGCGGCCCCGGCGCTCGCCGCCGCGCACGAGCCGGGGGTCGCCCTCGCGAAGTGGCTCGACCGGTTCACCGCGTTCGTTGCGACCAAACGCGGATTTGCCGCGGCCCTGCACTCCGGCGATCCGGCGTTCGACGGCCTGCCCGGATATCTCATGCAGAAGCTAGGACCAGCCCTCGAATCCTTGCTCGAAGCGGCGACAGCCAGCGGCGAGGTCCAGGCCCGGATCAGTGCCCAGGACCTGCTGTACGCCGTTGCGAAACTGTGTGCGCCCATGCCGAACGAGGAACCCGACTACGGCCGACGCATGGTCGCGCTCCTCGTCGACGGACTACGGTCCGGCGAATTCCCACACTGACACATTCACCCTCGGCCGGCGACGCGTGGAGCGCCAAGGTAGGCGCCGGCGTCTGCGAGAAGAGGTCACCACCGGGGGATGCGCTGGTCAAGGCACCGCGAGTGGGATCGGCGTCTCAGCTAACGGGACCAGCAACTGGTCCGGCACGGCGGAAGGCGCGACCGGACGGCCCGGTGGTGACCGACCAGATCGCGAGCCAGGAGGTCACACGTCGGCTTCGAGAGCGAAGGTGTTGCCGTCCGGGTCCTGGAACCACGCGATACGTCCACCTCCGGCCCGCGCGGTGATCCCCTTGGCGTCGTGCTCGAGCTGCTCGTAGCGAACGAACTCGACGCCGGACGAGGAGAGCTCCTCGACAATCTGGTCGATGTCGTCGACGTACCACGTCGCCAGCGTCGCCGGGGTCTTCCCGGCAGTGACCGACTGGTACACGTTCAACGCCGGCCCGCCACCGGAGCCATAGACGCGGCTGCCGTCGGCGATGGTGGCGCTCGGGCCGGACCGCAACGCCCGCAGGCCCAGCGCGCCTTCGTAGAAGGCCACGGCCTTCTGAATGTCGGACACGGCGACCGAGGTTCTGAGGTGGTACGCGCTCAAGGGCATGAACCACTCTGGCAGATACCCCACGAATCGTGGCGCCGAACCGACGACCTGTTCCGGTGCCCTTCGATCCGGGGAGTGACCGTGACGACAGGCCCGAGCGCGGCGTTAGACGACACGAGACGCCGGCCGGCGCCAGCCACCATGGGAGCAGCGCCACCCGGCCACTTCACCCTTTACTGGGAAGTCACACCGCACCGAATGACCGCAGAACCCCAAGTCGAACGGGGCTAGGCATTTTTCGAGCATCTGAACGCGATAGCGTTCGCTCCTCGACCGTGAGCGGACGCCCCCGTACAACATGGGAGCCACACCCGAGATCGGCGCGAGCGCGTGGGCGGCCAACCACTCGCGGTCTTTCGCGGCGGCCGACCGCTTGCCGGACCGGTCCGCTCGGTCCGGCGGTAGTCCGCAGCGCGAACCCTTCACACAGGGCTGTAGATCGCTATTCGGGGGCGGCTTGCATGGCGAGGCGGTCTTGCAGGCGTGCGTGCCGGAACTGGTATCGCGGGCCGACGGTGCGCAGGACATGTCTGGCCCGGGCGTCTTCGAGGAAGTGCATCATCCGCAGCGGACCATCGCCCCGGACGCGCAGCCAGACGAAGACGAGGAGCGCCCGCCATACCCGAGACACCGTGACACCAAATCCCAGGCCGAACGCCAGATTGAAGGCGATTCCGCGCGCCGAGGGCACTCCGGCCGAGAGGACGAGGATGCCGCCCAGTCCGAGCACCGCACCGATCAGCAAGCCGCAGCCGAGATCACGCTTCCAACAGGTCCATGGATCTGCGGTGCTCCGGTCGGTGCCGGTAGGCCGGGCTCCGGCATAGACCAGCATCAGTGCCAAAGTGAACGTCACGCTAACCACCAGCGTGTGGATCGAACTGGGCGCGTCTTCTCCGGGCTCGGGAAAGTAGGTGAACCGCAGCCGTATGAGCGCGATCTCCGCACCGGCCAGCATCAACCACCCCAGGACGGCACTCGGGGCGGCCAGCGAGCGCAGCCGGTTGAAAGCCCACGCGCGAGGCTCGTCGGAGGTGCTACCGAACATCAGGTCGCCGCCCTGATGCGTGAGTAGCCCAGCAGGCATGCCAATGAGGAGCCCGAAGACGATGCCCGACGCGATGGGGGTGGTGGCTTCATCGCCGGTCACGAGGAGCAACACCGAGACGATGGTGCCGATCACCCCTGAGACGACGAACGTCATGGCGAGCTGAACGAAGGAGGGTAGCCAACGGGAAACGCGCCACCAGGCCACGTCGCGATCGTCGGCCTCGTCGAGCCGCCAGGCGAGCCGGCCGAGCCAACGGCGTGCCTGGTCGACCGTGTAACGCGGCAGTGGGCCGTCGGTGTTGGGATGCTGACCGTAGGCGTTGAGCAGAATGGTGTCGAGCAGGTACTCCTCGGTCGCTTTCCGGCTACGCCGACGGCGTGGGTTGAGCAGCTCGCCGAGCCGGTCCTCGCGCCCCTGCAGGTCGCGAACCAGGCTGAGCATCAAGGGGTTCTCCAGTGCCTTGATGAAGCCGTCGCGAGATCCGCCGCGCAGGCGCCGAAGCAGGCGTCGCCAGGTGGGTGTCGGCGTGCCGGGGAAGCGCTCCAGATAATCGGCGGCCTGCGCCGCCGTGGGAGGCATGAGCTCAAGAGTTGCCGCTCCGATCAACAGGCCCCGCCGAGCAGCGGCGTCGCCCATCTCGTCGCCGCGGCTGAGTAGCACCATGCGCTGCGCTGTCAGCGCGTTCAGCTTCTGCAGGACCGCTGGGCGCAACCGCGGCGGTACCGCATCGAGGCTGTCGAGAACGAAGGAGACGCGGCCAGCGGCCAGCATCTCGCGGACGACGCCCGGCCCGAAATCCGTTGATCGCAGGAAGGAATAGGTGTGCAGCAGCTGGGACGTGGCCCAGGAGAGGAAATCTAGCTGGCCGGGATTCCAGTCGTGGAGCCGCAGCATCACCGGCACGGGCGTGCGGGCCTGGTCGACCGGATCGAGCGAGCGTCGGTGGTTCAGCGCGCTGAGCACCAGCTGCAGCGCAGCGCTGGTCTTGCCCGCCCCGGCGTCGCCGAGCAACACCACCCGCCCGGACGCCACACCGCCATAGACCTGGATTAGATCCCCCAGACTTCCGCTGTCAATCTCGCCCGGACCGATTGTGCTCATCCCCGGCAGCGGAACCGCCCGATGTTCCGTCCACGTCGGATTGACGGCTGCGTCCCGTGATGCGCCAAGGCCGCGCTCGGACCACTGCCAGCGAAGCGGTATGGGTGGCAGGACACGCAATCCCCGCTGTTCTAGATCAGACTCGACTCCCCCACGGATCTGATCGGCCAGCCGGTCGACGGCGCGATCGATCAACTCCGGCGCAGGGTCCGGCCGGTGCACGAACCTGCGCCACAGCATGGGTATTGCCGGCACGGCTACCGCCAGCAGTGCCGTGAGGGTCTGGATGGGTCCGACATGCTCAGGATGCTCAACCAACCTGACATACCCGGCGGCGATGATGCCTGCTATCCCAAGGAGAACGATCAGCAGCAAACCCCGGCGGGTATTGATCACGGTGAGTAGCCTACTCGGCTCCCGGCCTGACCGTGTCCCGGCCGGTCGCCGCGAAGTCGCGGTCTCACACCGCTCCCGCGATCCCGGCGCCCTGCGGTGAAACAGAACGCCTGACCCGCTTTGACCTGAAGCGGACGTGGAGCCGCGGGTAGGGGCGGGCGCCGTTGAGGGATGTTCGACACCGTTGGATGCCGTTCAAGGACGTCCAGTGCACCCTGCTTCCTCCAGCCTGCGCTCCCCCCGGTCCCGGGGCTGCTGACGCCTGAACCACCCGCGGTGGCCCCCCGCCTTGCGGCCGCGGCCCCCCGGGGGGCCCCCGCCACCAGGGCCACCGCCCCCCCGTACCCCTGGTGGGGGGGGGGGGCC
>NZ_JBIAFG010000006.1:115050-406207 GCF_042869175.1 Micromonospora sp. NPDC007208 | reverse complement strand
GCTCTCCTGGGGCGCCGCCCCCCGGCCGCCCCCCCGCCCCCCCCCCCCGGGCGCGGGGGGGCCCGCCCCCCCCCCCCCCCCGGGCGGGGGGCGGGGGGGGGCCCCCCCCCCCCGCTCGGTGCCACCGGCGTCCGACGTGGCGGACAGGGTCACGGCGTGGCCGTCGTCCGCCTGAGCCAGCCGAGTTCGGTGACCCGGGTCTGCCGCATCCGCTCCGCGAGCCGCCGAATCTCCGGATCGGCCCCGTTGGTCTGTTCGGCGTCCGCGAGCCGCGCGCCCTGCTCCACGTGCTCACGCAGGGTCTCCCGCACGGCGCGGTCGAACGCCGCGTCGCGCAGTGAGCGCAGCACGACGAGGTCGGCCGGGATCACCATGCCGGGCAGCTCGTGCCCCTCGTGCTGGTTGACCGCCGTGAGCCCCGCGCCGCCCCGCAGCCGCCTCAGGTCGTCGAGTTCCGCGCGCCGGCCAGCCGCGATCCGCCCGGCCATGTCCCGGATCCGCTCGTCGGTGGTCTGCCCGGGTACGAGGTCGAGCGCCTTGAGCACCTGTTCGTTCATCGGGATCATCAACTGGATCCAGGCCGCGTCGGTGCCGCCGAGCGTCGCCGAGGCCGGGGTCGACACGACGGAGGCCGGCGCGGCCCTTTCCGTGGCCGGCCCGGTGGCGCAACCGTCCGTTGGCACGAGGGCGAGCAGCAGCCCGGCAAGCAGGGCGGACAGCCTCGCCGGCCCGGTGCGGGGCCGGCGAGGCTGTCCGAATGGCAGGGACATGAGGACTTCTTCCCGGCCGGGCTACTGGTAGACGCGGACGTAGTCGACGAGCATCCGCGACGGGAACGGCGTGGTGCCATCCACCGGTCCTGGGAAGTCGCCGCCGACGGCGAGGTTGAGGATGAGGTAGAACGGGTGGTCGAAGACCCACGGCCCACGGGTCGACTCGACCGTGGCCTTGCTGGCGACGAAGACCGTCTGCCCGTCGATCTTGAAGGTGATACCGCGACTGTCCCACTCGGCGGACCAGACGTGGAAGCCACCGGAGAGGTCGACCCCGCCCGGTGACGCGTACTTCTGGCCGTACCCGTTGCCGCCGTTGTAGGCCGGCGCGTGCAGGGTCGAGTAGGCCTCCAGCGTGTTGCGGCCGAGGACCTCCATGATGTCGATCTCCCCGTTGTACGGCCACGGCCGCCCGGTGAGGAAGTCGGCGCCCATCATCCAGAACGCCGGCCAGAGCCCGTTGCCCTTCGGCACCCGGATGCGGGCCTCGATCCGGCCGTACTGCACGTTGAACTTGTTGCCGGTGTTCATCCGGTGCGAGGTGTACGAGCGGCCGTTGACGGTTTCCCGGCGGGCCTCGATGACGAGTGAGCCGGCGCCGTCCAGGCTGGCGTTACCGTTGTTCGTGTAGTACTGGAGTTCGTTGTTCTGGCCGGTGCCCGGATCGATCGTCCACTTGGCCGGGTCGGGCTTGCCGCCGACGGCGCCGTTGAACTCGTCGGCGAACACGAGCCGGGTGGCCGGGAATGTCGGGTCGGGAGGCATCGTCGGCGGCGGGGTGGGGTTGCCGCCGGTGCCGTACACCTTGAACTCCCACAGCGAGTACCCGTACTGGCTGCTGCGGGCGGTGCCGTACATCCGCACGTACCGACCGGTGCCGGTCACGTCGATGGTCTCCTTGAAGCCCTTCCCGGTGGTGGTCGAGTAGACGGTGGTCCAGGTGGACGCGTTCGGCGAGACCTGAATCTGGTACGACCTGGCGTACGCGGGATCCCACTGCAGCACGACCTGGGTCACGGTGGCGGTGGCGCCGAGGTCGACGTAGATCCAACCCGGGTCGACCCAGCCGTTGGTGGGACTCGTCGCCCAGCGGCTCGCCGGGTCGTAGTCGAACGCCTTGTCCGGCGTGCAGCCGAAGCACGCGCCGTCGTTCTGGCTGGTCGACGCGACCGCCGGCTTGGCGTACGACAGCAGCGTCGCGCCGCCGGGCGGCGGGGTCGTGGGCGGCGGGGTCGTGGGCGGCGGGCCGGTGCTGCCGTAGACCTCGAACTCCCACAGCGACACGCCGTACTGGGTGGCGCGCTGGGTGGTGTTGACCCGGACGAAACGGCCGGTGCCGGTCACCGCGAGGTCCTGGACGCCGCCCGTGCCGGCTGTGGTGGTGTGGATCGTCGTCCAGGTGTCGGTGCCGGTGGGCGATGTCTCGATGGTGAACGCGCGGGCGTAGGCGGCCTCCCAGCGCAGCACCACCCGGCTGACGGTGGCGGAGACACCCAGGTCGACCCGTAGCCACTGCGGGTCGCTGAACGCGCTGGACCAGCGGGTGCCGGCGTTGCCGTCGACGGTCGCCGAGGCGGGGAACGCCACGGACTCGGTCGACGAGGCGGTGACCGGCCGCCCCTGGGACAGCAGCGCGTCGGCGGCGGCGGCGGGTGGCGCCAGGATCGCCAGGTACCCGCCGAGCAGCAGGAGCAGTGCGCTGCCGAGGGCCGCGAGGCGGCGGCCGCGCCCGGCTCGGGACAACGGGGTGAGGGACGGGGGGAGAGTCCGATTCATCGGTACTCCTTCGGGGTGGCGGCGGCGGGACCGACGGGTCACTGCTTCGGGCCCAACTCGTGAGAGAGCGCTCTCCGACGTAACTCACTCTTAACCCTGCCGACCACGGATGTCAACGAATTTTAATTGATCAGCATGAATATCTTGACGGCGGTGGATGGTCGGGGCGCGGGGGCCAGCCCGCTACCGGACGCGGCCGATCGTGGCCGGGTAACTCCCGCTCGACACCGAGCACCGGCCACGATCGACGCCACCTGACCGCTACGGCTTCTTGGGGTCCTCACCGTAACCGTTGCACTGCCGACCCCCATTGATGCAGTAGGCCACGACATAGGCCTGGCGGGCCGCATTCCACCCGTTCATGAAGTCGTAGTGGAATGAGTAGCTGGCCCCCGAGGAATATGCCAGGCCGGCGGTGCTGGTGCCCGCCAGCTTGTACGGGAGCTTGATCTCCAGCATCGGCAGCGGGACGGGGTGGTCGGCCGGGCAGACCCCGCTCACCGGCCAGGCCATGTGCGACTTGTGGTCGGGCACGTCCAGGTGCACGCCGTCCCAGCAACTCGGCGCCTTGAGGCGCACGACCAGGGACGACCCGGAGGGGCAGGAGGCCGGCCAGTCGTTGCCCTTGTAGCCGGTGCACGACCAGCTGCCCCCGAAGTGCGCCGCGTCCGGCGTCTTCACGTCTCCCACGAGCAGCTTGAACCCGGCCGGGAACGGCTTGACCGTGCGGTAGTCCTTGACGCCGGCCTTGTAGTACACGGTGACGATGCTGTTCGGCACCGGCACGCCGTTCTGCGACAGCGTCGGGAACCAGTAACCGGACGCGTCGAGGGTGTCCTGACAGGACGTGGCACCACCGACCAGGGACTGCGGGGTGGAGTTGGCGTTGGTGGTGGGGTTGCCGATGAATGTGTGGTTGTGCGACGCACCGGGCAGGCCGGGGAAGACGATCGGGTCGTCGCTGAGCCGGTGGTTGACGTCGCAGTTGGCGTGCGCCTCCTGATACTGCGCGAAGGGCGGGTCGTCCGCCGCGAACGCTGTGCCGTTTCCACCGACCGCGGCGATTACCACGACACTCAGGAAAACCGCGGCGAGTGGCCTGGCGACAGCTCTCCGACGCCCTCCGGAAACGGCTCTGGACAAGAGCGACCTCATGCTCATCGAATCTCCTTTGGACGTAGAAACGAGCATCTATTTCCAAAAGCTAACAATGGCCCGAGATTGAAACAATTGGTTGCCATCAGTTTGCCAAAGGGGCTGGCCGACGGTGCCGCGTAATAACCCGCACAGAGGTGTCCGGCCGACCCGGGCCGGCCGGACATTCGATGATTCACGGGTAGCTGATCACGTTGTGCGGGGTCACGGAGGACGGCAGGGCCGCGCCACCGGTGTCGTTGATGACGTGGGTGATCGAACCCTTGCCCAGGGACACCGTCAGCACGTCGTGGAACCTGACGTTGGGATTGACCGGAACCTCGAAGGAGTGATAGGCGGCGATGGACGGGTCGGCGGTGAACACGCAGTAGCTACCGAGCCCCCAGGCCTCGTGGCTGGTCACCGAGTTGGCCACCTTGTAGGCGGCGTAGCCGGTGATGCCGTCGTGCGACCAGGCTGCCGCGCTCGGAGGGTCGTAGGGCAGTTCGTTCTGGAAGAAGATGGTCCGGCCGCCGTTGCCGTTCCAGATCACGTTGTACTTCTGGAAGTGCTCGACGAACAGGCCGAGCGCGGTGACGTCGGCGCCGTTGACGACCAGGCCGGTGTCGGACGGGTTCGTGGTCCACCCGGCCCCGGCGCCGTGGTCGGCACGCCAGGCCCAGATGTGATCGATGATCGTGTTGTTGCTGTTTACCACCAGGGCGTTGGTGACGGCGGCCGGGCCGGCGCCGCCGACGCGCAGGAACACGTCCTGGAGCGAGATCGGATTGGCGGCGTGGTCCGCGTTCGCGCCGCTCTGGCCAACCTGGAGCAGCGACGGCGACCGGGTGGTGCCGGCGTCGAAGAGCAGCCCGGCCACCTTGACCCCGTTGACGTCGGCCACGTTCATCGCGGTGACCCCGTTGTCGGCGATGAGGGTGGCGAAGCCCAGACCGAGGACGACGGTGTCCGGCCGGGTCACGTTGATGGTCTGGCCGACGTGGTAGACCCCCGGGGTGAAGAGCAGGTTCAGGCCCTGCGCGAGCGCGCTGTTGATGGTGGCCGCCGAGTCGCCCGGGTGCGCGACGTAGAACTGGGTCAGCGGCAGCGACGTGCCGGCGGTGTTGCCGGCCGCCCAGGTGACGCCGGAGCTGTTGGTACGCAGGGACGGGACGAACACCCGGTAGGCGCCCGACGAGTCCGTGTACAGGTAGGGCTTCTCTCGGCTGACCGGGGTCTTCGGCACGACGGTGTAGGGCGGCGTCGGGAACGTGTTCGCGGGCGCCCCGGCCACACCGGAGAAGACCATGTTCCAGACGCCGCCGTTCCAGCCGCCGACCTGACTGTCCCGGGTGTACCACTGCTGCTGCGAGCACGGGCTGACCGTGCCGCTGATCCGACTGTCGGCGATGTACCCGCCGCTGGCCCACCCGCAGTTGGGCGAGGCGAGGGTCATTCCGCCGTGCACGTCCATCCGCCGGAACGGCGCCGCCTGGGCCACCGCCCACCGGTCACGGCCCGACACCGGAGTGATCGACATGTTCTCCGCCGAGCGCCAGAAGTTCTGCGTCGCGTTGCCGGCCATCCAGCCCGCGTCGACGGTGACGTCACCGTTGATCTGCACGCCGGCCGGGTTCTGCCCGAGGCCGGCGATCGAGGTGTAGAAGCCCAACTGGGCGTTGAGGCCGGTGTACGAGCCGGGCTTGAACAGCAGCGCGTACCGCTGCGTGCCGAACTGGTTCGTCTCCTGCGTGGCGAACACCTGGTCCAGCTTCGACTGGATGCTGGACGACGACATCGACGGGTCGAACACGATGACGTTGGAGCCGAGGTCGCCCCCGCCGGGAATGGGCGGGCCGGTCGTGGGCGGTGGGGTCGTGGGCGTCGACCCGCTGTGCACCACCAGCTCGAAGATCGAGTATCCGTAGCCGGTAGCCCGGGTGGTGCCGTACACCCGCAGGAAGCGGCCGGTGCCGCTGACCGGGATGGTCTGCGTGCCGCCGCTGCCGGTGGCGGTGGAGTAGAGCGACGACCAGTTGCCGACCCCGTCAGGTGAGACCTGGATCTGGAACGCCTTCGCGTACGACGTCTGCCAGGTGAGGAGGACCTCGCAGACGTCGGTGCTGGCACCGAGGTCCACCTGGAGCCACTGCGGGTCGCTGAACGCGCTGGACCAGCGGGTCGTGGCACTGCCGTCCACGGCGTTGGCCGCCGACAGCCGGCTGTTCTCCACCGACGACGCGGTGGCCGGCCGGTCCAGTGCGACGTTGGCGGTGCCGCAGCCGGCTGCGGCGGCGGTGGCGGTGGCGGTGGCGGACGGGGTGGTCACGGCGAGGGCGTAGGTGACGAACACGGCCAGCCCGGACACGGTCGCGGCGAGCGCGGACCGGCGTCTGCCGGTCCGGCTCGCCCTGCTGACGGAGCGTTGCATGACATCTCCCTGATGGGGTCAGGATGGAAGCCACCGCCGACGGCCAGGCGGCGGTGGCTCCGTGGGGACGGGTACCGAGGGGCCCTGGACGATGGCCCACGGATCGCGCACCAGTGGCGGTTGTCTGGACACTATGGGTGCCACCAGTGCCCGACAATCGGTTGCCAACATTTGCCACATTCGATCGATACCGCGACCACAGAGCGTCAATTCCCATCAATTCACGGAATCAGCGTCCCGCATTCTCCGCGCGTACCCGAAAGTCCAACTCCCGAAGGTAGGCCAGGTTGTCCCGGGTCCGCTGAGCCAGCGGCACGGCGGTGGAGAAGTCCTCGACCGTCACCCACCCGTCGTAGCCGACCCGGCGCAGCGCGCCGAGATAGGCCGCCAGGTCGGCCTGCCCCTCCCGCAACGGCGCCCACTCGGCCGACCAGCGCGGTCCCCCGTCGTCCCGGGTGCCGCTCACCCGCCACGCGACGTTCTTCACGTGCACGTGCGCCAGGTACGGGCCGAGCAGCTGGAAACCGGCCAGCGGATCCTCGAACCCCTCGATGGTCAGGTTGCCGATGTCGTGGATGACGCCGGCATGCTCCGGCGGCAGGCCGTCGAGCAGCCGCATCGCCGCCGACGCCGAGGCGACGATGGTGCCGTGGTGCAGCTCGACCAGCGCGGTCACCCCGTGCTCCGCCGCCCGCCCGGCGATCCACGCCAGGTCCCGGCGGGTACCGGCCATCAGCTCCCGATAGTCGCCGCTGCCCAGTTGCGGCATGGTCACCCGGACCCGTTCCGCGCCCAGCGCGGCGGCCGCGGCCAACACCCGCTCGACGTTGCCGTGGTCGGCCGCCGGCACGTACGCCCCGAGCCCGGACAGCGTCAGCCCGGCCTCGCGGGTGATCGTGGCGATCCGGGTCAGCTCACCCTCCAGCCCGGTCAACGGGACGGTCGCCCGGTTGCCGGCCCAGAACCCGGGCGGTCGGGCCGGTTCCTGGTCGGTGACCCGCCACTCGACACCGTCCCAGCCCTGCGCGGCCAACTGCCCGACCGTCTCCTCCGGCGTCCAGTCCGGCGTGGACGCCGTGAACACCGACCACCTCATCGCGCCACCCCCGCTCGCAGGACGGACGACACCGTGGCCGCGGAGCCCTCGACGGCGGCGAGCACGTCGTCGAAGTCGCCGGCCAGCACCGCCGGCACCGACACCGGCCGACGCAGGTGCGCCGAGAGGTAGACCGCCTTGACCACGGCGACGTCGAGCAGCGCCTCGACCGCCGTGACCCCCGGTCGCCGGCCGCCGAGGATCGCCTCGACCGTGTCGTGGTACTGCCGCAGGTGCCCGGTCACGAAGGCGTCGTCGGGCTTGGTCGCCCCCCGCAGCTGTGACGGTGGCAGGGCGTCGCCGGACCGGTCGGGCCCGTCGGCGTACGCGGACGGGTCCGGGCCGTCGGCGGTGTGCAGGTATTCCAGCTGGTCGTCGTGGATCACCGCGGACCCCTGCGAGCCGTGCACCTGCAACCGCACGCCGAGGCCCGGGTACGCCGAAGTGGTGGCGTGCAGCACGGCGAGCGCCCCGTCGGCGAACCGGATCGCCGCCACGGCGACGTCCTCCACCTCGACCCGCTCGTGGGCGAGCACGCCGGTGTAGGCGAACACCTCCTCGGGCCGGCCGAACAGCCACAGCAGCAGGTCCACGGTGTGCACGCCCTGGTTTATGGTGGCGCCGCCGCCGTCCTGTTCCCAGGTGCCGCGCCAGCCCGCCGAGTCGTAGTACCGCTGGCCCCGCCACCACGGCACGCTGGCCACCGCTGAGGTGAGCCGCCCCAGGTCGCCGGCGCGCACCCGGGCGGCGACCGCGACGCTCGCCGGGTCGAACCGGTGCTGGCAGACCACCGCGCAGACCTGACCGGCTGCCTCGGCGTCCGTGGCGACCCGGGCGATGCGGCGGGCCGCCGGCAGGGAGGCATCGAGGGGCTTCTCGACGAGCACGTGCACGCCGGCCGCGAGGGCCTCCTCGGCGAGGTCGGCGTGCGTGCCGCTGGGCGTGCAGACCACTACCAGGTCCGCCGCCTCGGCCGCGAGGGCCTCGCCCAGCGAGGCGTACCGGGCCGGCGGCGGGCCGCCCTGCTCGCCGATCCACCCGGCGAGCCGGTCATTGGCCTGCGGGTCCGGGTCGGCGAGCGCGGTGAGGCGCAGTCCGGGGTGCCGCAGGATGGCCCCGGCGTGGGTGCGGGCGATGACCCCGCTGCCCGTGATCACGACGTTGAGGACGGTCATCGAAGATGCACTCCTATCGAGGCGGTGAGGTTCACGAACGCGCGCGCCGCCCGGCCGAACTCGGCGGGACCCGAGAATCCGCCGAGGGCGTGCTGGCTGGCTAGGTGCGGTTCGAGGGAGGCGAAGCCGGCATAGCCGTCGTCGCGCAGCGCGGTGAGCGTCCGCAGCAGCTGGCCGTCGCCGTGGCCGGCGGGCACGACCTCGGCGGTGGCCGCGATCGCGTCCTTGACCTGCAGGTACTCCAGGTGCGGGCGCAGCAGCGCGTACCCGTCGTCGTAGGGCCGCACCCCGACCTGCACGAAGTTCGCGTTGTCCCAGGCGACGCGCAGCGCGGGCGAATCGACCGACTCGACGAGGTCCGCGACCCGCCGCGGCACATCGCCGTAGATGTCCTTCTCGTTCTCGTGCAGCAGCACGACGCCGGAGTCCTCGGCGAGGGCCGCGAAGGCCCGCATCCTCGCCAGCACCGCCGCGCGGATCTCGGCCGGGGCGACCCCAGCCGGGCGGTAGAACGAGAAGATCCGGACGTACCGGCTGCCCAGCCGGTGCGCGGCCGCCACGGCGGCGCGCAGCCGGTCGAGCTCACCGCCGTCCTCGGTGGTCACGTCTACCTTCCCGACGGGCGACGCGACTGCCGAAACCGCCATGCCGCGCGCGTCGACCGCCTCCGCCAGGGCGTCCAGTTGGGCGTCGCCGAGCTCCACCACGTTGGTGCCCCACGCGCTGCGCACCTCGATGTGCCGGGCACCGAGGGCACCGAGCACCGCGAGCTGCACCGCCGGGTCGGGATCGATCTCGTCGCCGAAGCCGGACAGCGTCCACGCCGTCACTTCACACCTCCCGCGGTCAGCCCACCGACGATGTACCGCTGGAAGGCGAGGTAGAGGGCGACCACCGGGGCCGCGCAGACGAGGGCGGCGGCCATCATCTGCCCGTACGGCGGGATCGCCCCGCCCTCCTGCGCCGCGCCGAAGACCTGCAGCACGACCGCCGCGGTGCGGGTGTCCACGTCGGTCATGACCGAGGCGAACAGCACGTCGTTCCAGCCGAGCAGGAACGCGAAGATCGCCGCGACGACCAGGCCCGGCCAGCTCAGCGGGATGACGACACGCAGCAGGATCTGCCAGCTCCCGGCACCGTCCACGCGGGCGGCCTCGATCAGCTCGCCGGGCAGCTCACGCAGGTAGGTCACCATGATCCAGGTGGAGAACGGCAGCCCGAACGTGAGGTAGGTGACGACCAGCGACCACCGGGTGCCGATCGTCGGCACGCCGAGGCTGCTGCCGATCGTCGCGAAGAGCACGAAGACCGGCAGGAGCAGCAGCGTGCCGGGGATCGACTGCATGCCCAGCAGCGCGCGCAGCACGGTGCGCCGACCCCGGAACCGGTGCCGGACCAGGACGTACGCCGAGCAGACCGCGACCGCCGCGCAGGTCACCGCCACCGTGCCGGCGACGAGCAGGCTGTTCGCGAGCCCCCGGCCGAGCGGAACTGTCGACCAGATCCGGACGTAGTTGTCGACGCTGACCCGCTCCGGCCAGAACTCACCGGCGGCCACGGCCAGGTCGGTGTTGACCGAGGCGAGGAAGACGTACCCGACCGGCGCGCCGACGATGGTCAGCAGAAACACCGTCAGGCCGATCTGCAGTGGTCGCGGCAGCAGGCGAAGCACGGAGTTCATGCGGCGGCCTCCGGCACGTCGAGTCTGACGGTGCGCAGATAGACCAGCAGCGGGACCAGGATCAGCACCAGCGAGATCACGGCCATCGCCGCGCTCAGCCCGAACCGCAGGTTCTGGAAGCTCTCCACGTACGTCAGCACCGGCAGCACCTCCACGTCGTGCGGGCTCGGGACGCCGAAGAGCACGAACGGCAGGGTGAAGCTGTTCACCATGTGCAGTAGCGAGATGATCGCGGCGAGCGCGACCGGGGGGCGCAGCAGCGGGAGGATGACGTGGCGCAGCTTCGCCCGCCACTGCGCGCCGTCGAGCGCGGCGGCCTCGTGCAGGCTGTCGTCGATGCCCTGCAGGCCGGCCAGGGCGAGCAGGTAGACCAGCGGCCAGCCCGACCAGGCCTGCACGACGATCAGGGCAAGGTAGCTCTTCGGCCCGTTCAGCCACAGCCCGCCGGCGATGCCCAGGGTCGCCAGGCCCTGGTTGGCGACCCCGTCGGGTTGCAGGATGATCCGCCAGATGGTGCCGACGACGAAGGCGGGCAGCACGTACGGGATGAGGTAGAGGGACCGGATCAGTGACCGCCCGCGGAACGGCAGGTGGGTGGTCAGCGCGGCGGCGACCCCCAGCGGCAACGCGAGCAGCGTCGCGATCACCGCCGCGGACCCGCTGACCCAGATGGCGTGCGGCAGGCTGGTGCGGCCCACCGCCTCGACGTAGTTGCCGGCGCCGACGAACGGCGCCGACAGCCACTGCCGGAAGGTGTACTGGTCGAGGTCGAGCAGCGACATCACCAGCGCGACGACGAACGGCACGATGATGACGGCCAGGGTGAGCAGGCCGCCGGGCGCGAGCAGCCAGACCGCGGCACCGCCGGCGGTCGCGCCGCGACGGCGACGCGGCGGGGACGGGCGGGCCACCCCGGCCCGGCGCGCATCGCCGGTGCCCGGAGCGTCCGCGGTCGCTGGGGCGTTGACCGTCATCTACTTCGCCTTGTCGAGCGCGGCCTGCGCCTCGGACTGGCCCTGGGTGAGCAGGGCGTTGAGGGACGTGTCGTCGACCTTGCCGGCGGCGAGGTTCGGCACCGACTGGACGACCACGTTGACCAGCGCGAGCTGCACCTTGCTCCACCCGCCGTGGAACGGGGTGCCGTGCGCCTTCGACGCGGAGTCCACGATGGCCGCGAGCGCCGGGTCGGCGACCAGCCGGTTCGCCAGCTCCGCGTTCGTCGGCAACTCGCCGAAGGTCCGGTAGTAGGCCTCCTGCGACTCGGCGGTGGTCAGCATGTTCACCAGGCGCAGCGCCAGGTCCTGGTTCTTGCTGTACTTGGCGATCACCAGGTTGTCACCGGAGAGGATGCTGGTGGCGCCGACGCCGCCCGACGGCAGGCTGGTGGCGCCCGGCGGGACGGTCGGCATGACGGCGTAGCCGTACTTGCCGGCGACCGCGGACTTGTCCAGCGTGACCTTCGAGGTCGCCGAGACCATCGGCAGGAAGGCGGCCTTGCCGGCGCCGAACGCGGCGATGGCCTGGGCGTTCTTCCAGCCGGTCGCCGCCGGGTCGACGACCTTGTCGGTGGCGAGCCAACCGAGGTACGTCTGGTAGGCCTTGACCGTGACCGGATCGGTCAGCCGCGCCTTGCCGTCGGAGACCAGCGGGTTGCCGGCCTGGATGCTCATCGCCCAGATGAACTTCCACGGGTCGAAGCCGTCGCCGTACGCCACGGCCAGGCCGTACCTGCCGGCCCCGGTCAGCTCTCTGGCCTGCTGCCGCAGGCCGTCCCAGGTGCTGGCCGGCTTGTCGATGCCCGCCGCGGCCAGCAGTTCCTTGTTGTACGCCATGACGAACGGGCGGCTGGTGAAGGGGATGCCGACCTCGTGCGTGGCGTCCGGGCCGGAGATGCCGAGGGTGGCCGGCAGGAACCGGTCCCGGCCGCCGATCTTCGTCCACTGGTCGGCGGTGAGGTCGACGAAGGCGCCGGTGGAGTATGCCGTCGGGGTGAAGGTGGTGCCGAGGGCATAGATGTCCGGCCCCTGCCCGGAGAGCATCGATGTCTGGATCTTGGTGAGTTCGTCGGTGGGGCTGGCGAAGGTCTCGAACGTGACCTTCGCCCCGGCCTGCTGTTGGAACTTCGCCGAGACGTCGGCGAACCACTGCTTCTGCTCCGTGGGATAGATCGAGTTCGCCGCGATGAGCACGTTGAGCGTCCTGCCGTCCTCGGCGGAGCTACCGGGGTCGCAGGCGGTGACGGGTATGGCGACCGTGACGGCCAGGGCCGCCGCGAGAAGCGCACGGATGGCGTTCATCTCTGCTCCTTGGGTGGTGGCTGTCCGGAGAGGAATGGCGTGGAAAACACATAGCCAAACGCCCGGGAATTCCCCTGGTTCGATGAAACGTGAGAGGAAACGTAACAACCATGGAAACCGGGTGGCAACCGATTGCCATTAATTGCCATCGATGATCTGCTGATGTGCATGAACCCCGAAGATGCGTCCTCTCCCCGTGCGGCGGTACGCCGGGAGGGCCGCGTGACCATCAACGACATCGCTGCCCTCACCGGCGTTGCCGCCTCCACCGTGTCCCGGGCGCTGAGCCGGCCCAACCGGGTCAACCGGATCACCCGGGAACGCATCCAGGCCGCCGCCCGCGAGCTGAACTACGTACCCAACACCCAGGCGCGGGCGCTGTCGTCGGGGCGTACCGAAACGGTCGCCCTGCTCGTTTCGGACGCGACGAATCCGTTCTACTTCGGACTGATCCGCGGCGCGCAGCAACAACTGCGCGCCGCCGGCCACGCCCTGCTGCTGATCGACACCGAGGACTCGGCCGAGCTGGAGAACCATCTGCTGCACAAGGTGCGCCGGTCGGTCGACGGGGTGATCCTCGCCGCCTCCCGCCTTCCCGAGCAGACCCTCTCCGTCATCGCCGCCGAACTGCCGGTCGTCACCGTCAACCGCAACGTCCCCCGGGTGCGCAGCGTCGTCATCGACAGCCCGGACGGGGTGATGCAGGCCGTCGAGCACCTGGTCTCGCTGGACCACCGGGCGATCGCGTACGTCGCCGGACCGCCGTCGTCCTGGGCCAACGAGGCCCGGTGGCGGGCGATGCGGACCGCGATGGCCCGACACGGCCTCACCGCGGCCCGCGTCGGACCGTTCGGCGTGTCCCGCAGCTCCGGGTCGGTCGCCGCGGACGCGCTGCTGAACACCGGCGCCACCGCCGGCATCACCTTCAACGACCTGCTGGCGATCGGCATCCTGCGGCGGCTGGCCGAACGCGGCGTCGACGTCCCCGGCGAGATCAGCGTGGTGGGCTGCGACGACATCTTCGGCGCCGACTTCTGCAGCCCCCCGCTGACCACCCTCACCGCGCCGATCGAACAGGCCGGCCGGGTGGCGGTGTCGATGCTGCTGGACCACCTTGAGCACCTGGGGGAAACGCCGTCCCGTCAGACCGTGCTGCTGCCCACGCACCTGACCATCCGGCAGTCCAGCGGGCCGGCCCCGCGCCGGTGACCACTCGCCGGGCCGCCTCTCCCGGACGACCGGCCCCCGTTCACACCCCTCACGAGAAAGGCACCTGCGTGAAGATCGTCGCAGCGGACGTCGTCGTCACCAGCCCCGACAACCGCACGTAAGACGCAGATCGCCGGCGATTTGGATCCCGAATCCCGCTACAGCTCGTCCGACCATTCCCAATGTCGCCCACGAGGAGCATGAGCTGCGGTTCTGCCTTCGTGGTGGCCCTGGTGCTCACGCCGCCGTCGTGCCTATCGCCGATCTGGCTGGCATGACGGGACCGCCGTTGTTCTATCTCGTGCCCTAGGCAACGCTGGGCCTGCTGGCACTGGCGCTGCCGGCCCTTGGTGTGTGACTGGTCCGACTGAGCGGCAACCCCGGCACCGGCCTCCCGGCACCCAGACCTGATCAGCCCCTCCGGCCGGCGAGGACGTCTCGGGCGACGGCGTTTCGCTCGGCGACGTCCTGCTCCGTCGCCTCCCGTTCGAGCACGGCGCGGGCGTCGTACGCCGCTCGGGCGGTCGCGATCTGGTTCTGGTGCTCCTCGGTCCAGGCGACCAGTGCGCGAATGGTGTCGTGCAGGGTGGCGCCCATGGCGGTGAGTTCGTAGTCGACCCGTGGCGGCACCGTCGGGTGGACCGTACGGCTGACGAGGCCGTCGCGTTCCAGGTGGCGCAGGGTCCGGGTGAGCATCCGCTGGCTGATCCCGTCGACCGATCGGCGCAGTTCGGTGAAGCGCAGCCTGCGCCGGTCGAGTAGGGCGATCACCAGGAGCGACCACTTGTCCGCGACCCGGTCGAGGATCTGCCGTACCTCGCAGTCCTCCCGGGTGTCCCACTGGAGAACGTCGTAGTCGCCGTCGGTATCCCGGCAGTAACCGGGGGACTTTGAAGTGCCGTCTTCCATGGATACCGATGCTGCTCGACGATTCTGCTGGTTACAAGAGGGAACCGGCATCCACTTGGGGAACCATGGCCTGTTTCCGCGTTTCCCGAGAGGAGTCGAATGATGTCCACATCGAGCGTCCGGATGGGCGGTCGCGCCTGGGCTGTGCTGCTGGTGCTGTGCGGTGCGATCTTCCTGGAGGGGATCGACGTGGCGATGCTGAACGTCGCGCTGCCCGCGATCCGGTCCGATCTCGGTCTCTCCACCGGGATGCTCAGCGGCGTGGTCAGCGCCTACGTGCTCGGCTACGGCGGGTTCATGCTGCTCGGCGGTCGCGCCGCCGACCTGTTGGGGCGGCGCCGGATGTTCCTGTTCTGGCTGACCGTCTTCCTGATCTTCTCCGGTCTGGGCGGATTTGCCACCGAGGGCTGGACGCTGCTGGTCGCCCGGTTCGCCACCGGGGTCGCGGCGGCGTTCATGGCCCCCGCCGGGTTGTCGCTGCTCACCGGCCTGTTTCCCGAGGGCCCACAGCGCACCAGGGCGCTCGGCGTCTACGCCGGCACGGCGGCCGGCGGATTCTCGCTCGGTCTGGTCGCCGGCGGCCTGCTGACCGCGGTGGGCTGGCGGTGGGTGTTCTTCGCCCCGGTCATCCTGTCCGCGCTGCTCCTGCTGGCCGCGATCCCACTGCTCAAGGATTCGCCTACGCCGGCGCTCCCGACCGGCGGCTTCGACCTCACCGGCGCGTTCAGCATCACCGGCGCGATGTTGCTGCTGGTGTACGGGGTGATCCGACTGGAACACCTGGACAACGGCCAGAACGTCACGATCGCGGTGTTCACCGCCAGTCTGGTGCTGCTGGTGGCCTTCGTGCTGATCGAGCGCCGGTCGGCGAACCCGTTGGTACGGCTTGGCGTCCTGCGCTCAGGACCGCTGGTCCGGGCCAACCTAGGAGCGCTGTTGTTCCTCTTCTCCTTCGCCGGCTTCCAGTTCCTGGCCACCCTCTACCTCCAGGAGATACGCGGCTGGAGCGCGCTGGAGACAGGTCTGGCCATGCTGGTAATCGGTATCGACACGGTGCTCGCCCCCACTCTGACACCCAGGCTGGTGAACCGCTTCGGCAACGTCCGGGTGCTGTTCGGTGGGCTGGTGCTGGCGTCCCTGGCCTACGCGCTCTTCCTGCCGGTCGGGCCCGACTGGACCTATGCCGCCATGCTGCCGACGATGGCCCTGCTCGGCCTGGCCTTCTCGCTCGCGTACGGGCCGTTGACCATGGCCGCCCTCGAAGGGATCGACGAAAGCGAGCACGGACTCGCCGGTGGCCTGCTGTACACGGCCATGCAGTTCGGCACCGCGCTCGGACTGTCGGCGGTGACCGCGGTCAACGTCGCCGCGCTCGCCGACGGCGACTCACCCCAGGCGGGCCTTGACGCACTCCGGGCCGCGCTCATCGTCCCGGTCGCCGCCGCGGTCCTCGGCGCGATCATCACAGCGTTCGGCCTCCGCGCCGCCCGTACGGCCGCCGAGCCCGTCCCCACACCCGCACTCGTTGGCGGCGAGAGCTCGGTCTGACCTCGACTGGAGAATCCGATGGCCACCGAAGTGAAGCGGTTCGCCGCGATCCAGGACCAGTTCAACACCTACATCGGCGACATCGTCTACGCCACCATGACCACCGTCGACAGGATGGGGCGCCCACGGGCCCGGGTGCTGATCCCGGTCTGGGAGATCGTCGACGGGCAGCCCGTCGGGTGGCTGGCCACCTACAAGACCCCGGTCAAGGCGGCCCATCTGGCCAACAATCCCCACACCACCTTCTCCTACTGGACCGCGCGCCAGAACGCGGTCGCCATCGATACCGTCGCCAAGTGGGTCGACGACCTGGAAACCAAGCGTCACGTCTGGCACCTCTACCGCCAGACCAGCCCGCAGGGAGCCGGGTACGACCTGGGTCAGTTCTGGCAGGGGCCCGCTGATCCCAAGCTCCACGTACTGCACCTGGCGCCGTGGCGGGTCCAGGTCATCCGCGGCACCGACCTGCACAGCCAGATCTGGCAACCCAACAACGTCCGCTGAGTACCCTGGCCCATGACCTCGTCGGTGCACCTGATCCCGCCTGTTCAGTCACCGTCGGGACGGTCGCCGCCGTACTCCGCAGTTCAGCGGGGATGCCTTGCGGCTGGGTAGCTGCCCGCCGACGAGGATCCGTGAGCGTGCCAACCGGTGGCGTCGACCTCGCGGTCGCCAGACGATGTCCTGCGTGCGGGAGATGACCTCGCCGAACGTCGATTGACCGGGGCATAAGAGATGACACCGGCACCGCCTGTCCGGATCGGCCTAGTACGGCAGCCCGGGTTCGTTATGTAGATGGCCAGCGATGAGCAGAGCGTGGTTCGGCATGCGAGGGCGGGTGGTTGTGTCCTTGGACCTGACCTGGTGTTCGGGGGCGTCGGCTCGCTGTTGGGTTTACGGAATGACGCGGACGGCGCGGTAGTCGTAGCCATCCTGGCCAGGGGATTCCCAGTCGAGTCGTACTACTTGTCCCGGGGTCAGGGCGCGGTAACCGGGCATGTCGATGTGGCTGAAGTGCACCCAGCACCCGCCGGGCGTATCGGGTGAGTCGACGACTCCCCAGCCCTCTTCGTCTCGCCACTCGCGCGTGGTGGCTGTTGTTGTGCCGATGCGCTCGCGGTCAGTCACGTGGCAGATCGTAGGGATCTGGCGTGCTGGCCCGCAATGTAGTTGCGGCTTCGCGGTGCCGATCATGGCGGGGTGGGTCGCGCGCCAATGTCGCGACTTGCCCGGACGTTGACTCGGTGTGTTGGCGAGCATAGAGGCGGCCGCCGAATGATCATCGATGACTTGTCTTCTACCGCTGCTGGACACCCCAGCCGGTACCGCTGCGGACCCTGGGCCGGGTGGCCGGCACCCGCTGGAACGTCGAGACCTGTTTCCAAACCGGCAAGACAATCGGCTTGGACGAGCCGCAGGTACGCCGCTGGGTCTCCTGGTACCGGCACGTCACGCTGGTCATGCTCGCCCACGCCATCCTTACCGTGATCGCCGCCCGCGAGCGCGAGCGCCACACCGATCAGATACTGATCCCGTTGACGTTCAACGAGATCCGACGACTCTTCACCCGGATGATCACCAACACGATCCACAGCCTCGACCACTGGCTGCACTGGTCGACCTGGCGGCGCCGGCACCAAGCCCGCGCCAAGACCAGCCACTACCGCCGACGCGGACAGCTTATCCATCAATCGACATCTACATAACGAACCCGGGCTGTCGTACTAGCACCACGAGCAGGACCTCTACCCCGCGCAAAGCCACCACGGACATGCCCTTCCGAACCACCCTCTCATGACAGGCAGCCCGCGGGTAGCGGTCGAGACAACGTGTTCGGAACTGTTCCGCACAGCTCAAGCCCTTCCTCGCCTCATCAGCCGTAGACCAGGCTAAGCGCCAGGTCGATGTAGCCCATGCAGGACGTCTCCGTCCTGTGCGTCTCAACATGAGAGGGAGGTAAGGGATGAGCATCCTCACCAAGCGGAAAGTGTCAGCGACAGCGATCCTGACGGGACTGGCACTCATGGGAGGCATGGCGGCCACACCGGCTACGGCCGGCCCAATCGCCAAACCGGTAGAAAGCAAATCGGTCGTCGCTTGGGATTGGTTTTACAACGGCTCCTACCCTAGCCGTGGGACGTGTGATGTAGCGGCCAATAACTACTGGAACAACAAAGGTATTCGCGGCCAGTGTCGTGGACCTATGGCGGGGGGCGAGTTCCACCTTTACATCTGGCTTCCCAGTTAGTCCGAAGCCGGTCTAGACCCACTACCGGTTACTCTGCTGTTTGGGGTCGTTGTAGTGGTGTACCGCGTGCTGGTCAGGTGAAGTCGTCGGGTGAGCGCCTGTGGATCGGATCGCGGTCGGGGTGCTCACCCGGACGCTTCCGCGGGCTCCACGGATCCGTGATATCGGAGTACGGATGCACTCCTGCTCAAGCCGCAACGAAGGTGCCAAGACATCATCGAGGAGGTCACCGACGAGCGACTGTTCTTCTGCGATGAGCTGGGAGAGTGTACGGCGAGTCTGACTGGGCTCGGATCCTCCAATGTCCACAGTGGGCCAGCAACGTTTTTCGCTCCATGAGTATCGAATGTGCATGGGGAAATATTCCCGGGTTCTTCAATCACCACCGCTTCGTGATGCCCGTGCCGGTCATAAGATGTCGGCACGCCCAAATCGTTGTGCGACGTCACTTCGACGGAAATGGCGTCAGCCGAATAGTGCATTTGTTAATCGACGTGTATCGCAAAATCGCCTGAACGGTCGGCGCCGGTGGGACGATCCGGCTGCCCGGTCGCTGGCCCACGCGGCGACGTCGTCAACCGGCGGCGCTCGTCGCCCACGGCACCGCGCCGACCCGCCGTGCAAGGCTCAGCCCGTCGGCTCGGTGCCGACCCGCCGCCAACGGGTCGTCGAGCAGGTCGGCCAGCGCCGCCAACGTGTTGTCGACAGGACCCAGCGACAGCGAACCAGTTTCGAGACCCGCGAAACACCCCCGCCACGGCGTCAGTTCGGCATAGGACTTGCGGGCGACCGTCCGGTTCCCGAGCCGGGCGGCGACCTCCCCGCGCACGCAGGCCCACAGCAGCCAGAAGTAGTCGGGCCGGATCGGCAGCTCCGGCTTCCACACGGCGCGCGCCTGCTCCAGATCGCCGGCCTCCACCAGGGCCAGGGCGAGCAGGTCGTGGCTGTCCTGGGGCACCCGGGCGTGCACCTGCCGCAGCTCGGGCACCGACTGGGCCGCGCCACCCCCGGTCAGCCCTACGACGAACCGGCCGAGCATCCCCATCGCCTGCGCGTTGGGCCCGCCAACCTGTTCCATCCGCGTCGCGGCCTCGCCGTAGCGCCGCAGGGCGAGCGGATAGTCCCCCGCGAGCAACGCGGTCAGCCCATCGAACCAGGACAGCACGGCCAGCATCAGTGCCAGTTGTCCGGTGTTGGCCTGCTCCACCGCCTTGTCGACGTGCCGGCGAGCGTCGACGAGGTCGGCCCGGTGCAGCGCCGCCTGGAAGAGGATGTGATGAGCCTGGGCCCGGTACCCGGTCAGCCCGTGGGCAGTGGCCACCCGCAGCATCTCCTCGCCGACGGCCGGCAGCTCGGCACGCCGGGCCGGCGCCATCACGGGGAAGTAGCGGGCGTTTAGCGCCCGACACAGCAGCCCTGGCTGCCCCGACTCGCGCGCCAGCGAGAGAGCCTCGCGGCTGGCCTCGTCGGCCCGGTCGTCGTCGGCGCCCTCCACCTCGAAGACCAGGGTGCACAGCAGCTCGCAGCGGGACACCGGGGCGTCCGAACCGAGAGCAGCGAGCGCGGCCTCGACGGCGGCGACGAACTTCGTGTCGACCGCGCGGTCCGGCCGGACGGTCCAGGCGACCGGGGCATCCAGGCAGGTCAGTGCCCGACGCAGGGCGGATGGATCGGCGGCCATGGCCGCCAGCGCGACGGCCTCGCCGCGTACCTGCCGGGCGGTGAGGATGTCGCCGGCGCGGGCGGTTGCCGCGGCTCGCGCACACCAGCCCGCCAGCCGGGTCGCCAGGGGCGTCTCGGGCAGCAGCGCAATCGCCCGGCCCACCCCCGACCACAATGCGGCAGCCTCTCGGGGCGCGTCCAGATCGGTGGCGTGGTGGGCGGCGGCGGTGGTGTAACGCAACGCCCGCTCGGCGGTGGACGTGGAGAGCCCGGCCAGGGCGTGCCGGCCCAGGCCGGCCACGTCGTGGGGCCGACGCCGTTCCAGGGCCTCCAGGGCACGGTGGTGCGCGCGGGTGCGACGCAGCAGCGGAATGTCCTGGTAGAGGGCGTCGCGCATCACCGCGTGCGCGAACCGGACCCGCCCGGGAGCGGGTTCGACGAGCAGCCCGGCCAGCAGCCCGGCCTCCAACCCGTCCAGCACCGTCTCCTCCGGGCCGCCCACCACCTCGATCAGCAGGTCGACATCGACCTCCTGGCCGATCACCGAGGCGGTCCGCAATGTCGACCGGGCGGCTGCCGGCAGCCGGGCCAGCCGGCGGCGCAACACGTGCCGCAGACCGACCGGCACCCCGGCGACGGCCGCCGCCGGTCCCTCCGCGGCGATCAGCCGGGCCGTCTCGGTGACATAGAGCGGGTTGCCGCCGGTGCGTTGCCAGACCGCGCGGACCACGTCCGGGCCCACCATCCCCGCGCCGTGGCGCCGCAGCAGCTCCGCGACGTCGGTCTCGGACAGACCGGCGAGGACAACGTCCTCACCACACCCCCCGGTCAGCGCGCCACGGGCGGCGACCAGGTCGGCGTTCACCTCGTGGGGACGGTAGGTGGCCACCACCAGTACCGGCCGGTCGACCAACGCGACGGCCAGGTGCCGCAGCACCTGGAGGGTCTCCCCATCGGCACAGTGAACGTCGTCGAGGACCAGCAGCAGCGGCCCGCCAGCGGCGACGGTGCCGAGGTAGTCGCCGACCGCCCTCCGGAGGTGGAATTCGCCGCCCGTCGGCAGCGGGGCGCCGCCCTCGCTGAGCAGCGTGGCGAGCCGGTCGGCCTGCGCGGGTGCCGGCGGAGCGGTGGTCTGCAACGCGCGCAGCACCTCACCCCAGGCCCAGGCCGGCGGGGCCCCGTCCAGCTCGGGGCAGCGGCCGACGGCCGTCCGCCAACCGTCGGCCGTCAACTGCCCGACCAGCAGCCGACCGAGGGTCGACTTTCCCGCGCCGGCGTCGCCCAGCACCCAGGACATCCGGAATCCGCTCCGGACGGCGTACGCGGCGGCCTCGCGCAGCCGGGCCAACTCATCTGGTCGGGGCAGCGGGTCCCCGTCCACCGGAGCGGACGCCACGACTGCGGCGGGGAATCGCGGCGCGGCGAGCCGGAGGTGCGTGGCAGGCGTCGGCCGTTCCAGGGAGGGCGCCTGCTGCAGCAGATCCGTCTCGAGGGCCCGCAGGCCGGGGCTCGGGTCGACGCCGAGCTGGTCGGCCAGTTCGGTGCGCAGCCGCCGGAGCACGGCCAGCGCGTCGGCCTGCCGGCCCGATCGGTACAGGGTCAGGGCCAGGAGGGCGACCGCCTGTTCCCGCAGCGGATGCGCCCGGACGTGCCGCTCCAGCTCGGGCGCGACCTGTTCGGCCCGGCCCAACGCCAGCGCCGCCCGGGCCCGGTGTTCGATGGCGACCAGACGGAACTCGGCCAGCCGGGCCGACTCCGCGGCGGCCCAGCCCTCGTCGGTGAACTCCACGTAGGCCGGGCCGCGCCAGCAAGCCAGCTCCACGTCAAGCCGACGGTACGCCTCCTCGGGATCCGCATCGAGCACGGCCATCGCCGAGCGGGTCGACGCCTCGAACCGCCCCGCGTCGAGCTGCTCCGCCCGCAGCCGCAGCGCGTAGCCGGGCGCGGCGGTGACGATCACCTGTGCGGGGCTGCGGGGCGGCCGGTCCGGCTCGAGGGCCCGACGCAGGTTGGACACGTACACCTGAAGTGCCGCCTGGGCGCGCGGTGGCGGGTCGCCGGCCCACAGGTCCTCGATGAGCCGGTCCACCGGAACCACCTGATCGACCATGATGGCCAGTCGGGCCAGCACGGCACGCTGCCGCAGCGGACCGAGTTCCACGGGCACGTCGCCGCGCCACGCCCGCAGCGGACCGAGGACCCCGATTCTCAGCACGGGCAGGAGCGTAGGTCAGTGCGGCGGCACGTGCAGACAACTGGCGGACAGTCCCCGCGGCCGGGGGCATCAGCCCGCGTACGGGCGACGGACCCACACCGAGCTGGTGCGGGCCCGCCGCGTCGTGCCGACCCCGATCAGTGCAGGTGTTCGTTGGTGATCCGCAGGAGGTTGGTGACGGTGGTGACCTCCGGAATGCCCTCCCGGTGCCGGCCGCCGGCGATCTCCGCCGACCAGTGGGCGTACCGGCCGGCCAGCTCATTGGTCCGGTCACCGGCGACGGCGTATACGCACCGGCCCAGCGGGTCGACCGGCGCGTTGGGCCGGTCGACCTGCCCACACGCGAAGTACGGGTTCTGGCCCTGCTTCGGGTCGAACCCGGAATTCAGGCCCTGGCAGGGATCCCAGTCGACGGCCTGCGCGCAGCCGGCGTAGTTGCTCACCGCCTGGGCGTACGCCGTCTGGAGGTAACGCCGGCCCGTGTCGCCGTTGAGGTCGCCACGCGGCGCGGTGTAGTCGCCGGGCAGCGAGCGGTCACCGAACAGGACGAGGTGCATCATCTCGTCCCGGTCGAGCGCGCTCGCCCAGCCCAACTGGGTGAACGCCTGCAACAGTCGAACGGACTCGGCGAGCTGGCGGCCCTTCTCCCACAACGTCTGCGAGACGGCCCAGGTGGTGACGGGCGGGGCCTCGACACCGGTGCCGACGGCCGCCACCCGGTAGAAGTACTTCTGCCGTCCGGAGAGCATCGACCGGGTACGCGCAAGTGTGTCGTTGTCGACCTGGGGATGGGTGGTGACGGTGCCCTGGGTCTGCAGTGCGTTGAGGTACTGCGGCCACTGGGTGAGCACGTAGTCCGACGGGCTGTGGCACTCGGTGTCGGGGTAGGGCCCGCTGCCGTTGTAGATCTCGCAGTAGACGCCGACCGGCCGGGTCGTGGTGACACTGCGCACGTCCTGCCAGGTCTCACTGCCGCCCTGCTTCACCTGGTGGCGCAGAGTGATCTTCAGGTCGCCGGAGTAGATCTCGTACTTGGGCCTGATGGTCTCCTTGACGTTGACGAAGTCGCCCTCGATACAGGTGCGCAGCGTCGGCCGGTAGCTGGGCGGCGCCGCGTATGCCAGCAGGTCGTAGTAGGCGGGCAGGTCCGAGTTGCGCAGCGTGGCGGGGACCGACCAGGCAGGCATACCGATGTCGCCGACCCGGCAGGGCGTCAGGCCGGGCGCGTCCGGGATCTGCGCCGCCGCGGGCAGCGCCTGGTCGGGGGCACCCCACAGGTCGTACGTCCGGTCGTTGCCGGCGGCCGGGTAGGCGGGGTCGGCCTGGTTCCAGCGGACGGCGCGCCCCACGTCGTCGAGCGCGTCGGACCACCCGTCGAGAGCGGCCCGGTAGTCGGCGACAAGCCGGGTGAACAGCTCGTTGGTGGCACCACCGGCGCCCGGGTTGCTGAACTGCCGCACCCGCTGATTGACCCGGTCCCCCGCGTCGAAGGTGCCGGCGGTGTGCTCCGCCGTGACCGCCGCCGCGAACTGCGGGTTCTCCAGCTGCATGACGAGGTTCGCGCGGGCGCCGATCAGCCAGGCGGACGGGTTCGCCACGCCGCTGACCGCCTGGTCGCCGGTGGCCGGCCGCAGCGGAACGCCCTTGGCCGCCGCCCACCCGGCGAGGTAGTCGATCGCGCCGTTGGGCAAATGGAGGTCGAGGACGTTGACCGGGTTCGCGGTCGACGTGCCCGCGGGCACCACGAACGGGGCCTTCTTCGCGGCCGTCGTCGCGAACGTCCGGGTCGGCGAGTCCACCTCGTCGAAGTACTCGGCCACCGACCCGATCGCGCCACCGTCGACGCGGACGGCCCGATGCAGGTAGCGGTCGGTGGCGTCGTCGACGTCGTCCGCGGCCAACTGTTCGAAGGCAGCCTGGTTGGCCAGCGCCATCTGGTCGATCTTCTGATCCATCGTGTGGAGCTGGTCCCCGATCACGCCGAGGATCCGCTTGACCTCCCTGACGTCCTGGCCCAACAGACCGAGCTGGGTGCTCAGGCCGTCGTACATCGCGGTGAGTTTCGCGTCGACCCGGTCGAATCGGTCGCCGATGCCCTCGGCCATCCGCCGGACCTGCTCGCTGAGCCCCTTGATTTGCTTGCTGATCATCTGATCCGGTGACTCCTGGCCCATGAACAGCGGCAGCAGGGCCATCCCGGCACCGATGAAGTTGCCGGTCAGCGAGAGGGCGGCGGCGGCCGACGCGGCGCCGGTGAGCTGACCCGAGGCGATCGTCATCTCGTAAGAGATCACCGAGGTCACCGATTTGACCAGCGCGTCACCGACCGTCTTGACGGTCTTGGCGAACTTCGGGTCGTAGATCCCCCCGATGTCGCCGAGGACCACGGTCAGCAGACTGCCAGCCTCGCTGACCAGCTTCTTGGCGTCCTCGGCCGACTTCTTGGCCGCCGCCTCCTCCGCCGGGGTCGGCTTGGCGCCCTCGATCGGGAACTTCGCGTTGAGGGCGGTCGCGGCGGTGATCCGGTCGTTCGCCAACGCCTCCAGCGCGTCGAACTGCGACTGCACCGCCGTGCGTACGGCAACGGAGAACGCCGCCTCGTCGTCCTTCTTGGCCAGGATGCCCGGCAGGTCGACCCGGCTCGCGAACGCCGGTAGTGCCATCAGGTCCTGCGCCGGGGTGTCCAGCCGGACCGACAGGCGCGCCGCGTAGGTGCCGTCCCACGCCGCGCGCAGCTCCGCGTCGGTGGACGCGGCCCGGTGCAACCGCTTCCAGGCTCCGGCGAGCCGCCCCGGCGCCGACACCTCCCACAGGAAGTTCTGGCTGCCGGTACGCACCTGCTCGGTCGGTGTGACCACCGCGCCGAGTTCCTCCCCGGTGGTGGCGGTCAGCAGGGCGCGCAGGCTGGGCCCGCGCACCTCGGCCCGGTCCAGCGCGGCCTGCGCCGGGTCCTGGTCGACAGCGACCGCGAGCAACCCCGCGGTGGCGGCCGTGAACGCGGCGAGCCCCTCGGACGAGCCGACGCCGGACACGGCCGCCCGCACGGCCGCGTCGGTGCGTCCGAGGTGGCGGACCACCTGCGTGCTTTCCACGTTCGGATGGGCCGCTCGCCAGTCGACGATCTCCGCGGCCACGACGGCGTCGACCACGCCCGCGACGCCGGTCGCGCGCGACTGCACCGCTGCGGCATACAGACTGTCGTGCAGGGCCGCCTCGTCGATCGGAACCGGCGCGGCGTAGCCGGGGACCGCGTACGTCGACACCGCCACGACGACCCCGACGGCCGCGGCACCCACGCGCCTGCGGATTCTGCCTGGTCTCACCTGCGAACCTCCCTCATCTCCCATGGTGGTCACGGCGCCGTGACCCCGCCGCTGAGCGACTCCGAGGTGATCTCGCCGACTCTGCTGTTCACGAGCACCTGGAAATGGGTGTTGGCGTCCTGGTCGGAAAGCACCAGCGACATCCGTCCGGTACCGGGCTGCGCCGCGACGACGAAGGACTCACTCATCGGCTCCTGCCAGGAGTAGTTGCCCTCCCAGTGCCGACGCAGGTAGCTGAGCGTGACCAGGTAGGACGTCTCGTCGGTCGCGTTGTCGGTCCAGCCCAGTCGCAGGGTGCTGCGGTTGTAGGCGCTCTCGGCCGTCGACAGCAGGTCGGTCGGCTTCGACGGCCGGGAGCTGACGCAGCCCAGCGGCACGGCCGACGCCACCGGTGTGCTGCCGTCGGGCACGTTGCGTGCGGTCGCGCACAGCCGACGGACCGGCCCGGTCGGCGGGACGACGACGGTGTGGGTGAACCCGAATGGTCCGGCCGGCAGCCAGGTCCGGAAGTCGATGGCCGGCTTCGACGCGACCAGGGTTCCGTCGAAGGTGATGTCCACGGTGACCGGCCACCCGTTGCTGTCGGTGGCCCAGCCGGTGATGCCGAGGACACCGTTGTTCTGTGGCCCGGTGGCCTGGGCGGTCCCGGTGGGTGCCTTGTCGGTCGGCGTCGGTGGTGGCGGTGGTGGCGGGGGCTCGCAGCCCAGCGGATTGGTTTCACAGATCGGGACGGCGCTGGCCGCGCCCGGCGTCGTCAGCACTCCGAGCGTCGTGAGGAGGGCTGCCGCCCCCGCAAGCGTGCGTTTCATATGAGGATCAGGCCAGCAGCGACTTGGTGGCCACTTGGCGGCGACTTTGTGCGCCCACCGACGCGTCGGGGTCAGCGACTCCCAGACCGGGCCTTTTCCTGCGACGACGAGGCGCTGCGCATCTACCAGCAGGCCGACCTGCTCGACGAGGTACGGGGTGAGACGATCGCCCCGCCGAGACATCGCTTAGTAAGGGCCGTCGCGCAGTTGAACGCGTAACGAAACACCCCCGCCGCCCCGCTGGGTGGATGATCATGGCGGCACGCCTTCCGTCTATGGCGACACCACGCCACACCGCACGACGACCCTGCAGCACGGGGACACGGGGCACGCGAGGCGGCGAGGGTGCGGCCGCGCTACATCAGACCCTGGCGTAGCCGGTCTCGGCGGCGTCTCTCGTACACCCAGTAGCCGCCGCCCTGCCGGCGTGGGCCGTCCGGGCTCTCCGGGGTGCGACCGCCCAGCGACCCGTTGTCACACGCCTCGGTGATGGTGCCCGCGTAGGCCGCGAGCACCGCGCGGCCCCAAGGCACCGGTACGCGGGCGGCACGCTCGCCGCCCGCGTACCGGACCGGTCAGTTGCCGCCGATCACCACGACGGCGTCCGTGGCCGCCTCGACGCGGTGGATGGGCGTGAAGTCCGCCCGGCTCGAGCTGTCGCTACAGGTGATGATGCCCTCGGCGGTGAGGTCGTCCGTCGCCGAGGTGGCGGTGTTCCACCGCGTGACCGGCCCGCCCGAGTCGCCACTGAGCACCGGACCGTCGCTCGGGTGCCCGGTGTCCGTGTCGACGACAACCGTCGGCGTGCCGTTGCAGTCGGTGTTGTTGGTGTCCCGGACCAGGCCGTACACCAGACCACCGTTGGCGCCGGACAGGTAGACCGCCGACCCGATGGCGGGCCATCCGGTCAACTTCGCCGTCACCGGGTGCGACGTGCTGGTGTCCCGCCCACCGAACCAGGAGTGCCGGCTGAAGTAGGCGCCGTTCTCCCCCGCCAGCATGGCGACGTCCGTGCCCAGGCTGTAGTAGTTCGAGCTGACCCGCAGGTTCCAGCCGCCGTGCCAGAAGTTGCGCTGGTTCGGGCCGCAGTGTCCGGCGGTGGTCACCCAGTTGCTGTTGGTCCCGCCGCGGGTCATCCGGAATCCGGTCGTGCACCACGCGTCCGCGGTACGGGCGTTTCCGGGAACGCTGTTGAACAGTGCCAGCCCACCGTAGTAGGGGACGCTGTCGACCCGGCGGCTCGCCTCGACGGTTCCGGTCTTCGATAGGGACACCCTCGGCGTCAGGGAGGTGGCCTTGACCGCCGCCGCGACGAGGGCCTCGGCGTCGCCGGAGGCGTCGATGACGATCTGCGGTGTCAGGCGGTCCAGCCATACCTGGTGCACACTCCCGGCGCTGCCGCCGGCCCAGGCCCGGGAACTCTTCAACGCCTTCGTGGCGGTCTCCAGCCGCTGCATTGACACCGTCGTGGTCTCGAACCGGACCGGCACCTCGCCCGCCTGTCGGGAACGTGCCGCCACCTCGGCCCGCAGTCGCGCGCCGTCGGCGTTCGCCACCTGCCGGACGACCAGTTGCCCGGTCTTCTCGTCGAAGTACGTGCCGCCCGAGCCCTCCGGACTTCTGGCGGCAATGGCTTCCAGGTGGTGGAACTGCCGGTTCATCGCGTCGACGTCGACGGCCGGGGCGAAACCGGCGAGCGACGGTTGTGCGGCCGCCCGATCCGGGGACACCTTTGCCTGGGCTGCGGACGTCGTACCCGCGACCGCTACGAGTACACAACTGACAAACACCATGCGTCTACGCACGGAACCTCCTGTTGGGGCGATGGGCTCGATGCCGCTACCTTCGCGCGGGATGCCCGCAGTCCGCTTGCAATCCGCCTGCAGTCCGCTTGCAATCCGCCTGCAGTCCGCCTCCCGCCGGATCGCGGTGGCCCCCACCTCGGCCTGCGGAACGCACGAATGCGGGCCCCTCCCGTGGAGGGCCCGCATCCTTTCCCTGTCCGTCTTGGCCGGCCGTCGGGCGACCGGGACCGGCGACGGTCAGAAGATGTTCATGGCGATGCCGTTCGTCAGTGAGGTCGTGCTCTGGACCCCGTCGATCTTGATCGGGTTGCCGGAGACGTGTTTCACGAAGATCCGCATGATGAAGGTCCGGGTTCCGCAGGTCGGGTCGATCGGCACGCCGGTGAGGGCGAAGTTCGCGACGTAGTGGTGGGCGTCGTCGCGAATCGTCTTGCGCGAGGTTGCGGTGCTCGTGGTCCGGCACGTGTGGGCGGTCGGGTCGAGTTGGATGAACTCGAAACGCACGTCGACCACCGCATTCGTCCCGCGCGGCTGCTCGTACGCGTCGATCGCGCTCTTGCATGACGCGGTGCCCGTGTAGCAGGTGGTCAGTTCCAGCGTCGCCAGCGCCTGAGCCGAGGTCGCGTTGGCGGCGGCGTTCCATTTGTGCACCGGGGTGCCGTCGTCGTAGAACACCCAGGCCGTGGACGTGCCGGCGCCGACGTAGGTGCAGGTGCTCGACGTACCGGTGCTGCTGCAGGCGGGGTTCTGCCACCACCGCGCACCCACCTGGTTGGTGTCGCTCACCTCCAGCCAGGTGTCTGTCGCGACGGCGGTCAGGTAGTAGCCGTCGAGCGAGGTGGAGGCCGTGTACCCGTACATGCCGCAGGTGTAGGTGCCCGCCGATGGCGCGGTGAATAGCAGGTCGGCGTAGATCGGCAGGTGCCCAGGCCTGGCGTAATAGGTGGTGTCCGAGCCCTCGTGGTTCCGCGAGGACGTTGATGTGGTGCCGACGACTGCGCCGGCTGGGTTCACACACTTCAGGGTGTTGTTCATCGACACGATCTGCTGCACGCTGCTGGTCGCCTGGAGGCGTCCGCGCACGTGCCGGGATTCACCGGCCGCAAGGGTGACCGTCCTGCTCACCAGACGCTCCTCGACCCGCGAGTGGAAACTGTTCGCGCTGGTCAGCGTCACCCGGGTCACGGGCCCGTCGTCGGCATGCGCGACTGTCGCCGCGGACATGACGACTGACAGAACAGTCAAGACCAGGCTGAGGATCTTCCGCACGTATCGGCTCCTGCCAGTTGATGGGCGAGTCCGGCCACTGTCACGTGACGCGCTTGCAAAAGCCATGCACTCGTCCGCGTCGGCTCGCAAATCGACCTCGACTAGGGAGGCGGGGCGACAGCGCAGCCGTGACGTGGTGAGCATCCCGACCCCTCTGAAGCGCGCCCCGTCCCACAGGTGCGCGGCCGAGCGGGAGAGGGAGTCGTCACGGAGGGCCTGAAGCTCGATTGAGCCCTACTGCAGTGGTTCCGCCGCCTGAGCATCGATGTGCCATGCCAGCGGTCGCGGACCTCGCGCCGCTGCCTGACCGACCGCGGCGGCGAGAGTCGGCCACTCGGCGTCGAGCCAGGCGAGCGCACTGTCGTTGTCCGGGAAGCTGATCCCGTCCTCCGCCTTCCTCGGCAGCCGCAGAAAGTGAGGAATGAGCTGCCTGCCCGCCGCGTCAGCCGTGTGCAGGTAATGGTCCAGGACGAGTCCGCGAGCGTGTTCGAGCTCCACAGCGGTGTCTTCTACCAGCGCCCGGCCGACCGCATACCTTCGGAGCAGGTCGTGGAGCCGGAAGCGCCCGCGTGTGTATTGCTCGATCAGGTGTGCCGCGGCCAATGCCTTTATCAGTCGGTCAGTCCGAGCCGGGGGCAGCCCGGCCGCCACGCTCGCTGACAGCGCAGTGAACGTCGGTCCCGGCAGCAGCCCGAGGCGACGGAAGAGCAGGCGATGCTCCGCCGGAAGCGCCCAGTAGGACGAGGCGAACGCTCTCGTGACAGCACTTTCCTCGGCGCCGTCCACAGTGAACCCGGCCAACCGGTCGCCCTCGGAGAGTTCCTGCACCAACCCGGTGATCTCCGCCTTCGGGACAGCGACGATGTTGGCCACCGCGATCCGCAGTGCGAGCGGCAGGTGACCGCAGAGATCCGCCAGCTTCCCGGCGGCGGCTGCTTCGGCGGCGACCTGGTCGACGCCGAGCGCGGCCTCCAGCAGCCGGCGAGAGTCGGCGGCGGTGAGCACGGACAGCGACAGTGTTTGCGCGCCGGTGCGGGCGATCAGCTCTCCGAGCCGCTGCCTACTGGTGAGGATGACCGTGCCCGCCGACGGGATCAGCGCGTTCACCTGGGCGGCGTCGCGCACGTTGTCCAGCACCAGCAGGACGCGTTCGCCGGCCAGCAGTGAGCGGAACAGGGCGGCCCGGCCCGCCGCATCGGCCGGGATCAGCCGATGATCGACACCGAGGCCGCTGAGCAACTGGAGGAGTCCGGCGGACTCGCTGAGCGGGTCGTGCTCGGCGTCGAAGCCACGGAGGTCGAGGTAGAGCTGCCCACCCGGGAACCTCTCCCGGTGTCGGTGGGCCCACTGGAGGGCGAGCGCCGTCTTGCCGACGCCGGCGGTGCCACTGATCACCCAGATCTTCATGCCCGACGCGGGCTCCAATCCGGTGTCGAGCTGGGCGAGTTCTTCTGCGCGTCCGGCGAATCCGTGGGCGGCGGGCGGTAACTGCGCCGGTCGTACCGGCTCGGGTGGTGATGTGTCCATGGGTCTCGCGGCCGGATCCAGAGCCGGGTCCGCGCGCAGGATCGCGGATTCCAACCGCACCAGTTTTGGTGCCGGATCGAGGCCGAGGTCGCCGGCCAGTCGCTTCCGCAGCGTGCGATAGACGTCGAGCGCGGCGGCGGTGCGGCCGTCACGGTGCAGGGCCAGCATGAGTTGGCCCACGAGCCGCTGCCGCAGCGGGTGGTCGGTCACGAGCCGGGTGAGCTCGGCGAGCAGCCGCCGGCCGTCGCCCAGCCGCAGTTGGGCATCCAGGCGGTCTTCCAGGGCGGTCCATCGGGCTTCATCGAGGTGACCGCACAGGCGTTCGGCGACTTCGGTGGACGCCACGCCTGCGAGTGCCTCGCCGTGCCAGAGGGCGAGCGCCTGGTCGAACAGCTCGACCGCGCGCTCGTCGTCCGACGAGCGCGCCGCGAGAATCAGGTCCGTGAACCGATGCGCGTCGATCACGAGCGGATCCACGTGTATGACGTAGCCTGCTCCACGGCCGACGATGGCGGGCCCGTCGCCGGCCTGCCGAAGCGCCGCACGTAGCCGGGATACGAGCGTCTGGATCGAGGCTCGTGCGGACGCCGGCACATCCTCGCCCCAGACGAGGTCGACCAGCCGGTCCAGCGGCACCATTCGGTTGGGTTCCAGCAGCAGGACCGCGAGCACCAGGCGCTGCTTGCGCGAACCGAGATCGACCTGTTTCCCGCCCGCCCATGCCTCGACTGTGCCCAGGATCCGAAACTCCACGATCCTAACCCCCCGATTGTTCGCCGTTATGCCGCAATCGATTAGGTCGACCTGGCATTGGACGCGCTGCAGGTTGCGATCCGGCGCAGGCACTCCAACGCCCCAGCCGCGAATACGAAGCGTTACACGCGATGACCAACCCCCGCGCCATCGTCGCGTGTTCGATCATGCGGTTTGGACGGTGAAGACCAGCGTCGCCGAGCAGATGACCAACATCGCCGTCGCGTTCAGGAACAGGTTGCGGCCGAAATCGCGGGCGCGGACGTGCGCCGAGAGCGCCACCGCGAAGTAGCAGACCAGCGCCGCGGACACGAGCACCGCTAACGGCGCGACCCAGATCCCGACGATGAGCCCAGCAGCTGCGGCAGCCTTGAGCGGAGGAAGAAACTTCCAGAAGCGTTCGGGGAATCGGACGTCGGTCAAACATTGCCGAATGAAGGCGACCGGCTTTACGCATAGCACCGCATCGCAGAGCTGGATCACTGCCAACAAGGCGAGCGGCCACCAGGGTTGCACCATCTCGAAGGACTCCTCAGGTAATGGGTCACAATCGACCACACTGGACGTGGAGTGAGCCTCACCATGTCGGACAGCGGTGACCCGCCATCGTCTACGGCCCGTTCCCGACGCCTGCTGCCGTGCCCGTCAGCCACCCTGCCTCAGCGGAAAGGCTCAGCCCTCCTCCGTGTCTTGGCCTTCTCACGTGCCGGGCTGTCGTCGGGGTGCGGCAGCGCGTGGGGGGTGCGCGCCCGCGCCGAGGACGTGCTTGGCCACCGCGTCGGCGCAGGGGGTGTGCGCGCGCCAGTGGAGGTAGCCGTCCGGGCGAATGAGCAACGCCGTGCCGGGCTTTGCTCGGTAGGCCCGGCGAAACGTCCCGTCGCGGTCGATGACCACCCGGCCGGAGAACGACGTCGACCGCGCGGGCGTGATCAAGCAGGTGTGCACCTCGTCGGGAAGAGCATCACAGTCGAGGCGGCTGGTCGAGGCGTCACCGACGAGAAGCAACATCCATTGTGGCCCGCGGAGCAGGTCGAACAACCGCAGCGGCTGCCCGGTTGCGGTATCGACGAGGTGGGCATCTGGGGCTCGATCGCCGGGTCGGACGCGGCCGCCGGACAGCTCGTCGTCTGCCAGGGGCCCGTCGTGGTAGCCGATGTCGATCTGGGACACACGCGCGGTGAGCCTGCGGTTGATCGAGGGTCGGCTGAGTAGCGGCAGGAGCAGTCGTTGCACGGCGAACCGGACGAGTGGGTTGCGGTTGGTGACCACGTCGAGGATGTTGGTGCTTTGCGCCAACGCACGACGGGCGACGGGAAGGCGTTCGGCCGGGTAGGTGTCGAGCAGGGTGTCGTCGTGGCCGTTGAGGCAGGCGGCAAGCTTCCATCCCAGGTTGTAGGCGTCCTGGATGCCGGTGTTCATTCCCTGCCCTCCGGTGGGCGGGTGCACGTGCGCGGCGTCGCCGGCGAGGAGGACTCTGCCGCGGCGGTAGTCCTCGACCATGCGGACGTTGACCCGGAAGTTCGACAACCAGGTCGCGTCGGACAGGCGGACCTGCGGGTGGCCGGTGCGTTCGTCCCAGAGCCGCTGGAGGGCCTCCAGGGTGGGCTCGAGGTCGTCGCCGACGTTGATGCTCGCGCCGATCTGCCACTGCCCGGTCCCGGGCAGGCCAGCCAGACCGAGGAACGACCCGTCCGTGCCGAACCATGCGTGTGAGCGAACGGCTCCGCCGGCTTCGGGGTGCCAACCGGGAACTGTGACATCACCGAGCAGGTAGCGCTGCGTCCCGTCGGACGAGCCGGCGAACTCGAGGTCGAGTGTGCGGCGCACGATGCTGTGCGCGCCGTCGCAGCCGACGAGGTAGCGGACGGTCAGATCCTCCCGGCCGCCGTCCGGTGTGGTGACCACGGCGCGCACCGCGTCGTCGCCAGCGGTGAACGACTCAAGGCGGGTGTTGAACCGAATCGCGGAACCGAGTTCGTGCAGCCGCCGTGCGAGCAGCGTGGTGGTGCGCCACTGGGGAATCATCACGATGTTCGGGTACGGCAAGTCCGCGCGCGGCTCGGCGAGACCGGCGGGTATCCGCGCAAGGCGCCGGCCATCGCGGTACAGGGTGATGTCCTGGCGCGACTGGCCGTGTCCCAGAACCGCGTCGACAACACCGAGATCGTCAAGCACCTCCAGGCTTCGAGGTTGCAGGCCCTTGCCTCGGGACTGACGAGGCAGTGCGGGCGCGGCCTCGATCAGTACCGCGCGAACTCCACGGCGGGCCAAATCGACCGCGAGGGTGAGCCCGGTCGGGCCGGCCCCGACGATCAGCACATCGGCAGCGGGCATCTGTCTCCTCTTTCTCGGCGATGAACCCCGGTAGCAGTCACGATGCCCGGCGCGAGCGCAACAGCGACGGCAATCACGGCGCCCGTCCGCAGGCGGGGGCGCGTGGGACCTCAGACATGGGCGATCAGGTCTGGCAGTAGGTCGAACACCGCACGTCGACTGGCAGCGTCGAGCGGTGGGCGGATGGCGTTCGCTCCGATCAGGAGAAGATGCGGCAGCAGGGCGGCGGCGTGCGCCCGGGTCGGGTCGGGCACAACGCGGTTCCAGAGGGTCTCGAGGAAAGTGAGCCGTGCGCTGTCGACGCGTTCGACCACGCCACGCGCAGCGTCGTTCCCGATCGCCCACGCCCGCAGGGCCCGATCCAGCTCGGCGTCGAACAGCTCGTCGAGCCGCGAGGGAAGGGCCCGCAGGGCGTCGACCGGATCGACGGTCGCGAGCTCGCCTAACAGCCCATCCAACAGGGTGACCTGTCCATGCTCGATATGAGTCAGCAACGCCGCGTGGTAGTCGGCGACCCCCGTGAAGTGGTGATGGAACGACCCCTTCGTCAGGCCGAGGCGGGCAGCCAGACGGTCGATCCGCAAACCCGCCGGTCCCTCGTCGGTCAATACCACGATGCCCTCGCCGAGCCAGAGATCACGCGTTCCCATGAGTCGAGCATACCATACGGTATGGTATGCAGATCCTTCCGCAAGGATCCCGATCACCGCCGAACACAACGCTCACCCGCGAAGACCCGCGCTCGGCCGGCTCAAGGGCCTGCGTGGGCACAGCCATCACTCTGATCCTGAGTGGACTGAGAATCACGCACCCAAGGCAGCGGGGAGGGACACGGTGCCGCGCTCGTAGGGGGTGATGTCGATGCTCGTGACGAGGCCGTCACGGACGCCGATCCGGATCAATGCGAACGGGTGGCCACCAGGGGCGATCACCGCCCCTGGGTGACCCTCAACGAGGACCGGGGCGGCGGCGGCGATGCGATCCACGAACGCCCTGGTCTCCTTCGCGACCGCCCAGGCGCCCCGGACGACAGGCGCGGTGCCGTCCGTGAGGAATCCGAGGTCGGCCGTGCGGACGACGTCAGGCGCCAGGAGCGTGACGAGCCGCGCGATGTCGCCGCCACGCGCCGCGGCGAGGAACGCATCGATGATCTCCATCTGGTGGGCCGACCCCGGCAGGTCGATCGCACGAGCGTCCCTGAGCCGGATCCGCGCTCGACTCGCGAGCTTCTTCGCCGCGGCCACCGTCGTGTCGAGCACGGGCCCGATCTCGTCGAACGGGACGGCGAAGAGGTCATGCAGCACGTAGGCCACCCGCTGCGGGGGAGACAGCTCGTCGAGCACGACCAGCAGTGCCCGGGAGACGTCCTCACGACGGATGAACGCCTCGTCGGCCGCGAGCTGCTCGCGGGGGATGTCGTCGGCCGTGAGCGGGACCTCGCGCCGGCGATGGCGGGCGCGAAGCTGGTCGAGGCACAGGCGTGCCGTCACTGTGGTGAGCCAGCCCTCGGGGTTGACCAGTTGCGCCGGGTCGGCCGACCGCGCGCGCAGCCAGGCGGCCTGCACCGCGTCTTCGGCATCGTGGTGCGAGCCGACGATGCGATAGGCCAACGACATCAGTCGGGCCCTCGAGGCCTCGAAGTGTTCGACGAGTTCCACGTCTGGTCACCTTTCATGCGTGCTGGGCGTCAGAAGGGCGAGAGACCACAATCTGATGAACCCGCACACGTGGAGGCACCTGTGAGTTTACCGATGGCTCGATCGCGTCGGCGCGCGTCATGATCGCCGTACTGGAGGGCGTCCTGGTCGTCGCGACCATCCTTTGCGCCCTCGCCAACGCCATCGAGGTGACCGCCAAGGTGATCAGGGCCGACTTCGTGATGCGCAACTGCGCCGAGGTCGGGCTGTCCGCGCGGTGGATACCCTACCTCGCGGTGGTCGAGGGGGCCGGCGTCGTGGGTCTGGTGCTCGGCCTTCTCGGCGTACGTCCCTTCGGATTGGCCGCAGCCCTCGGCCTCGTCCTGTTCTTCGTCGGCGCGATCCTGGCTCACGCCCGCGCGCGGGTGTTCCACAACATCGCGTTTCCCGCGGTCTTCCTCGTCTTCGCCGTCGCCGCCGTGGGGCATTTCGCGTCGACGAGCGCCTGATCAATCGCCGATCGGGCCTTTGCGGTGCAGGGGCTGAGGCTCCGTATGCCGGGGCCGCCGATCCGTGCCGCCGAAGGAGATGAGACGGCTGCGCGCCCCCTGCACGTGCCCGAAAGGGCGAAGTTCACGCCGATCCCGCGCGACCTCGACCACCCGGCCGGCGATCCGTCCACGGCCGGAGCTTGTCGGGGTGGCGTACCGTCCAGATGCGCTTGATTCGGTCGCCGACGACCTCGAACGCGTACACCGATACGGTGACGCCGTCCTGTTGGGCGATCAGGCCGGGTTGGCCGCTGACCGTGCCGCCGCGCTACCCGTCCCAGACGGCTCGCCGGTGGCGCTCAGGGGATCTGTTTCTCCCCGTTGCCGGATTGGACGAGTCGGAAGAAGAACCGGGCTGCGCTTCGCTGCGCTGCCCGTTGCAGGCGCGCGGCCACCCGATGGTCCGGGTCTGGCGTGCCGCCGTTGGCCAGGCGCGGGAAGAGGGCTTCGGCGTTGGTGCGGTTGACCGCTCGCAGTTGCCCGAGTTCGAGGCAGGTGTCGATTCCGTTGGCGAAGTACTGCCCGGCCGGGATGGGCGCGAAGGGCCAGTCACTGCCGAAAAGCACACGCCCGGGTCGGGCGAAGGCAAGCAGGGTGGGCAGGGCGGCCGGGCTCGAGGACAGGGCGGTGTCGAAGTAGAAGGTGCGGAAGTCGTCCAGGATGTCCAGCGGGCTGCGTGCGGTGTCGGCGGCGATGGCCAGGGCCATGCGGTGTGAGGCGTAGGGCAGAAAGCCTCCGGCGTGGCTGAGGACGAACCGGATTCTGGGGTATCGCCGGAGGACGCCGGTTCGGACGAGGAGGTAGGCCGCTCGGGTGGTGTCGAGCAGGAAATCGGCGGCGAACGGTGGGATGCCGTCGATGGCTGGTCCGGGCAGGTCAGCGGGGTGAACGAAGACGACGGCAGCGCGCTCGTCCAGGGCCTGCCACAGCGCGTCCTGGTCGGGGCCACCGAGGTAGTCGCCGTTGCTGTTGGCGAGCAGAGTGACGCCGTCGGCGCTGAGTTCGTCGAGGACGCGACGGGCCTCGGTGGTGGCGGCCGCGATGTCGGGCATCGGCAGGGTGGCGAAGTACCCGAATCGGGTGGGATGCTCGGCGGCCAGCCCCGCGGCGTAGTCGTTGAGCTGCCGCGCAAGGTCGCCGGCTTCGGTCGGGCTGGTGAAGAAGCTGGTGCCGGGGGTCGAGACGGACAGCAGGGCCACGGCGGTGCCGAGCAGGTCCATCTGGTCCAATGCGGACTCGGGTGTCCAGGCGGGCAGCGCCCGACCGCCCGCTGCCGTGACGCCGGCCTCGGCGAGCAGGGCGCGGTAGAAGGGCGGCAGGATGTGCTGATGGACGTCGATCCTGGTTAACTGACCGGTCATGCTGTGGTTCCTCTCGACGCGCTAGACACGGCTGCTGCGGGACGGCCGTGAGCTCCATCCCCACCACCGCTGACCACGGCTACGGCTTGGCATGGTCATGGTCATGGTCATGGTCATGGGAAGCCCCTGGGGCCATCCGGAGGGCCGCCTCGTAGACCAGCCGCGCGTGCAGCTCGAACATCGCCGCGAGATCGACGGCATCGCCGTGGATCTCTCGCTGCAGGAACAGCCCGTCGGCCCCGGCCAGGGCGTACGTCACGACGGTCCGCACGTCCGCCGGATCGAGGTCCGGCACCAGCGTCTCGATCACCTCGATGAACCTCTGTCGGGCGACCTCGCGGACCTGCAGAAACACGGCCCGCCCGCGGGGCTCCTCGGGCCGCCGCTCCAAGGCGAGCATGAGACCGAGGCGCAGGAAGTCGGGGGCGTCGACGAGCGACGCGGCCACCGCCGCGCCGACGGCGACGAAACGCTGCAGCGGCGTACCGGTTTCCTCGCCGGGCAGGTCGACGGCCGCCAGCCAGGTCTCGAAGCTGCGCTCGATCACTGCGGCGAGCAGGTCGTCCTTGTCCTTGAAATGCCAGTAGATCGAGCTCGCGGGCAATCCGCAACGGGCACTCACCGCCGCGATCGAGGTCCCCTCATACCCGCGTTCACTCGCGATCTGCACGGCGGCGTCGAGGATGCGTTGCCGCGACTCCACGCCGTTGGCGCGCTTCCTGCGCGTGGGCCGTGCCCCTGTCATTCCGCACACCTCTCACCGCGACCTTGACGATGCCGCCGCCACAAATCTACCGTAGCGATCGTTCTAATTGTAGTGGGCACTACAGGATTCGCCGGCAACCTTCCTGGACAGTCCCGGGGCGGGAGATGGTCGTGGCTCGCGGCTGTCACAAACCGGGTTGGAGCTTCGTCCAGTGCGTGTGGTGAGACCGAGGTGGAAAGGCAGGAGCCGGGCATAGGCCGGAACAGCGGACGCGGCCCGATCCGAACAACGGCGTGCACTAATACCTGCTGCGCCACCCCGGGTCCACTCGCGACCAACCACATCGACCGAGAACGAGGATCATGACCAAGCTCCGTCATTTCCGATGGCAGGACGCCTCCCCCAGCTCTAGCCGAAGGCTAGCCCTGAGCGCCGTACTCACCCTGGCAATGGTCGGGTGCGAGGGACCGCCGAATAAGGACTCCCCGGCCCCGCCCGCCTCCAATACTCCGGCAGCCAGCGCCAGCACCGGCGCGGCGTTGGCCGGAACCCGCAGCACCATGACCGAGAATCTCAAGGTCGAGGTCGTCGGCCTCAACCGCGTCAAGGGCAAACACCTCATCGCCCAGATCCGGCTGTCCAACACCGGCACCGAGAAGCACCTGTCCTGGCCCGGCGAGATGGGCGACCACACGCGCCCCCTCGGCGAGATCAAATGGGCCTCCGGCATCGGGATCCTCGACGCCCAGGCCCGCACCTGGCTCCTGCCCTACAAACCCGCCAACTCCCCCTGCCTGTGCAGCGCGGTGGACCGCGACGTCCCCAGCCGCTTCATCGACCCTGGCCAGTCGATCACCGTCTACGCGGTGCTGCCCGCACCGTCGGGCAACCCCGCGACAACAACCGTCGTCACCCCCGTGGGCCCGCCGATGCTCGACGTGCCCATCAGCGACGACCCTCCGGCCGGCGACTTCCCCGACCCCGACGCCGAACCCATCACCCCGCTCACCCGCCGCCTCATCCTCCCCTCCGAATCCCTGGACAAGTCCGAGGAAACCGCCGACGACGGCAAGGACCTACAGGTCAACCTCTCCGCCGACGTGCTGTTCGCGGTGGACAAGGCCACCCTCACCCCCGAAGCGAAATCGGTCATGGCCCAGACCGCGAAGCTCATCGACGCCTCCCCCGCCACAATGGTGACGGTGGCCGGCCACGCCGACTCCTCCGGCACCGACGCCATCAACAACCCACTGTCGCTGCGCCGCGCCCAAGCGGTACAACACGCCCTGTCGACGCTGCTGACCAGGAACGGGATCCGCTTCCAAACCCAGGGGTACGGCTCACGCCGCCCGCTCTACAGCAACGACAGCGACGAGGGCAAACGCCGCAACCGCCGCGTCACGGTCACCTTCCCCAAACCGCAACCCGCCACCCAGAAACCAGCGGCCACCACCTCGCCCGGCGCCACCGGCCTGACCGGCACCACCAAAGCCGACGGCCAACCCATCGCCTTGCAGGTCACCAGCCTGCGCCGACTGCCCGGCGGTCTCGGCCTGCTCACCTACACGATCACCAATCAGGGATCGGCCGAGGCATGGTTCAGGAACCTCCACCACGCTCAGGACTGGGAGGCGTACAAATACCAGGCCGCAACGAACGTCCGCATGACCGACGTCGCCGCCCACCGCCAGTACCTGCCCGGCCGCATCGAGGTCCCCACCGACGACGGCGTGGACTCCTACTGCGCATGCACAGCAGTCTCCGGCGTCCGCATCAACACCGAAAAGTTCGCACCAGGCCAGACCCGTGAGTTCTGGAACCTCTTCGCCCTACCCGACACCGCCGACACCCTCAAAGTCAAGATCGGCCCGTTCCGCGACCTCAACGTCCCCATCCAGTAACGGCCTCCCGCGCTGCCTGCCCACTTCAATGCATCAGGGCAGGCACCCTGTTGACCATCAGGCCGACCTTGTGCAATCTCGACACGTCCTGTCCGGACCGGTCGCTGCGGTGCTCGCCGCCGCCGCGTCCCTGACGCTCGCGGCCGCGAGGTCGCCGACGGGTGGTGGATAGACGTACACCAATGACGCCAACTCGGGCCATGGCTCGCTAACGGCGTTTCCGGCGATCCTGCTTAGTAGGTCTCGGCGGCGGGGAAACGATCGCCATCAGCCACGTCATGCTTGCCGTCAGCGTGCGCCACAACGCCACCTCCACGATGACGACAACACTGCCGGGCCTTGCCCTCAGCGCACCGGGCCGGAGTGGCGCAGGCGGTACACCGTGCTGCGACTGATCGCCTCCTTGAAGCCTATGGCGGACCGGCCGGTGAGTAACGCACCGATCGGGGAGTCATCGGCTCGGGTGAACTGGGTGATCGCGTCCCGTCGACCGAGGCTGATGTTCTGCCAGACGTAACGGATCCGAAGCGGCCTCGGCGTCCGTCCGCTCAGAACGGCCGCGATCGCGTCCGCCGCGTACAGACCCATCGGAAGGCCGGTCTGGCAGGACATCCGGGTCTCACCGCCGAGTGCGGGTGCCGCCGCGGCGTCACCGATCCCGTACACCTGCGGGTGCGAAACCGATCGACAGGTCTCGTCAACGATCATCCGGCCACGGCCGTCGACGGCCAGACCGGCCCGATCGGCCAGCGCGGACACCCGGAAACCGGCTGTCCAGACGACGACCTCCGCGTCGAGATCCCGCCCGTCGTCGAGGCGCAGGCCTGCCGCCGAGACCGTCTCGACCCGGACACCCTGGTGGACGCCAATGCCCATCCTGTCGAACGCCCGGCCGAGGTGGCGTCTGGCGGGCGGAGACAGCCAACCCCCGAGGGCGTCATTCGTCACCAGCTTGATCCGTAGCCCCGGATATGCCTCGGCAAGCTCGGTGGCGGCCTCGATGCCAGTCAGACCACCGCCGACGACGGCAACGACATCGCCGGCCGAGGCACCGAGCAGACGCGACCGTAACCGCCGCGCCTGAGCCGCCTCCGCGATCGTGAATGCGTGCTGCCGTACCCCCGGCACGCTGCCGACGTCGGCGCCACTGCCCAGCGCGTACACCAAGGTGTCATAACCGACCGTGTGCGGCTCGGCGTCCATTCGGACGATGCTGGCGTCGACGTCGATGGCGGTGACCCGCGCCACGACGAGTTTCACGTCGGCGCCGTCCAGCATGGTTCGCAGCGGCCGGTCTCGCAGGGTCTGCCCTGCGGCGAGCTGGTGCAACCGGATTCGTTCCACGAATCGGTCGGTGGCGTTGATCAGCGTCACCTCGACGTCGGTGCGGCGCAGCCGGCGGGCGGCGCGCCTGGCGGCGCCTAGGCCCGCGTACCCGGCGCCGAGTACCACCAGGCGGTGAGTCATGGTCGTCTCCCTTCATGTGCAGTGGTTGACGGGTGACGGGGCAGCTTCGTGACCGTCTTCCCGTGCAGGCGTGGTCTTCGACGACACTGCGGGGTGCTGGGCGATCTACGAGCCGTGGCATCACCTAGCGCCCTGAACGGTTCCGATACGGATATGGTGCGCCCACGACAGGGCGAGGAAGCATCGCGTAACGTCGAGCCCCTAGTCGTTACCTGTCGATCCAGCCGAGCTCAACTGCCTGCTCACGCATGACGTCTTCCATCACGGGTAGCGTCAGGAACGAGACGGCATACAGAACAGCGACGAGTCCGATCGGGACGATCCAAGCGCGAGGACGGGTTGCCCAGGTGCGAGGACGGATCTCCAACGGCCCGAAGCCATCCGGTCCAGCGTCGGCAGGGCGGGCCCGACGGAGCCGCGTCTCCGGAAGCCGGCGGTCGGCTGGCCTCAGCACCCACGAGGCGATCGCGCACGCACCGAACATCAGCGGCACCCCCCACGATTGAAGGCCGTCACCGACTGCCAGGTGCGACGCCACGGCACCGGACCACAGGAAGAAGGCGCCCACGTACGCCCATTCCTTGAGCAGCGGGAGCCCGGGCGCGACGATCGCGACGGCCGCGCCGGCCTGCCACGCGCCGAGAATGTAGGCGAAGAAGTGCGGGTACCCCAGGTGGTGCAACTGCACTTCCACCCATTCGATCGTCAGCAGATTCCACACCGATCCAGCAGCCAATTCGAAGACGATTACAAACGTCGTTACCCAAAAGGCGATGGGGCGGATCCGGCTCCAGTCCCAGCCGCTTCGTGTGACGGTAGCCGACTTCTCGTCGGTCGCTTCCTGGAACTTTCTGGTCGCTTCAGTTCGCATCTCAGTCGCCTCGTCAAATCGGTCTGATGTGTCGGAAATTGCCGGGATCGCGCAATGGAAGTAGACAGCCGGGGCCGGAAGCAGCTGTCCACGCTGGCGGTGTAATCGGTGCTGTCGGGACAGGCCAGGGTTCCGGTCAGTTGCGATCGTCAGGACCGAGGGAAGGGCCACCGTCTCACTGCGCTTTCGGCCGGCTGGGTGGCTGTTCGTCTCAGTGGTACGACAACAGGGCGCCTCGGAATGTGAGGCGACGCACGAACCTCACAGTTCGGTGTGCTGTCTTGTCGAACCAAGCGAGGGCAGATGCGACCAAGGGGAGCCGGCGACACCATGACCAGACCAACCGAGCCAGGACATGGCCGACCCGACCCAGGCCTGACCGCGGTCATGAACGAACGGCGTCAGCTGATCAATCTCGCCTACCGGCTCCTCGGCTCCCTGGCCGACGCCGAAGACGCCGTCCAGGAGACCTACGTCCGCTGGTACGCCATGTCCCACCAACAGCAGGAGGCGATCCGATCCCCCGGCGCCTGGTTGACCAAGGTCGCCAGCCGGATCTGCCTCAACCTGCTCTCCTCGGCGCGGGTTAGGCGGGAGACCTACGTGGGCGAATGGATCCCCGAGCCGCTACCCGAACCCACAGAGTGGATCAGCGGACGGTCCAATGCCACCACCACGGACCCGGCCGATCGCATCACCCTCGACGAGTCGATCAACATGGCCTTCCTCGTCGTACTCGAATCGATGACCCCGGCCGAGCGCGTCGCGTTCATCCTGCACGACGTCTTCCGCTACTCCTTCGCGGAAGTCGGCGACATCGTCGGTCGTACCCCTGCGGCGTGCCGCCAGTTGGCTTCCTCGGCCCGCCGGCGCGTACGCGCAACACAGACGCCCGCGACCTCGACAGCCCCACGCGCCGACATCGTCAGGAATTTCAAACAGGCCTGGGAAGCCAAGGACATCAACGCCCTCATCGGCCTCCTCGACCCCAACGCCACGGCAATCGCCGACGGCGGCGGCATTGTCGGCGCCGTGCTCCACCCGATCGAAGGCGCCCAGCAGATCGTCCGCTCCCTGATCCACCTCGAGGGCAGACTTCGAAACCTGACGATCCTGGAGCGTACGGTCAACGGCCAACCCGGCCTTATCGCCCAACAGGACGGCGTCACCGTATCGGTGTACGCGTTCGAGGTCGTCGGCGACCGGATCAAGCGCATCTGGGCGGTACGCCACCCCGACAAACTCCGGCCATGGACGGTGGGACGCCTGTAGAGGGCTTCCCCGCTTCGGCACGGCTCTCAACGTCGTCTACCAAAATGTCAACGGCGCGCTGCTGTTCGCCGGCTGCGATCCCCCTCGCCGTCATCGTCCCCGACCTCATTTCGGCCTGCGGCCAGGTACGCGGAATCGATGCCGTCTGGAATCCCTGCAAGCGTTCTCACGTCGACCGAGCACTGAGGAATCCTATGTTGCGAAAAGTAGTAACCTTGCCCAGTGGCCGGATCACGAAATGGGCCATCGTAGCCATTTGGGTCGCCCTGCTGGCACCAGCCTTCATGCTGGCCGGCAACCTGGGCGACGTTGAGAAGAACGACAGTTCGGCCTGGCTGCCCAGCAATGCCGAGGCGACCAAGGTCCTCGACCAGGCCAAGAAGTTCCAGCCAGCCGAGACCCTGCCCGCGATCGTGATCTACGACCGGCCGGAGGGCGTCACCCCTGCCGACATAGCCAAGGCCCACGCCAACGCGGACGCCTTCAAGGGCATCGAGAAGGTCGTAGGGCAGCCACAGGGCCCATTGACGTCCCAGGACGGCAAGGCGATCCAGACCGTGGTCCAGGTCGACGACGGTACTGACGGCTGGGATGGGGCCCGCAAGGTCGTCGACGAGATGACCGCGATCGGCGAACGAGACGCCGACGGTCTCGGGTTCCACGTCACGGGGCCGGCCGGCTACGCATCCGACTCGGTAACGGCCTTCAGCGGAGGAGGCGCCCTGGGGATGATCACGGCGTTGGTGGTGGTGGTCATCCTGTTGTTCACCTACCGCAGTCCGTTACTTCCACTGCTGCCGCTGCTGAGCGCGGGCGGCGCTCTGGTCGCGGCGGAAGCGGTGATCTACCTGCTGGCGAAGAATGCCGGGCTCACCGTCAACACGCAGACCAGCCTCATTCTGACCGTACTGGTGTTCGGTGCCGCCACCGACTACGCGCTACTACTCATCTCCCGGTACCGGGAAGAGTTGCGGCGACACGAGGACCGGCACGAGGCGATGGCGGAAGCCCTGTACCGCTCCAGTCCCGCGATCATCGCCAGCGCCGCGACGGTCGCTGTCAGCCTGCTGGTGCTGCTGATGGCCACACTCAACTCCACAAAAGGTCTCGGCCCGGCCTGTGCCATCGGTATCGTCATCGGGCTGCTTGCCATGCTTACCCTGATGCCGGCCCTCCTGGTCATCTGCGGCCGCTGGATCTTCTGGCCGGTGAAGCCGTCGTACGGTTCGGTCGGGACGGCCAAGGACAGCATCTGGACGCGGATCGGCACCGCCATCTCCCGCCGGCCGCGGATCGTGTGGGTCGCCACCGCGCTCGTCCTCGGTGTCATGGCGATCGGGATGACGGGGCTCAAGGCCGATGGGATCCCGAGCAAGGGCCAGTTCACCAGCGAGCCGCAGGCGGTCGTCGGCGAGGAGATCCAGTCCAGGCACTTTCCGGCCGGGTCGGGTGACCCATCTACGTCGTGGCCAAGGCCGCCTCGGCGGAGCAGGTCAGGACGGCACTGTCAGGCGTCCCAGGGGTCGCCGGCGTCGCGGCACCTATGGTCAAGGATGGTGACGTCTTCGTTCTCGGGACGCTCGAGGACGCGCCCGGCAGCAAGGCCGCGATGCGCACCGTCGAGCAAGCCAGAGCCACGGTCCACAAGATCGAGGGTGCGGATGCGCGGGTCGGCGGCAGTACGGCGATCGCGCTCGACACACAACAGGCGGCGGCCCGCGACACCAGGGTGATCGTCCCCGTCGTACTAATCGTTGTCTTCCTCATCCTCGCGCTGCTGCTACGGGCGATCGTCGCACCGCTGCTGCTCATGGCGACGGTGGTGCTGTCGCTCGGAGCGGCCCTCGGCGTGAGCGCGCTGGTGTTCAACCACGTGTTCGACTTCGCCGGGGCGGACGCGAACTTCCCACTCCTGGTGTTCGTGTTCCTGGTCGCCCTCGGCATCGACTACAACATCTTCCTGGTCAGTCGGGTACGGGAAGAGGCACAGCTACACGGCACCCGACAGGGCGCGCGGGCCGGACTGTCCGCCACCGGCGGCGTGATCACCTCCGCCGGTCTGGTCCTGGCCGGTACCTTCGCGGCGCTGGGATCACTGCCGTTGGTCTTCGCGGCGCAGCTGGGGTTCACGGTGGCGTTTGGTGTGCTGCTGGACACCATGATCGTCCGCTCGGTGCTGGTCACCGCGCTAACAGTGGACGTTGATCGATGGATGTGGTGGCCGAGCGATCTGTTCAGGCGTCACGACGACCCTCAGCCGCCGACGAGCACGCCCGAACCCGCTCTCCTGCGCGCAGGCAGCTGACAACCTTCAGTAATGGGCCGTCCGGCTGGGGCCGGACGGCCCAGCACGTCTGGGCCTGGTCCCACTGGCGCCGACGACGCCAACACCAAGCCCGAACCTGCCACTACCGACGACAGGGCTAGCCCTACCCAGCTGCCGTTGCAGTACTAACGGCGCCTGCTCGCGGTCGGCGCACAGGATGGCGTCGCCGTCTTCGACCTGTGGCTGGAGCAAGGTCGGGATATCAAGGTGTCCGAGTCGGTGCTGGGCGCGGTCGGGCGGGCGCTGCGGCTGGATACCGCCGAGACGGCTCACCTCTTCCGGTTGGCGGGTCTCACTCCGGCGGCGCCGACCGGCGAGCGGCCGCCGTCGGCACGTCGTCCGGCGTACGTCAGGGATCGGTATTAGAATTTCGTGGCGATCAATGAGCCGGCGCGATTGGTGTTCGGGTTCGGCAAGACCGACCACAACTGAGCGCCGCGAAGCTCGATGCGATCAGCTCGCTGGAGCGGGACCTGCGTGTCGGGCCGCACCCGGCGACGTTCAACGGCTGAGCGCGCACTGCCGATCCCACGCCCCCCGGACACTGGTAGCCGTCGTCTGCCGGTCGAGGAATTCAATATAATTCCTCCACTTTGGAGGACTTACCAAGGAACATGAGCCCTGTGCTGCGGCACCCCCGCTCCAGGGCGCTACCGGGACAAGGGAGCGGCATGGCTCGGCACGAGCGGCCCGTAGATCCAACGGCTGGGCCGTTGTCGTCCTTCGCCCATGAGCTACGAGAGTTACGTGTCGAAGCGGGAAACCCCACCTACCGGCGATTGGCCGAAATCGCCGGCTACAGCGCCTCGACCCTCTCCGCCGCTGCCAGCGGAATCCGGCAACCCAGCCTCGACGTGCTGCTCGCGTACGTCGGGGCCTGCGGCGGGGACGCCGCCCAGTGGAGGCAGCGTTGGTTCGAACTGAACGAGGAACTGCGGCCCGCCAGATCGGCCAGCGCACCAGCCGACCCGGCGAGGGCAGAAACACCCGACCCGACGCCGGCCGAACCGATCGCCACGCCCCTTGCAGAGCCACCGTCCACTGTGACTGCGGGGGATCCACCCGCCCCGACTACGGGTGAGCCAACCGGCACCAGCGGTGCAGCCGGACCGACCCACGACCGGCCCGCGAGCCCCCCGGGCCACCGGAAACTCCGACGGCGACTGGCGGTGGCGGCGGCGGTGGCGGTCGCCGGTCTCGCCGGTACGGCCGCCGTGGTGCCGATGACCCAGCCTAGGTGGGCGGCCAAGGGGGCGACGTCGGCCGCTGGCACGACGACAACCACAGCCTGCCCGGCGACCACCACGGACGCCGCCTTCACCGCCGTCACGTACGGCGGTGGCGTGCACGTCCGGAGCGAGCCCCGCCGCGACCAGGGCATCCTCTACACCATTCCGCCCGGCTGCGTGGTCGGGCTCACCGGCTACTGCCTGGGTGAGCGGATCACCGACTCCACCTCCCAGACCCCCGACATCCGCTGGTTCACCCTCGCCGACGGTGGGCTGATCGCCTCCGGGGTGGTGCACGGCAACCCGCCCACGGGCCTGGAACCGTCCCGCTGCCAGGGCGACCGACCCGGGCCGGAAGCGATCGCCCTCGCGATCGCCCCCGATGTGACCGGCCCGGGTGGGTGGCGGCTGAGCGCGACCGGCACGCACGTGGAGATCGTCGGCTTTGCCGCCTACTACGCGGACGACCCCGCGCTGCCGGCGGAGCGCCGCTGGCACCAGATCGGAATGACCGGCACGGCCGCCCCGCCGTTCGACCTCGTCTGGAAGCTCGAGCGCCTGTCCGTGCAACCCGGACCCACTGCCGAGATCCCGGTGGCCGCGGTCGCCTGTCTCGGCGGTGGCGCGCCGACCGACGTACTCGACGTGCGGGCGGCCCGCCCCGATGGCTCCAGCACCGCCGAGGCCCTGCCGCTCGCCGCCGACCAGCGGCTCGCGGCCCGCCGTACCGCCTGCCTCTACCCCTGATGGGGACGTACGCGGACGGCGGATGGCCACCACCGGTGGCCCGGCGGGACGGATCCCACCGGGCCACCGGTCAGGCGCACCGAACTCAACAGCCCTGGCGACCGGAGTGGATCCAGTAGGTGGTGCCGGCCCAGTCCATCTCGCCGTACGCGTCGACGCAGTTGTTCGCCGTGCCGGTCACTCCGCGCGGCCCGGCGTAGTACAGGTAGTCGGCGTTGTCCTTGGTGGAGACCGCGGTGGCGGTGCAAGAGCCGGTGCCGGAGGTCTCCGCGCACCGGGCGATCTGCACGGAGGTCCGCGCCGAGGAGCCGTACGCCGCGCCGCGGTGGTACATGCAGGCGCTGTTCGTGCCGCCGTTGGTGCTGTTGTAGTAGATGACCAGCTCGGCAACGGGCTTGCTCGGCGGGTACGCGTAGCTGTAGGTGACCGTGCCCGAGCAGGCCACCGCCGCCTGCGACGGGGCCGCCGTGACGACCAGCACCGTGCCGAAGGTCAGCATCGCCAGCAGCGCTCCGAACGCCTTGCGCAGCATCATGACTTCCACTCCTCAGGGACGGGGTTGGTTGAGAGTCGTCCCGCCGTCCACTTCTACGGAACAGCGAAGTTGATCGCCGCTGGTGGTGGCGCCAATCAATCAATCTCGCACAACGCCGAACAACCGCGTACCGCGTCGCCGCACCGGGCCAAACGGGTCGCGCCGGGGAAGGCGGTGGTCAGGCGCAACTCCCGGTAAAGCGGGGCCACGACGTGGTGGTGCCGGAGCTACCGATCGAGGGATAGGGCGGCAGGCCTCGCCGAGTTCTGTGACACGGGTCGTCAATGCCGTCGGCGATCGCAGCAACCTTGTGGTCGTCGGAGACTCGTATGGTGCGTTCACGGCGCCGCTGGTCGCTGACAAGCTGCCTGTGCGGCTCATTGTCCTGCTCACTCCCATGATCCCGAAGCCGGGTGAGAGTCCCAGCTACTGGTGGGGCAACACCGGTTACCGCAGCGCATAGGGTTCAGTGAGGAGGAACAGTTCTACAATGGCGTGCCGGCCGAGATTGTCGCGAAGGCTACGGCGCCTGGCAGGGACCAGGTCAGCGCCGAATGGAACGAGCCGTGGCCCCGTGGATGCGTGGCCGGACGTGCCGACGAGGGTGCTCATCGCCCGCGAAGACCGGTTCTTCCTCCCGATTTCCAGCGCCGCGCGGCGGCCGACCGCTCGATGCCGTACCGGGTGAAATCGACGGTGGTCACGCGGTGGCGCTCAGCCGTCCGAAGCAACTCGCCGACCAGTTGACCGCGTACTTGCCGCGCTGAAGGCGCTGCGCCCGATGCCGGCCGCGTGAATACGGGCGGCGCGGATCGCGGCAGAAGAGTGCGGCGGTCGCGCCCCGGATGGGGACTGCGTAGATTTCCGTGTTTGACCTGGGTGTGGTCCGTTGGACAGGACGTTGATCCTGTCCGGGAAGGACCACGTCAGGGCAGACAAGAAGAACGCTGTTCAGCTTCCGGAGCCGACGGCGGCTGAGGTGGAGTTCGGGCAGCAGCTGGTCGAGCGGGCCAAAGCCGACGGAGTTTCGTTGGTCGGGCCGCGAGGGCTCCTCGCAGGGATCACCGGCACGGTCCTTGAATCAGCGCTTGACGGTGAGGTGGATGCGCACCTCGACGAGGTCGGCGTCGACGAGGCGACCGGCTGGCGGACCAACATTCCCGCGGGACCGGGCCGGGTCGTTCACGCCGCGGATCGTGCCGAAGCATGCCCGCCGGTTGGACGGGTTCAACGAGGCGATCCTGTCGCTGTATGCCAAAGGCCTGACGACCGGGGAGATCTCCGCGCATCCATGGCCTGCTCACGGTTGTCCGCGCCCAGCAGCGCCGCCACGGCGACCAGCCGCCGCAACACGGCGTCGGCAGCTGGCCCATCCGCACCTGGTAGACCGTCGCGGCGGGCCCGGTGCCGCAGTACCGGGCCTCATGGCCCAGCACCTCAGCCAGCACGTCGTACGGGTCATCACCAAGCGGCCCGCCCAACACCGCCAGCAGCGCCTGCGCATGCATCCGCAGTACCGGAACATCGGACCTACCCCAATCAGGGGTGGAACATCACCCGGAGGCCGGCGATGCAGCCGGGCGGAGAACGCCACCACCGCCTCGGCCACGATCTGCTGCGGGGTGTAGTCCTCAATACGAGCCGGCACCTCGATGACGTTCGCCGGCACGGTCAACGCGTCCACCAGATGCGCCTGTGGCGGGTACAGCGACCGCTGCGGGAACCAGCACCGCCCACCAGCAGCGCCCGACCCACCTCAACCCAGCCCGAAGCACACCCGCACGATACAGAAGGTGATCAGACCAACACACAGTCGATCATTCGAGAATGGCATCCGCTCATCGACATGAGCGGACGCCGCTCGACTGACGACCGGGAGCAAACCGGCCGACCTCTTCGGGTCCGCCGAGGAGGTCTCCAGCCTGAAGGTCGCCCAGTACCTGGCCGCCCTCGACGCCGGCACAGATCCCGCACTAGTCACCGATTGGATCACTCAAACCCAGGCCGAACGGACACGAGCCGAAGCTGATCTTCAAACGACCCAGCAGACAGAGCCACGCCGGATGAGCCGCTCCCAGATCGTTGACCTAGTCCGAGCGCTCGGCGACATCACCGCCGTGCTCCGCGACGCCGATCCCGCCGACAAAGCCGAGGTCTACCGGCAACCCGGTCTCCGGCTGAACTACCAGCCTGAAACGCAAACGGTGCGCGCTGCAATCGATCTCAGCGCACACCGTGGGCAAATTTTTGTGTCCGAGGGGGGATTCGATCCATTGCCCCACCGCCGATGACGCTCGGCGCGACTCTGAAACTCGCGCAAGCTGCGGTGGTGACCTCTTCGGACCCGCCGAAGAGGTCGCCAGGCTAAAAGGCCTGCTCAGGACGTTGCCCGTGGGATCGGTGTCTCGAATGACGGAACCGCGGCGGACTCCAGCAGGCTCACCCGCAACGCACGGTCGGCGGCATATCCGGGTGGCTGGGTCGTCGGGAAGATCCGGATTTCTGATCTTGATGGGTGCTCACCCAACGAGCCGGCGGCACGCACTCCGACCGTGCGGTAGTCCGGCCTGGTTGAAGACGAGCCCGCAACTGCCGTTCGTCGGGTCCCAGAGCTCGTCGTTGGTCACCAAAGCCCGGACCAGCGCGCGCTGCGGTTCAGTGAGGGGCCGGCTCGTCGCGTACGGCTTGGGGAACGTGAACCGCACCAACGCGCCCCAGCCGTCGTCGAAGCCGGCCCAACTGTCCCGACTGGCCACCTGGCAAGCAGCCGTGGCGATCTCGTCGAAGTCAGCGGCGACGCGGATCGCCGCGGCGACGAGATCGAACTGATGAACTCCCGGAGGTGGTGGCTCAGCCAGGGCGGCCAGGATCAGCTCACGGCCGCGCGGGTCATCCTCATGAACCAGTGCGGCCAGGAGCCGGACCGCCGGGTCCGGGTCGATGAGCCGATCGCGGAGGTCAACGCCGAGCTGGCCGAGGCAGCGTAGCCACTCGGCCTGCGGCCCGGCACCGCGTTCCGACCACTGCAGGAGGAGCAGCGTCAATTCCTCCCGCCGATCCGCCAGGGACCGCATCCGGGCAATCGCCACAAGATTCTCTGCGCGGAACAACGCGCGGTCCGGCGGTGACGCCACGAGCAGCGGAAGCACCACCGGGTACGCCTGCGCAACGGCATCAGCGAGGTCCGGCAGTATCCCCTCGAAGTAGCGATCGTCAGAAAGGTCGATCACGCTCATAGCCGCGTCGCCGAGGAACTCCAAAAGCGATTCGACGGTGTCCGGGTGGGCTCGCCCCTCGGCGAGCAGCGCGGTCACGGCCCGAACTGTCGGCGCGGTAGCTGTCTCCGGTAAACCCTGATGCAGCACCGCCATGTCGAGGTGGTCCAGGGCGGCCTCCCGGGCCTCGGCGTCACCGAACTCTAGCGCGGCCAGATACGTCGCGGTGTCAATCGCCCGGCCGTACGCGTGCCCGAGCCGACTCCAGGCAACCGTCATCGCCACGTCCTCCCCAGTTCGAGCTGCTTCGCTCCGAGGCGGGGGTGATGGTACAGGGATCTCCTGGCATCGGCAAGACGCACACGATCGCGAATCTGGTGTCGGCCCTTCTGGCTCGCGCTCAGCGGGTGCTCGTCAGCTTAGAGCCACGTCCATCGACCGGACCCACTGTGCGACCCACCCGACCGACCCACAAACTAAACGCGCTCTTAGGGCGACGTGATTTACGCGGAACTTAACCACTGCCTACGGGTTCTAACCGCCCCGCTGTACGGCCCACCGACCGGAAGCCGCCACTTAAGCTCACTGTTCGCGAAATCCGGTTGATGTACAGATAGGCCAGCGGGACAACGTTCTCATTAGTCACTCCGCAGCCAATCCGAGGAATGCCTCTATTCGGGATTGTAATTCCTAAGGTCGGGCTCGCCCCATGCGGCATATCCCAAAATGACGCGCTGCCTTAGCTGCCCACCAGAGTCGTCAACCAGATCGCGACGGACTCGCAGTCCGTAGTGAATACAGTACCGGATCCCTTCGATAATCACCGACCCGCATTCGGTAGAATCTTCAACGTCCCTAAATCCGGGGTCTTCGCGCACTTCCCAGCCGGCCCTGCGCGCCTTGTCGACCCACACCTGAAAAGCGCGCTCGCTACCGCCGATCCCTGGCCTCGATCCGCCGACCCTTGCAAGAATCTCCACGGGGTCAATGCGCCCACTCTCCATTACGCTTCCAACCTCCGCGCCGCCACTATTCCCTAACAACCGGATTCTACTTGGTGCTTTGCCAAGTTTGAACTCTGCCACTATTGTCCTGCCAGAAGTAAGCGAAGGTTGAGGCAGTGTCCTCAGCAGCCCGGTTCATCGCCCCCTGACAACTTGAACAAGGTGGCCGCGTTCCTTCAATCACAACAAATCCACCCTCGGGCACCGGCTTCTCCATGAAGAATTCGTCGCCACGAACGACCCACCCCACGCCGCTACGGCACCAAAGACGCCCGCTCAAGCAAGCTCCGCCACCCGCCGCACGGCCAGTCAGCGCCTGGCTGCAACCAGTCCTGCTGCCGCCGGGACCGCGTGACTACCTGAACGCCGTCGTTGACCTGCGCACCGGGCCGCCACCGGACAATCCCTGGCTGGCCTGGGCCCTGCACCTGACCCACAGCATCGCCGAGACACGCGGCTGGCGGCCCACCGCACAGCGCGCCATGCAGCGCGTCCTCGTCCGGCTGCTGGCCGATCACCGGGAACCCGACCTCATCCGAGCGACCGACCTCGGCGCCCTCACGGCCCAGTACTTCATCAACCTCGACCATGTCGTCGAGATCCTCGCGACGATGGACGTCCTCGACGACGACCGGCCGCCCGCTCTGGAGAGCCTGATGGCCGCCAAAGTCGCCGGCCTACCGGACCCCTGGCGCCGCGACCTGCTCACCTGGGCACGGTTGCTACGCGACGGCGGCCCCCGCAGCCGGGCCCGCGACGAGCAGACCGTCCGCGCCTACCTCGGCGTCGCGGCGAACGCTGCCGCGACCTGGCCACAACACGGCCACCTGCGCGAGGTCGTCCGCGACGATGTCCTGGCCTACCTCGGCACGCTGCGAGGAACACGCCGGGAGATCGCCGCCACCGCGTTACGCGCATTGTTCCGATGGGCCAAAAGCCACAAGCTGATCTTCCGGAACCCGACCCACGGCATCTCGATCCCGGCCGTGCCGGACCCGATCTGGCAGCCGCTGCGCCCGGAGGAAATCACCGCCAGCGTCGCCGCCGCGACCACCCCGCAGGCCAGGCTCTACGTGATCCTCGCGGCCGTCCACGCTGCGAGACCGGGCCAGATCCGCGCCCTGCACCTCGACGACGTCGATCTCGCCACCCGGCGCATCACCATCGGCGGCAACAGCCGCCTGCTCGACGAACTCACCACCCACGCCCTGCTCGACTGGCTTGCCCACCGGCGCGAACGGTGGCCCGGCACCGCCAACCCACATCTGCTGGTCAGCAGCACGAGCGCGCTGGGCCACGCGCCCGTCAGCCACACCTGGATCTTGAACCTACGCGGTCTACCCGGCACCCTCGAACGGTTACGCATCGACCGCCAGCTCGAGGAAGCCATCACCGCCGGCGCGGACCCGTTACACCTGGCCGCCGTGTTCGGCCTCAGCGAAGGCACGGCGATCCGGTGGGCCACCAACGCGCGGCAGCTGCTCACTAGCCCCAGAGCAGCTCAGTAATCCGGCCACTTGATTCTGGCTATCTGGTCGGGTGGCCTGGACGGCTCCAGCTGGTCCACTGAGCGACCGCACGGGACCCTCATTTCGTCACACTGCGTTACGCGCCATCCAAGCCACGCGCTTTGTCTGCGGCAGATCCGTGCGCCCGATCTTGACGGCAGTCCGTTGATCCGACGGCTTAACGCCGCAGTCGGACTGGACTACGCCGTTGGCCGGACAGGCCCCTCCGTAGCATGTTCGGCCATGCACCGCATCGTCATCAGGCCACGCATCCAGATTCCGGCCCTAGTCGTGATCTTCGCGGTGTGGACCCTGCTGGGCGTCACGTACTTCACCTCCGGGCACGTACTGGCCGAGCGCGACTGGTTCGGCATCGTGCTCGGATGCCTACTCGTCACGAGCGGCCTGGCCGGCATCTGGCGGGCTCTTCGACTCGGCGTGGTTATCGGCGGAGAGGGTGTCCGTGTCCGCGGCTTCGACAGCCGTGACCAGGTCACACCGTGGAGCGCGATCCAGTCGGTCGACTGCAGGCAAATCGGCGTACGGGGAGGCTTGCCGCTCTACGCTCCCGTCCTCCGTCTCGGTGACGACGCCGACGCTATGCCTCTCTCAGCGCTCGGCTCGTACTCACGGCAGGACGCCGAGCGCAAGGTCGAACAGCTGCGGAGCCTCAAAGCCAGCGCCGCGCGTTCCTGACCGAGACGCAGAGGCGGGCACCCGACCAGCGGCATGAGCGAGCACCTGATCGAGTGCGCGTTCGCGCGGTCCCTCGATGCGAGCCTGGCGTGCCTGAGAAGTTGTTCGACCACTCAGGCCTGCCGGTGCCCGGAAGGCAACCACAGCGTGAGCCGGGATGTACTCAACGGCGCCGCCGGCCAACTGGCGGGAACTGCTGACCGCCGGCGCCGAGCACCCCACCGCCGTACGCGCTCCGAGTGCCCGGCGGTCAGTCGACCCACTCACGGCCACTTCTCGGCGAACTCACATCGGTGCAACAGCGACCGCGACGCCCTCTCGTCTCCATGAGCGGACGCCGCCCTACCCCATCCGCTGGGAGCGCCAGCGCTGACGCCTTCGGGTTCGCCGAAGTGGTCTTCAGCCGGAAGGGCCTGGTCAGGGCGCTCCCCGTGGGATCGGTGTCTCCAATGACGGATCTGCGGCGGACTCCAGCAAGGTCACCTGCAACGCTCCACATCGATCTGCAACACGCCTTCAGACGTGGCCTCAAGCGAACCGAGACGTCGGCCGGCACCAGCCATCCCACGCCTGACCACTTCAACCTCCTCTGGGTGTTCATGCCGGACCGATCGTCCGCATCGTCGCAGGTCAACGCCCGCCGCCCTGTCCAGCATCGGTGAGCACTTCGGGCGAGTTGACCACTTCGCCAACCTGCACCCAATCTGCTCCCAACTGCAAGGCCGGGCCATCTGGCAGCTCCTTACCGCCTTGACCTGCGCATCTCCCCTGCCAGCAGATATTGAGCGCTGTCGCCTGCTGCGCAAAGTCGCGGAGCACTCCGCGGTGAAACAGGACGCCGCACCGACTCTGACCTGCGATAACGTGGAGCCGCAGGCAGGGATGGGTGCAGTTGAGCGCCGTTCGATGCCGTCGGACACAGTTCAAAGCCGTTCAGGGCACCCCGCTGCTCCCAACCTGCCCCCCCAATCCGGCTCGCACCGGCTCGCCGACCGCCGACCGCTCGTAAGCTGCCGGCCAGTGCTTTGGCTGGCACCAGCGCTGGCCCTCACAGCCGCATCGGTTGATCGGGAAGTACGCTCACGATCGCCGCGCATTGTCAGCGGCAGATGAGTTTGTTGAAGCGACCGAGATGGCCAGACGTTGTGGCGGATCAGGCGAACCGCCATCGGCCGGGATGCTCCATTTCAAGGATGCGGTGCCGGTGGCCTGTTGGGGGCGTTGACTCGCTCGGGGGAGGCCATGCCGTTCGTCCAGCCCCGAGCCGTGTCGTCTGCGATCACGCCAGCGGCGTTGCACCACTATCCGGGGCGCAAATCGAGATCATCATTGCGTCGTCAGTCCGACATCATCGCCCACCCTGACGGACATGGCGTATCTTCCTCCCATGCCGATGCCACGGATCAAGGTGGAGCTCAAGCTGCCGTTTCTGACGATCGGCGTTGATGATGTGCGGACCGTGTTCAAGGGTAGACGCAGGGAGGCCGGCCCCTTTGTCATCTTCGCCCGCTCTTGCGGCAAGGGCCTCGACACCGCATACGCCGCAGAGCCCAACCACGGCGTCATCGTTTGGGCGGCGCACGGACAGCCCCAGCAACTGTGGACCGTGCAGCCAAGCGGCGTCCAAGGTGAAGTGCTCATCCTTTCCGCGTCGAACGGGTTGGCCTTGGACGCCACCGATCAGCGAAGCGAGGATCCTCATCCTGAGATGCGTGAGCCCAATGGCTCGCCTTCACAGCGGTGGCGGTTGAGTGGGACACCGGACGGCGTGGGCTATCGGATTCAATCTGCGAGTAGTCATCTCTTCCTCGCCTTGAACGAGAGCGCCGAAAATGGCTGGCAACCATGGTTCGAGCCGCGCAGGGGAGATATGTCTCAACAATGGATATTTGCCCTTCCTTACGGTGTAAAAGAAGGTTGACCCTAAACTCCAAGGAGTGTCTCGGCGTGTCAACATTGACATGATTACGTGCACTCAACTCGGCATGAGCGGACACCCCCGACTGACGACCGCGAGCGCCGCGGCTGACATCTTCGGGCACGCCGAAGAGGTCTTCAGCCTGAAGGGCCTGGTCAGGGCACTGCACCTGGGATCGGTGTCTCGAAAGACGGAACCGCGGCGGACTCCAGCAAGCTCACCCGCAACGTTCCACATCGATATGCAGCACGTCTGCAGACGTGGCCTTAGGCGAACCGAGACGGCGGCCGGCGCCAGCCATCCCGAGAGCAGAAACACCTGACCACTTCGACCTCTACTGGGAGGTCACGCGGCACCGCTCCACCGCATCACCACAGGTCAAGCCCCTCGTCCCTGTCCGGCATCGGTGAGCACTTCGGGCGCGGAGACCTCTTCGCCAACCGGTACCCAGCCTGCCCCCAGACGCAAGGTCAGGCCAACCAACAGCTCCTTACCGCCTTGACCTGCACACACTCCCTCACGAGGCGACATAGAGCCATGTCGACCGTTGTGCAGAACCGCGGAGCGCTCCGCGGTGAAACAGGACGCTGCAGCGACTCTGACCTGCGGGTAGGTGGAGCCGCAGGCAGGGGTGGGTGCAGTTGAGGGACGTTCGATTCCGTTTGGCGCAGTTCAACGCCGTTCAGGGCACCGTGTTGCTCCCAATCTGCTCCCCGATCCACGATTCGCACCGGCCGGTCGAAGCCGCGATGGTCTCGGCCCGCGCCGCGTGAACTCGGTTGGTGTTGTGCGCCAGGCCGTATCGCCTGTTTTGCGTGAGCCTGAGCGGGGGCGACACCGCGCTCCAGCGGTTCAGTGCCGCGCAGATCACACCGCCCGCTGTCCCCACAGCGCTCGGATAGCCGTCGCGTGGGTCGACCGCGCCGGGAACGGCTTGTCCCAGTCAATCTCCCCGCCAGCCTGCTCGACCGCGTCCAGCACCTGCTCGTAGGTCCGCAGTTCGAGGTCGTCCTCCGCGGCCTGGGGCCAGACCAGCAAGGCGGTCGGCCTCCTTCCGTCGAGGACGACACGCGCCACGATTGCGGCGGTCTGGCAGGCGAGTCGCTACGCGGTCGTTGACGGAGAGTGCCTGCCTGGACCAGTACAACCTCGTCTCCTGGTCGCACCGTGCGCTCGCCCCTGGGATTCATGAGCCATGAGTCGACTACGCCGCGCCCGTAGCGCTGTTCGAGGTTCTCGCGTCCGGCGGCAGCCTTCGGTGGGACCGGGGTCGCGTCGTTGATGCAATCCCGACCCACAAGCGAAACGCGGGGTTGAGACATCAGAGCCCGAAGTCGGCAGGTTCTTCGGCCGCCTTTCGTCGATAGGCATCCAGAACCAAGGCGCTCTCGTTGATCAGCGCATCAAAGGCCTCTTCCTTGCGTTCGTCGTAGCTGGACTCACCATAACTCCTAACTAATTCGGCAAGCAGGTCCGCAACCTCGACGAGGTCGAGGTACCGAAAACCGTCAATCGCGCGTTCGAACTCATCCGGTTCGATGACCTCCACAGCAAAGCCGAAGCCACCGCCCATAATTGCATTGAAGACACGATGGACATGGGCAAGCTTAGCCACCCCGAGCGGCGCGTCGGCCGGCACCACGCCTTCAACTCCATAGTCGACTGCCAGGTTGTATACGCTGTCCATCGCTCTCATGGCTCCTACACATCCCCCACTAGACCCGATTTCCCATGCGTCCTGAGTGTGTTATTTACGTACAATCCAAAGTCCCATTGCTGATTAAAAGGCATATCCGCAAGCATGTCTCGGATCGGCTTTCCGCCTGTCCAGTTAAAGGTTTTCGCGTAGTACCCATTCTTGGCGAAGTTTATGCTTTGATCCTGAAGGAAAATATTATCAGGGTTATTGATCCACTCCTGCGGGAAGTTGGATCTTCCTGGCCCCTGCTTCCCCTGACTCTGCTCAACGACGTGCTCCCAGTTTAATTTAGGCCCGCCTGGCGTCGCATAATCTCTGGCCGGCCCGTGCACCTGCAACCAGCCACCAGCTTTGTCATAGCTGGGATACCCGTTAGCAGAGTCCGGCGTCCATGAATTCGCGCCACGGCCGACCGGGCACGACTCGCCACCGGAGACGCCGAGTTTGATTAAGCCCGGGTCATTATTGTGAACCAGGACCGGCTGATTCCCGGCGATCACATAGTACGTGTGGGTGTTGTCGACGGTGAGGTCGCGCATGGTCTTGCTGCCGTCGACGTTGGTGACCTGGACGACGGTGACGGTGTGTCCTGGTCCGCCGCCGCCCATACCGGCGCCGGTGCTGTCGCCCTCGAGCCGCTTGTCGTCGTGGACGAGCAGTCGGTGTCCCGGCGTCAACTGCGCGGCGTCTACCCATCGCCGGTCCGTCGCGTCCCAAAATGGGTGATGCTCGGTCGTCTTCAGCACCGACGTGGTGCCGGTCTCGCCGTCGCGGACGGTGACGTCGGTCAGGTCTTCATCGACGTTGACGTGCAGGTAGGTGACCTTCTGGGACATGCTTTCGCCGGTGGTGGGATCCGTGGTGGTCACCTCGTCGCCGAGTTCGACATCCTCGATCGGTTTGGTGTTCCCGTTCGCCATCAACACCCGCGTTGCCGGGTCGAAGCTGTGTCGCGAACACCCCGGCCCTGACGAGGAACTCTCCTTGGAACGAGACCGCGGCGCGGAAGACGGCGACCCACCCGTACCTGCGGCGCGGCTGGAGACCCCAGGCATCCGGCCGCCAGACCCGCCGCGAAGCTTGGTGCCAAGACCGCCGGTCAGTCGGCTTGCCCCGGCCGACCAGGCGCCATCGAGACCGCCCTCGATCATATTGCTGGCCAGCCCGCTCCAGGAGAAGTCTTCATCTCCCTGGGCAACATCAGTCATGTAACCCGCACCGGCCGACATCGCGCCCGCGACCGCGCCGGCCAGGATCAAGCACCCCACACCGGTGGCGCACAGTGCCCCGACCGCCACCGCCGCGGCCAGGCCGACTGCCGCCGAGGCGAAGAACTTCCACGGATCCTGTTTGATGGCGTCGACCGTGGATTGCACACTCGCCGCGGCTGACTTGACCGCCTTTTTCGCGGTCGCCTTCACACATTTTCCGACCCCACCGGAGAGACATTTGTTGGCCGAGTGGTAGGCGTCCTTGACGGTGTTGATCTTTTTCTTCGCCCAGCGGACGGTGGATTCCTTGACGACGTTGTAGGCCTTCTTCGCCTTGCTGACGGCCTTCTTCGCCACACTGGCGACCTTCTTCGTCGCCGTCTTGACGTAGTTGTAGGCCTTGCTTGCGGTCTTGACCGCCGCCTTGTACGTCGCGACCGGGTTGCTCACGACCTTCACCGCGGCCTTGAAGAAGCTCTTGATGCCCCAGTGCCCGGTCGGGTCGGTGGTGGTGAGGGGGTTGGCATCGCCGTACTGGAAGCGGTTGGCGGTGACCGAATCCGGCACGGGATTGTTGGCAACCGTGTCGCGGGAGTCGAACTGCGCGGTGTCTGGGTTGTACCAGCGGGCGAGCATGTTCACCCGCCCGGTCGTCGAGTCGGTCCACTCGGATTGGTAGCCGAGGCTGCCTGCCATTCCGGATGTCGCGGTGACTGTGCCGAGAGGGTTGTAGGTGGTGGACGCCGACAGAGTGGCGCCGGTGGCAGAGAGCAGTCCGACGAGGTCCGTGTGCTGGTCGGTCCAGGCGTACAGGGAGCTCGCGCCGGCGCCGGACCCGACGCCGATCAGGGCGTCCTCGGGGCCCCGTGTGTAGGTGGCGGTGTTGTCCTGGGCCAGGGTGTTGCCCAAGCCCGAGTACTTGAACCCGGGTCGGACCACCCGACCCAACGCGTCGTAGAGGTAGGTGCTGGTGACACCACCGGTGCCCTGCTGGGACAGCACCTCGCCGAACGCGTTCGACGTCGTGGCGTAGTTGACCGTGCCCACGGTCGTCTGGCGCAGGGTGCCCCGAGCGGTGTATGCGTACGAGCCGACTCCAGTTTGGGCGGTCAACTGGTTGCGGGCGTCGTAGGTGAACACCTTCGCGCCGGCCTGGGTCCGGTTGCCGGAGTCGTCGTAGGTGTAGCTGGTGGTGGCGGAGCCGCTGGTCCAGGTCGCCAACCGGTCGGCGAGGTCGTAGGTGTAGGTGTTAGATCCGGCTCCGGTGAATCCGGTGGTGACCTTCGACGTCTCGTTGCCGTTGTTGTCGTAGCCGTAGGTGATCGACCCGAGGGTCTGCGCGCCGCTGGATGTCTTGACGGTGTCGGTCTTCAACCGGTGCAGGGCGTCATAGGTGAGCGTGCGGACGTTGTTGTTCGTGCCATAGGTGACGGAGGCTGGCAGCGACAGGTTGTTGTAACCGACGGTCAGGTTGATCCCGGTCGTGGGGTTGGTCGCGGTCTTGAATCGGCCGGCCGTGTCGTAGGTGTAACTGGTCGTGCCGGCGGCATCGCTGCGCGATGCCATGCGGCCGTCTCTGGTGTAGGAGAACGAGGCGTTGTCGTTCGGTCCGCTGATGGTGAGCGGGAGACCGCGGTCATCGTAGGACAGCGTGTTCGTACCGGACGGCACGGACAGGGAGGTGAGCCGGCCCGCATCGTCGTAGTCGAACGTCCGATCGGCCGTGGCCAACTCGGCGCCCGCGCCGGAGATCTGCTTGATCCGGCCCAGCTCGTCATAGGTGTTGGAGACGGTGACCCCGCCTGGCATTGTCTGCTTCTTGGGGCGGCCCACCGCGTCGTAGCTGGTGGTGAAGGTGCGGTCTGCGGGGTTGGGGTAGGCCGTCGTGGACGGTTCGATCTGCGATTCCGGCAGTCCCCACGAGTTGTATGTCGTCCAGAACGGGTTGCCTCGGCCGTCGGTGAAGCGCGTGCGGTTGCCCGCCAGGTCGTATGCGAACGAGGTGCCGATCGACTTGGTGGCGGTGACTGGCTGGACTTCGCCGGTGACGCGGCCGAGGGCGTCGTAGCTGAATGTGGTGGTGGTGTTTCGGGCGTCCTTGACCGATGTGACGTTGCCGTTGTTGTCGTAGCCCATCGACTGGGTGGTGAGCACGGCATTGGAGGCGTCGAGGTTCTGGGTCTGCACCGGACGGCCGGCGCCGTCGTACGAGAGTGTCTGCTTGGTGTTGTCCGCCAGGATCGTCTTGACGGCACGTCCCAGGCCGTCGTATTCGGTGGTGGTGAGGTTGCCGGCGCCGTCTTTGACCGTCAGCGGTTCCCCGACCCAGTTGTACGTCGACGACGTGACGACTCCGTCGGGGGAGGTCACCTTCTGCAGCCAGGGACCTGCGGCGGGTGTCGTGCCGTACGCGCCTGAGCCGTAGTCGTAGGTGGTGGTGTTCGTTGTCGGGGTGGGCTGTCGGACCACCTGGCTTGACGTGAGTTTTCGGCCCAGGAAGTCGTACGTCGCTGTCGTCTTGGCGCCGGTTGGGTCGACGGACTCGATCGGGTCGCCGACCTTGTTGTAGGCCGCGGTCGACACCTTCCCACGCGGATCGGTCACCCTCACCGTGTTGCCGAGTGAGTCATATCCGTAGGTCGTGGTCTTGCCGAGCGGGTCGGTGGTTGACGCGACCTGGCTGAGCTTGTCGTAGACAGTGATGGTTTTCGCGTCGGTGATCGGCGTGCCGCCGGGTGGGGTGTAGTCGGGCAAGCGCGTTTCTACCGGGCGGCCTGCGGCGTCGTATCGGGTAGTGACGGTGTTGGTCAGCGGGTCTTGGGATTCCGTTGCCTCGCCGAAGGTGTTGTAGCCGCTTCGTGACACTGGCACCGCGGGTACCGGTCCGGCCCCTGCGAACGTCTCCGTCGGCACCGATGGCGCGACGACCTTGGCCAGTTGCCCGGCGCTGTCGTACTCGTAGCTCGTCAGGTTGCCCATCGGGTCGGTCATCGCGGTGGTCAGACCGCGCTTGTCGACCGTGTACCTGGTGGTCAGCTGCTGGCCGGTGACCGTCGTGTCGGCGCTACGGCCGTTGCCTGCGCCATACAGCGTTGAGGCCTCCGACGCCGACAACGCGCGTTGGAAGATCTGCACGTTGTCCATGGACCCGTTGACGTAGTCGCCCTCGCGGGCGCCGATCATGACTCCACCGACACCCAGTGGCGTGATCGCGTTGAATGGCGTGGGGTTGGTGCCCGTGCCTCCTTGGGTGCCGTTGACGTACAGCGTCATGGCCTTGGTACCCGAGTCGAAGACGCCGACCAGGTGCACCCAGGTGTTGGTAGTGAGCGAGGCTGCGGAGCTGGCTGAGTAGTAGGCCGACGGTGACGCCGAATCGCTGCTGGGCGAGATGAACGCCCACTTGTTCAGGCCCTTGCTGTACTGAAGGAAGAAGGCTCCATGATTTGATCCACCTTCGCCCACGAACGTCTGGTAGGTAGTGAAGTTGTTTAGCTTCACCCAGGCGGAGACCGAGTATGACTGCGTGGTGTTGAGGACGGGCTGCTGCGTCTGGTACAGCGCCGTCCCGTTGAAGACGGCGGCGCCGCCCGAACGCGCGATGGCGCCGTTCCAGGAAGCCAGGGTTTGTTGGGATGGCGATGAGTCGTACGCCTCCCACGCCGGTCCGGGCTCCTCCATCTTCCACCAGCCCGACGGTCCGGAACTGTGGTTGACGCTGACACTCTTCGAGGTCACGTTCCCCATCGGGTCGTATGTGTTGTCGATGGTCTGAAGGGGTGTCTCGAGCTGACCGACGGAGTTCCGGGTGCTGGTCGGATGGTCGTCCGCGTCGTACTGGTAGCTGGTCACGCGGTGTAGATCGAAGGGCTGGAGAACCGATTTGCGCAGCCGGTTCGCCTCGTCGTATTCGAATGTCGACCAGTTCGCCCCGTTGTCTGACCGGCGCGAGGTCGGATTCCCGACCGCGTCGTACTTGTTCTCCTCCTGAACGAAGATCTTCACGCCGTCGGTCCGGGTGACCTTGGTGACGTTGTCGTTCAGGTCGTACTCGTAACTGGTGACCCAGTTCATCGCGTCGGTGTCCGAGGCGACGTTGCCGTTGGCGTAGTACGCCTTCGACGACACGCGGGTGGCGGTGCCGTCCTGGCCTGTGACCGTCGTGGTGAGCTGTTGGCCAGCGGCGTCGTAGATCTCCTCCACGATTCGCAGCCGATCGCCGGCGGGGCAGGGAGCCGATGGGCTCGGGTTGCTGTCGCAGATGACTGTCTTGGTGTTGTTGCCGTACGGGTCGTACTCGAACAAGGTGACCGTGCCGACCGCGTCGACGGTTTTCACCACTTGGCCATAGCTGTTGTAGAAGCTGCTGGCGTCCCGGTACGCGTCTCCGCCGGTCGTGTCTTCGACCTTGCGGTAGGTCACGTTGCCGTCGGCGTCATATGAGGTGGTCGTCTTCGCGGTGTGCGTGGCACCGGTGACCTGGTTGAGCACCGGTGGGTCGACCTGCTCGACGACCTGGCCATCCGAGTCGTAGAGGAAGGTGGTGGTCAGGTCGCCGGTCGGAGCACCGGCCTTGGCGGTCTTGGTGACCGTGCGTCCAAGCCCGTCATAGCTGAACTCGGTGGCCAGGCCGGCGGCGTCGGTCACTCGTACCACGTCGCCGGCTGCGTTGTACTCAGTGCTCTGTTGGGCGTTGCCCGGAGATTTCGTGGTCAGCGGCAGCCCGGCCGGAGTCGTACCACCGCCCACGGCGGTCGTCGTCGCGGTCGTGTACGTCATGGTCGTGGTGCGCCCATTCGGATACCCGGCGATGGGCGGCGTGGTCATGCTCAGTCGGTTGCCGGACGTGTCGTAGGCGAACTTCGTCAGATACTTGTTGTCCGTCTCGGACTGCGACCTGGCGTCGCGAATCTCGATTAGCTGATCGTTGCGCGGGTCCGGGGTCAGGTTCACCGTCGTCGCGTCGGGCCAGTACTTGTAGTAGGTGGTGTCGCAGTATTCCTGATCGCGGCACACCGTGGATCGGATGGTGTTGCCTCGGACGTCCCGGCCGGTCACCGACTTCATACCGAGCGGGTCGTACACCACCGACTCGTACCCGCCGATGTCGTAGCCGAACGACGTGGTCTGGCCCAAGACGTCGGTCGAGGCGACCATCCGGCCGCCGTTGAGCAGGTCGAAAAGCTGCTTCGATGTCTTTTGGGTGGGGTCGGTGATCGTGACGCTCGACACCGGCGTCAGCGTCGGCGTCGTTCCGACAGCCAGGCTGCTCTTCGACGCCTTGAAGTGGGAGTCAACCTCGAACGGCGACAAAGCGCGGTTGTAGTAGGCGACCTCGGCGATGTTGCCCTTGAAGTAGCTCACATCACCCGACGATCCGGGCCATGACCGGGTGGTGCCGGCACCGATGTAGGAGTGTGCGGCGTTGGTGGCGAGCATCGCGGCGGTTCCGCCCACGATGGTGTTGTCGAGGTAGAGCAGCTGGAGGGTGTTCGACGCTGACAGGACGACGTGGTGCCACTGCCCGTCGTTGACCTTCTTTGCCGAGGTTACCGGTGCCGCGCTGCCCGTCCAGAAACCCCCGCGGAGGTAGCCGTCGGCGCCGACGTACAGCGCAGGCGTCCAGCTAGCGGCGATCGATGCGCCTAACTGTGCAAACTGGTAGGAGTAGAGCACTCCGCTGGCGGCGTGGTTCGCCGGAACCTTGAACCACATCTCGACCGTGGTCGCCTCGGTTGCCGGATAGTCGGTGCCCGGGTAGGCCTGATTGTTGGGGTTGTAGGGCTTCACGAAGGAGGAGGTGCCGTTGAAGACGGCGCCGTAGGTATCCGGGAACGGGCTGGTGGTGTTTGGTTGGGTGGTGTCGAACGTGACGTTGTTGTATCGGGCCTCGTTACTGTGAACGACGTTGACGGCGTCGACCGGCGCTTGGACATCGCCCAGGCGCCAGTAGTCGGTTGGCTGAGAGCCCAGCACTGAGGAGACGTAAACCTGGCTGGACCCGTACGCCGTCGGTGCACCGATCTTCCACACGCCGCGGTTCTCGTCCGTCACCGTGCTGGTGCGGCCGCTGACCGTGTCGTAGGAGACCTCAGCCTGCACGCGGCCGGCCTCGCTCGTCACCTTGGTCAGCTGCGCGGTGCCGGTCCTGCCCGATGAATGCATCGCAACGACCATCGGCAGGGTCAGGGTCTTGTTGAAGAAGGCGACATCGGCGACCGAGCCGTTGAAGTAGGTGGCTGTTGCGGTCGTGTTCGGCTGGTTGGGCCAGGCTCCACCGAGGAATCCGGCGCCCACGTAGCTCTTTGTCGCATCGAGCTCACTGAGCTTGATGGTGCCGGTCAGCGTGGCGACCTGCGCACCGTCCAGGTAGAGCTGCTGATTGCCGCCGTTGCCGGCCAGCGCGACGTGATGCCACTGACCATCGGTCACGGTGTTCGGCGACGACATGGCCGCACCATCGGTCCCCGTCGGGAACGCGCCATGCAGCTTGCCGTCCGATCCGACGTACAGGGCCGGGTTGAATCTGCCCGTTGTGGTCGCGCCGGGGGCGACCGTGTCCCGTTGGTAGCTGAACAGGACGCCCGTGGGCGTGCTGGTCCGGAACCACATGCTGATCGACTGGTATGACGTCTCGGCGACGGGCTTCGAAGGGAGTGCGACAAGCGAGGTCGTGCCGTTGAACGCCGCAGAAGTTGACGTCGAGTTGGCCAGCGGCCCCGGGCCTCCCAGGGTGACATTGCTGTACGTCGCGTTGTCAGTGCCGTCGTTGGACAGCACGGAGCTGGCCGCTGCCGCCGTACCGGCCGCCTCGTTCAGCCGCCAGAACGAGTACGGGCTCGTGTTCAGCACTGTGGTGGCGTGCTGGGAGACGCGGCTGTATTCATAGGTGGCGCAGCTGGTGGTCGTTCCCGGCGGGCAGACCTTCGTCAACAGGTCGTTGTCGTACGTGTAATTCCAGGTGAGTGCCGTGCTCGCGGCGCCCGCCACCGCGGGATCGGTGGTGACGGACGAGACGTGCGGGTGTACCGAGTTCGGCGGTGTGGACCAGGCGATGGACAGCGTCCGGTTCGACGTCGATTTCATCTGATCGACGCGGCCGTTCGCGTCGTAGCGGAACGTCACCGCTCTCCCGGACGAGTCGGTGACCTTGGTGATGGCGTAGACGCCACTGCCGGTGGACCGCGTGAACTCGTACGCAGTGGCATCCTTGTCGGTGAGTGAATACCCACCCGTGATGGATTTGAAGACCGAGAAGCGGCCCGCCGGTGCCATGAAGGTGCCGTCGTTGTTGCGGCCGAAGGCGACCTCCTGCCCGTTCGGGTACCGCACATTCACGGTTTGCAGGACACCGGTGCCGTCGAGGATGTCTCGGGCCCGCATGTCCAGGACAGAAGACCAGCCGCTGGCGAAGGCACCATCGACCCTGGTGTCGAGGCTGTTGTAGTCACGAGTGATGGACAGGGCCGGGCCGGCGACGGCTACCTGGGCGTCCGTATCTGACGAGGTGTAGTTACCGACGTTCGCCTCGTAACCCTTTCCACCGTTTTGCGCTAACGTCGATGTCACCATGGGTTGCGGCACTTGAGTGGTGAGGGCCGATTTGGTCGTCGGCGTAGGATTTTTTGACGAGAAGTCATCGACCTCGACCGCGTAGGTGTAGGTCTTTCCCCAAGCGAGTACGCCTGCGGGCACCTTCCATACGCCGGGCACCCACCCGGATGAGGTGACCTGCGTACCCTGGTCGTTGTAGACGAGGAAGTTGAAGCGCAAACCCTTGTTGGGCCAATTGTCCGGGTCGTGGCCGCCGGCCGCCAGCTCCGGAGTTAGCGTACCGACCACGTAGTTGTTCGAGGGGTACTGCGAATCGACCTGCGGCGGCACGTTGTCGCTGTAAGTGATGTCAATGAAGGGGTCACACCGGATACTGCCTCGCGTTGGATGCGCACACATCACATTCGCATCTACGGAAGTGAACCGTTTCCATGCGGCCGTGTCCGTCTCCGACGCGGTCAGCGCCAAGCCGAAGTTTCCACTACCGGTCACCCATTCGTTGACGCCCGCCGTGTCGAGAGGAACCGCGACCCACGTACCGACATTGCGGGGCGGCGGATAGGTAGAGTTGTTGCAGGCAGCCGTGCTGCTCGGTGAGGCGCTACCGAGCGGATCAGAATAGGCGGGGAAGGTGTCATACTTCACCGAGGACGACCAGTTGGCGGTGACTCTGCGGACGTCGAACTGTCGAGCCACGCAAGGGCCGCCCACCCCCTGGTAGGACATGAAAACGTTAAGGGTGGCGGCGCTGAGCCTTTTCCCGGCGTACGATGTGCCGAAGGTAGGGAACGGCAGAAGGGCCTTGGCCCTGCCGGGAACGCCGTTGTCCGATCCGAACGTTCCGACCGCGACGTTATTCTCTGCTTTCCGATCCGACTCAGACACTCCCGATTGGACGTACGTGTCGCCGCTTGTCGTCGCGATCGTCGGATCCAAGACCACTGGAAATTTCCGAACCGGATCCTGCAACCAGGCGGCGTCGACTGACATCTTGAGAATAGGAATTTCGCCGGCGGTGTCGATTGAATAGCGGATGTCGTGCGACATCGCACCCGCACCCGATACGCCAACTGCCGCGTCTTCCATGTAGCCCACCGGCATTGTGGCGACAACGGCGCTGTCGTCATCGATGAACTCAACCGCTCCTGCCTCGCCCACCCGAGCCGTCAACCCCTTGAGGCGCAGCGGGAACTCGTATGACGTCGGCACGTCCGCCGACCGGAAGACCAGGGTTTCCTTGACCCCGTCGGCCATGGCGGCCAGTTCCAGGTCCACATTCTGGTAGACGCCGGCATACCGGGCGATCTCCCGATCCAATGCGGGCAGACTGATCGAGGCACCGGATAGCGAATAGGCCAATTCGCGGCGAGCGTCGAATGTGAGCCGAACAAGGTCATCCGCGGCGGTCGACTCCGTCGACTCCGCGACCGGCCCGCCGGATCGGCTTGTCGAGCCGACGTCGGATCGCGTCAGCCCGTCGGCAAAACTCAGTCCGAACGAGTTCGCGGTCACCTGGGGACGCCCCTGCGGACCCAGCTTCAGAGAGCTGTCGATTGCCCGCCAGGACCCATCCGTGGCCTTGAAGTTGACCGAGTGCTCGTGGACCCAGCGCGTGTACGAGCCGTCGGCGTTCCGGAAGAGATCCCCGTTCCGCGACGCCCCAGAGGGAACCGCCTTACTGGCCGATACGCTGAAACCATCCCCCGCTTTAGGTGTAGTGACCTTCTTCGCATCCGGCCGGTGCGGCTGATAGCGCTTCAGCTCACTCTTCGCCCGGTCCTCTTCGTCACCGAAGTCGTTCACATACTTGGCGGGCACATAATGTCCGCGCTCAGGGGACACTCCGCGCTTCTGTTCGGGGGTGGGCGGATCAGCGAAGGCCCACGACGGGCGAGTGGACAACAAGTCCCACAGCCACGACAGGGAGCCCCCCGAACGGCTGGGGGGAACCGCACCTGCTGGCACCGCCACGGATAGCACGAGCGCCAACGTCACGAGGACGGCCAATCTCCGGGTGAAGCCGCCCACCCGGCGTCTCGGCCGAACACACTCGCCCACCGCACCAACCGATGCCGGCCAACCACGCATGACAGTTCTCCCCCGTCGAAACAGACTGCGCGGAAGCTTGCTGTACATAAGCTGAGAACACAAGAACAACAGCGCTCACGCAGCACGGCATCCCATTCCACCAGCGATGATCACCACAGGTGATCTCATCTGATGGACCCAGATTTGGGACGTGCGTTTTAAGCTGTTAATAGCCCTAAACGGGCAGGTGGGGCATCAGCGAGATGGTTCATACTCAGCGGAACTGGATGAATTCACCACCGAATGACACTGCACTAACCTCGCACGCCGCGCAGCTCCGACGACCCGATTGCCATGGTTATGCTGCCGGCCCGGGTCTGAACCACCTCGACGCCCGCTGGGACCCGAGAGCGGGTCGCCACCCTTGGGATAGTCGGGCGGTTGCAACGCCGCACGTCCGCTGCTACGGCCGACGTCAGAACGATCCGGCGCGTCACAGCCCGTGAGGCAGTCGACTGACTCGCCACGCCGACCCGGCGGCTCCCACGGCTAGCGCACACGACCGTTGATGTACGGCCGCTCGGCGGCGGCGCAGGCCTCAACCGGATCTCTTAGGTATGGGCTCGATGTCCATTAGGCGGCGACGATCGCCGCCGCAGCGCCTACAGTACGATCCCGCAGGACATCAGAGAACGGGGGACACGCCGATGCGAGCCTGGCAGCATCCGAAATGGAGGGCAGCCGCGCTAGCCCTGGCAGCGCTCTTCGTTGCTTGCGGTACATGGGCACTCTGGCCGCAGTCCTCGCCACCCCCGCGGGAACGTCAGTACCGCGCTACGACTGCCTGCCTACTCACAGACGACAAAGGACTCGCCAGTGAGCAGGCGCAGGCCGCCTGGGCAGGCATGCAAGAGGCGTCAGTCGTCACGCTCACCAAGGTGCAGTACCTTTCGGTATTTGGACCGCAGACCGCAGCAAATGCCGCCGCCTATTTCAACAGCCTCGCACTCCAGAAATGTGCACTCATCATTGCGGCCGGCGAGGCTCCTATCGCCGCCATGCTCGAGGGAAGTTCCCGATTCTCCGATCTGCGTTACGTGGCTATTAGCGACGGCGCCACGAACGCTCGCATCACAACTATTCACGCCACATCACACGATGCCATTCGCACGGCGACTATGAAAATTGTTAGTGAGTTGCCCTAGAACGGGCAGATGTTGACCGGCCTGGCTGGCCAAGTCAGATTAGTGAGGGCTGACCTCTTCGATCTTCTCTGGGAGTTCATGCCGGACCGCTCGTTCGAATCACGGCAGGTCAACGCCTGCGGTCCCGTCCAGGATTGGTGAACACTTCGGGCGCGCTGACCACTTCGCCAACCTGCGCCCAACTGCTCCCAGTCGCAAGGCCGGGCTACCCGGCAACTCCTTACCACTTGACCTGCACACACTCCCCCGCCAGGGGACATAGAGGACTGTCGGCTGCTGCCTGAGACTGCGGAAACTTGGACCGAGACCGACTGGTACCAGCCAGAAATCTGGCACGTAAGCCTGGATCTGGTATTCGCAGTTGCACCCGCGCTCGCCGACCTCGACAAGCTCGACGTCCAGGACACCGGGTTCAACTTCAGTCCACCCGGCCCGGCGCGAAACCATGCGATCGGCAAAGCGGAGTGGAAGGTGCAGCACCACCCGACATTGCAAGCACTGTGGGCGAGCCCCGTGCACAGCGCCGTCACGCTGGACCGCGCAGACTAATCACCCGAACGCGCCAACCGCACCCGGCTACGGATGCCCGTGGGTCACTTCCGGCTGAGGATTGCGGCGCCGACCGCGCGGCGGTAGCGGTGCGGCAATCAGGGCGATTGGAGGCCGTCTCTGGCAAGCGGCGGTCGGTTTGCGTCCCACGGCGACAACCCGTGCGCGGTCGCCGTTGAAGTCCGGGTCGAGGCGGTCGGCCAAACACGACCGGTGCGCGGCAAATGAAGCACAGCCCGGTCCGTCGCTGCTGCGCACGTCGACGGTGACGCCGTCGCCACCAGGACTGAGGATCGTGAGCTGGCCGCAGCATCCGCACAGCCAGCTGAACTCACGCAGGTCCGCGGCGCGCATCGTAAGGCGTATCCAGGCGGGCGGGTGGTACCGGCGGATCTCTTGGACGACCGCCTCGACCTGCACTCCGACCGGCGGGTATTCCTCAGGCAGTGCCCGAGGTGCGCCCGAAGGGCTGTCGATGACGCCGGCGTCGGCCGACGCACCCACCGTTTCATGTCCGAGGACCTCGGCCATGACCCCCCAAGGCTCGTGGCTGATGATCGTCGCCCGGACAGCGGTGCCCGCCACCAGGTCACCACCGACGCTGTCGAAACGCTGCATCGGGTGATCGTCGCGTATCACCTCATCAGCGGCACAGTCGGGAATGCCTACCTGCCAATCGATGGTGGGCCAGAGACGGCCCACAACCTTCCAGCGGGTCGAACCAGCCGTTGACTGCTTCGTCGTACGTATCACCGACCGCGCCGATCAGTGCCACCTCGTCCAGATCGTCATAGGCATACCCGATGCAGGCGCTGATCTGCCGAACTAACTGCACGACGTGTTCCTCGGCGGCCCACCTCTCGACGTCGCGGCCTGCCCTGTCCTGTCGCAGGGACCCCGGGCGACAGCAACTGAACCGCCCCGGATCTTGTACAGACTTTGATTGGCCATCTGGTCAGGCTGGCGGATCATCTCGAAAGAGGTGCTCTTTCAAGCCTGGTCCCCAGCGGGTTGCAACGAGTTCGGGACGAGGGCGGGCCGGCTTGGGGACCCGGCCGTGTTGACTGGTGTCGGGCGCGGGGCTGTCCCAGTCGGCGATTAGCGAAAAAGGATCCGTGTCGCGGCCAGGCTCATCGTCACACGGCTCCCGGACAACCATCGCTGGGTAGAAGCGCGTCTCCTGAGCCACCCTGCAGTCGTCCGTCCGGGAGGCGACCAAGGCGCCACAGTCTCCGCAAGCCACGGACGGGTCCCAGCCCACCATCGACCAGCAGCCCGTAAGAACAAGGTCATGGATGAAGCGCGTCCCACGTACATCGCCAGGTGAGAGGACGAAGGTGCCGACGACCTGATCACGGCCATACACCGACTCGTCGATTGCATAGGTGCCGGGGTCCAACAGCGGCGGGTTCACGTGATGACAATCCAAGACCGACCAGTGCGGTCCTGCCGGCAGCTCCACCAACCGGACCGGGACGCTCAGCGTGTTCCCACAGCTCGCACACCGAAAGCCCTCCACCGCCACAGTTTGCCATTCGGGCCAGGCGAAGGCATCCGAGGATGAGGGACCAAGGCGTTCGCCTGGACAAGCCTCATCGAGGTTCCCGCCACCCTGAACGCACTCACTCGACATGAGCAGCCGCCGCCCTACAACCTCAGCGGGGCGCCAGCGCTGACGGCTTCGGATCCGCCGAAGAGATCACCACAAAGGATGCGCTGCTCACGGCGCCGCGAGTGGGATCGGTGTCTCAGATAACGGGACCAGCTACTGGTCCGGCACGGCGGGAGTGCATGACCGGACATCGATGAAAAGCAGACCAGACACTGTGACGATCAGCGACCCGTGACCGGGGGCCACGAGCAATGCTCAAGCAGCGAGCCCTGACCACTTCGGTATCCACTGGGAGGTCACACCGCACCGCTTGACCGCATTACCGCAGGTCAGAACCATCGTCTCTGTCCGGCGTCGGTGAGCATTCTGGATGCGGAGACCTCTTCGCTAACCTGCACCCAATCTGCTCCCAGTCGCAAGGCCAGGCCAACCAACGGCTCCTCACCGCCTTGACCTGCGCACACTCCCCCGCCAGGCGACATAGAGCCTTGTCGACCGTTGCACAGAACCGCAGAGCACTCCGCGGGAAACAGGACGCCGCACCGACTCTGACCTGCGGCAACGTAAAGCCGCAGGCAGGGGTGGGTGCAGTTGAGTGCAGTTGAGTGCCGTTCGGTGCCGTTGGGCGCAGTTCAAGGCCGTTCAGGGCACCCCGCTGCTCCCAACCTGCTCCCCCAGACCGGGCTCGCATCGGGCCGCCGACCGCCGACCGATCGTGAGCTGCCGGCCTAGTGCTTCGGCTCGCGCCAGCGCTGGCTCTCGCAGCCGCATCGGCCGATCGGGGAGCACGCTCACGATCGCCGCGCCTGTCAGCGGCAGAACATCGCGCCGCCAGGTTGCCGGCGACGTTCACCCGCTGTCGACGGAACTGTCGTAACCAGCACTTAGGCTCGCGCGGTGAGCATGAACGGCAACTGGCTGCGCGTTTCGCCGGACGAACTGGAGCAGGCGAGAACTGACCTCGACTGGGCCTACGAACTCGCCATGACGGAACGCGACGACAACTCCGAACGCTGGGGAGCTACCGACAAGGCATGGAACGGGCTTGACTTCCTACTCGATCGGCTGGGCTTCGAAATTCCGCTGGTCCTGGGCGCGGAGAGGTTCGTGGAGCTGCCAGACGTCGAACCTGACAGCGAGGAGATGTTCGATTTCCTGGAGAACCTCGAAGACGACTGGGGCTACGGGCCACCCTCTTATCTGACGCTGGTCCAAGTAGCGACGGCGGCCTCGCGACTGGCCGCGCTCACCGAAGACGGCCTCATTCGGGGCGTCGACCCGAAGGAGTTGAAACGGGCCGACATCTACCCCGGCCCCTGGGAAGGACCCAGCGAACTTGCGTGGGTGGCCCACTATCTGCCAGGCGTCCAGACCTTCTTCGCTGCAGCCGCCCGCGATGGTGCCGCGGTGATCTGCTGGCTTGACTGATCGGCAGCTCAGCCGCCGGAGCGCCGGTAGCGCACATGTCAGACAGAGGCAGCCGCGTCCTGCGCCCTACGGATCGTTCCGACTCCCGCGCAGGCCGCAGTCCTGGGCGCAACCGCGATCTCTGTCGCCTCGCTGGCATTGATCATGACGCCGCCGACGACGTTGCCAAAGAAAAAAAGCGGTGGCATGAAAATGTCATTCATCCCTTCCCGGTCATTGGGACCCACCCACCTCTCGCGAGGTTAAACGGTGTCCTCTCGGCATACCCGCGCAGCTCAACCGGGTTAAGCGCGGTTCGGCACCAGAACGCCTGACCCGCGTGGTCGAGTTGCGATGATTTTGCGGTCATCCGCGCGGCGCTCGGTCCGCAGGAGCGTCGCGACGCGGAGCTGCACGGCTCGGCGGCGCGGGGATGGTGCCGTCAGTGCGAGTCGGGCCCGCCGCAGTCGCAGCCGCAGCCTTGGATGTGCGGCGGTGGAGCGTGAGAGTCATGACCAGCACGACCAGCGCTCCGACGATCAGCCCGAGGATCGCGCTGGCCACCGTGTTGACGAGCCAGCCGACGAGCCCGCCGAGAACACCCGTGGCGTCGTGGGCGGCGACCTCCACGTGGTGCACGGCCTCATACAGGAAGTGCAGGTTCAGCTCGTTCGTGCCTAGCAGCAGGATGTGCCCGCCCACCCACAGCATCGCCGCGGTGCCGACTACCGTCAGCACGGTGAGGACAACCGGCATCGCCCTCACCAGACCGCGGCCGAACGTGGCGACGGCGCCGGAACGTTGCGACAGGCGCAGCCCGGCGTCGTCCATCTTTACGATCAGGGCCACCACGCCGTACACCAGGACGGTTATGACGACGGCGACGACAGCCAGGATCGCCAGGCGGGACCAGAACGCCTCATCGATCACCTCGTTAAGGGTGATGACCATGATCTCCGCCGAGAGGATCAGGTCGGTTCGTACCGCCCCGGACACCAGCGTCGTCTCGTCCTGCACCTCTTCCTCGCCCGCGCTGTAGGCATCGTGATGGGCGATCTTGGCCCATACCTTCTCCGCGCCTTCATAACAGAGGTAGGCGCCGCCGAGCATGAGGATCGGCGTGAGCAGCCAGGGCACGAACTGACTGAGCAGCAGCACCGCCGGCAGGATGATGAAGAACTTGTTGCGCAGCGACCCCACGGCAATGCGCTTGATAATCGGCAACTCGCGCTCGGCCGCCAGGCTCCGCACGTACTGCGGCGTGACGGCAGCATCGTCGACGACGACACCCGCCGCCTTAGCGCCGGCCTTCGCGGCGCCCGCCCCGATGTCATCGATCGACGCTGCAGCCGCGCGAGCCAGCGCCGCCACGTCATCCAGCAGGGCTACGAGTCCACCGGCCAAGGGAGGGTCCTTCCAGGGTTGCACAGATTCCGAACTGGCCCATTCTCGCCTAGGTCCCTGCGCGCGGCACGCCACCGCCCGGTCGCATCTGGGGCGGGAAGCCGGGCGAGAGCTCGAGGTGACCGGCTATCGCGCTCAGCCGACGACCCACCACCACCGCGCCCGGCCCGCGCCAGCCATTGCGGAACGACACGCCTGACCACTTCGACCCCGCCGAAGAGGTCGCTGTTCAGGAAGCCCTGCTCAGAGGCTCGCCAGTGGGATCTGGGTCGCAGCTCGCGGGGTCCGTACCGACGCCACCGCGACGACAGCCAGAGACGCGAATCGATGCGGGCTGGCCTCGTAATTGGCGCCGGTAGGCCTCAGTTCAACAGCCGTCACCAGCCAGTCGGGAGGCTGGAGGGTTGACCTCTTCGGTATTCACTGGGAGGTCACGCCGCACCGCTCGATCTCCATCACCGCAGGTCAAAGTCCCTCGTCTCTGTAGGGCATCGGTGAGCACTTCGGGCGCGGAGACCTCTTCGCCAACCTGCACCCAATCTGCTCCCAGATGCAAGGCCAGGCCAACCAGCGGCTCCTTACCGCCTTGACCTGCGCACACTTCCCTGCCAGGCGACATAGAGCACTGTCGACCGCTGCGCAGAACCGCGGAGCCCTCTGCGGGAAACAGGACGCCGCACCCACTCTGGCCTGCGGAAACGAGAAGCCGCAGGTGGGGCAGGTGCAGTTGAGCGCCGTTCCATGCCGTTGGACGCAGTTCAAGGCCGTTCAGGGCACCCCGCTGCTCCCAACCTGCTCCCACTAACCGGGCTCGCACCGACCGCCGACCGCCGACCGCCGATCGATCATGAGCTGCTGGACGAGTGCTTTGGTTGGCACCAGCAGCCGCATCGGTCGAACGAGGAGCACCCCCACGGCAAGTCGCCTCGTAATCCACGCGGCCCTCCTCTTCGCGCAGCTGCCATACTCGCCGCTGTGAGCTTGCCGCTGGGGACCTTCGCCGGGCTGCTCGACCGCTCCATCCGGGAGATCGTCGCCTTGGCCATGGACGCCCGGAGCTTCGACGCGACTCGCATTGGCCGCATCGCCGATCTCTGGGACAACAACGCTCTGCCTCTGGTGGGCGCCGCATGTGCTCCTTGGCCACTTCGATCCCGACGAGCCAGCAGCGGCCTGGAATGGATGGCTGACCTCGGGGCCGACCGACGCAGGCTGATGGTCGACCTGGACCCGAGCCTCGACAGGTTGCTTCCCACCGCACGGCCGCAGCGTTCCGTACATCGGGACTACCAAGGGCGCGTCTTCCCGGGCGCCTTCCGGCTGACCGCAGAGATCATCGATGTGCTAGCCGAGGACTACGACCTCGTCAACGGCAGCGTCCGCTCGCTCACCGCCCAACCGTCGAATGAGGGATTGCAAGTACGCCTGACTCTGGCCGCTCCACGGCGGTTCATACCCAGTACCGGACGCGTCTCGCGGGACGGGTCCAGGATGCCCTGGCCGGCCGCGCCGCTGAAGTTCACCTTCAACGGGGTCACCAACTTGCAGTTCGACGCCGAGGACCGGATCGGGATGGCCGTAAGCCGAACTAGCGCCGGGTCGGCCGTGACGATCGGGCGGAGCGGTCACCTGCAGGCGACCGAGGCTTCAGTCTGGCCCGACGACCCGCGATGGTACGAGTCGACGGCCGGCCAGGCGGCCGACCTCACCACGCAACACGAGCGGCCGCAACGGCGGAAGCCGATACCGACGTCGACCCTGACCGCACCGCAGCGGGCCGCCGCTCGATCGCTCGTCATGTTGATGAACCACGCTCGGCTTGTCCACCACTATCCGAATCTGGCCGCCGGCGTCCCGATCCTTGACATCTGCCGTGTCGCGGCCGACGCGGGCAGCGCCATTATTGCCGCGAGCGCGCGCCGTGGAGCGGCGCGTCAGACGGCGTTCGGGCAGCTTGAACAACGGTGGCGTCACGTACCGCCCGAGGTGCCGCCCGAGGCAATCCGCTCCGGCCCGGTCATGCTGCGTCATGCCCGGTACGACGAGCCCCACGACGATTACGACGTCCCTCACCACGGCAGTGCCGTCCTGCTCGCCGCGGTGCCAGGCGCAGATCCCGCAGTACCGTGGACTCTCGCCAGCGAGGGGATCACCCAACCGTCGCGGTTCCGAATAACCAGCGCCGCGTTCGACGACGGTCAGCACATCCACCACGATGGAAGAGTTCTACGCATCGGCGACGCGCTCGTCCTCCGTTGAACCGCGAACAATTACGGGAGCCTGCGCGCCACTATCGGCTGCGCGTGGTCCAGGCCGGCCCCAGGTATCGCATCGACGCTAGCCTCCCGACGGGCGTGACGCCGTTGGCGATAGTACGTTCGGCCTGAGCGGGCGCCGCCCGATCGACGACCGGGAACACCACGGCTGACACCTTCGGGACCGCCGAAGAGGTCTCCCAGCAAAGGATCCCTGGTCAGAAGGTTGTTGGTGGGATGTGAGCGGGGTGCTCAGCGATCGTGGCCCGGACGTCGCCTCGCTCACTGAGGGTCAAGGCCGCAGCGAGCACGAGCGCGGCGCGATGAATCAGTATCGTTCTCGCCGCTATTCCTGGGTGACGATCCCGAAGATCCCTGGCGTTCGTCACCGGTGTCGAAGAACCTGTCCAGGTAGGCGTCGGCGGGGAGGGCGCTGTCCCTCATCAGTGAGTAGATTTCAGCGCCGTGACCCGGCTCGTCAAACAAGTGGTGGACCTGAGCAAAGCCCAAGTAGGCACGGTCGATGTCCTCGGTGTACTCGGTGGCTTCAGCCTCAGCTAGAGCGATCGCGGTGTCGAAGTTCGTGGCGCGCCAGATTGTTATGCGTTCCTCATACACGAACGGTGCGGCACTGCCGTACTGGAAGACAGACCTCACCGCGTACCAACCGTGCTGTCCTGCCTCGTCGGTGTCCCGCACGTCGCCCACCTGCCCATTCTGTCCAAGTGCCAGCATCGCCGCCAACGGATATGTCGTGTGCGGTCGGTCATCCAGGTCGGCGCGTCGATCGCTTCGTCACCGTTAGGTTGTCCACGAGTTCTCCGACCGCTCAACGGCAAAGGCGGAGGCGGCCTTGCCGTCTCCGCGGGCGCCAGGGGCGTTGCCCCCTGGGATCGGTGTCTCAGATGACCGAACCTCATCGGACTCCAGCAAGCTCACCCGCAACTCTTCACATCGATCTGCAGCAGACCTACAGGCGTGGCATCAGGCGAGCCGTGGCACCGGCCAGCGGCAGCCATCCTGGCAGCAGCGACGCAGGCCCACCGGAGAAACGCTGGGTTCGGCGTCGTCGGAAAACCTCTCGATTCCCGCGACAGGGATCGACCACAATGCCACCGTGGAACGCGAGCACCTGGTGAAGTTGAGCAAACGGATGTCGAAGGCACTCCGGCACGATCCCGACAGGGCCGGCCTGGTGCTCGACCCGGCCGGTTGGACTCCCGTCGACGCTCTGCTCGCCGCCCTACGGATCGAGCGGGCCGAGCTGGACGCGGTCGTCGCCGGCAACGACAAGCAGCGGTTCGCTGTCGAGCCCGGCACCGACGGGGTGCTGCGGATCCGGGCCAACCAGGGCCACTCAGTCCCGGTGGACCTCGGGCTGCCCCCGGTGACCCCACCGGAGCGGCTCTATCACGGCACCAGCGCCAGTGCGCTGGAGTCGATCCGGGCCACCGGCCTGCACCGCGGCGGACGGCACCACGTCCATCTCTCCGCCGACACCGAGACCGCCCACCGGGTCGGCGCCCGACGGGCCGGTCGGGTCGTGATCCTCACCATCGACGCGGCGGCGATGGCCGCCGACGGGCACGTGTTCCACCGCAGCGCCAACGGCGTCTGGCTCACCGACGCGATCCCTGCCAGCTATCTGCTCGACTGAGCCATGGCCTGGCCCGGGCCGCTGTTCCGGCCGGGTGCGTACGGCCTCGAACGGGATGCGGCACGAGACATCCGGCGCGGCGACCCCGGGCCGGACAGGAGACGGCGGCCAACAGGACCGCTCTGCGAAGGCCCGCTTCACCCCGTCGCGGTTCACGCCGCCGGCCTGCAACGTGCCGACACGAGGAGCTGCGGCCTGGAAGAGCTGAGCAGGTGCGCGGCGAGGGTCATCGGGCTTCCTTCGCGAGCGGCGTCACCGCTTTGGAACCGAGCACGATAGCGATCCCTCACCGCGGCATCCCGATCCAGCAGCGGCATCACGTTATGCCCTGATCCGCTGTCGATCATCAAGTTGAGACTGCAGACGAAGCTTGCCCTCCTGGATGCCGTTTGAACGTCGGATCAGACCCAGATTGCTGAGGGCCAGCCATCCGAGTATTCGATAGGCGGTTCTGGAAGAGACGTTGCGGCACCGGTAGCGACTCGTGCGGCCGTCCAAGCTGCGACACCAGCGTCGAGCACGTCGTCAACGGCCGCGGCGTGGCCAGCCTGCCCCACGTCGTCGGCAAGATGAATGCCAGCATCGTTGAGCAAGCGCCGGCGATGATGCGCTCCCGCCCAGGTGCGCTTACCGTCGGGCAGCGGCGAGCCGGCCAACCTCGCGAACGAGACCTCCGGGTGCACCTCCACGACCTGTCGCCCTGCCTGCCGGGCCCAGATGTCGACTTCGAAAATCTTGGCGCGCAACCCGTACACCTGGGCAGAGACGCCCTCACCGGTCCGCTCCTTGTTCACCTGCACCGCCGCCGCATGGCTCTCGGCCTCCAACGCGGCCCGGACCGGCGTCATGAACACCGACGATCGTCGAGGCCCTACCAACTTGTACGCCAGCACGTCCGCATGGCGCCGCCCGGTATCCGGCAGGCCGATCGGGATGTCGATGCCGATGACGGTGAGGTGACCATCCATCTCAGCACCGGCTACGAGCGCGACGATCGTTCTCCCGACGTGTACCGTCACGGCGCCATCTTGCAGGACAACACCAACCCAGCCAGCCTTGCACGCGTCCACACCAAGCACCCTTGACGACATCCGGACACCATACGACCAGCACTCGACGATCACTGGGCTGGCGAACGGCGAGCGGACGCATCCGAGCGCCCAGCGGCATGAGAGCGAACCGGATCAAAGGCGGGTTGGTCGCCCGCGTATGCGCGCGTCCGTGTCGCAGTCAGAACCGCAGTTTCATGGGATCTAGGCCCGCAAGCAAGACTTAACGGCCGCCCGTGGTGCGTCGGCACCCAAGGCGGGATCCCGTGCACCGCATTCAAGTCGCCATGAGCGGACGCGGCTCTACCGTCTCTGCGGGGCCAGCGCTGACGCCTTCGGACTCGCCGAAGAGGTCACCATCCTGAAGGGCCAGCTCAGGACGTAGCCGGCAAGGCTTTGGTCGAGGCGCCCGGGCCGTCGCTCTCGTCGCGGCTGCCCACGCAGGTCGTGTGGCTCTCACTTGGCCTGCGCGGCACGGGCGTCGCCCATGGGCGGAAGAGGCGCAGTGCGTCATTGCGCTTCCGGCCACGCAGGCTAACAACGCAACACAACCCGGCCAGCGGCAACCGGTCGCAGCCAGCCGGGCGCCGCAGACGCTTTACTGGACGTCACAGCCCTTCCAACACCAAACTGCGTAGCTCTGTCGCAGCAAACCTCACGCCCTCATCCTCATCAAAGGACAGCCGCTCGACCATCCCCCTCAGGCTCGCGGCTTTCTCGGGGTCCATGCTCGCGACATACATCGCGCCAATCAAGCAGCTGTTAAGGTGATCTATATAGTTCGTCGCACTCGAATCCTCGGCGGCTGCCCCCCATGCGCGCGCAAACATCCGCCATGAAACGAGATCACCTCGAGCCAATAGCGCCTCAGCGGTGGCAGTGGTGACAGCGGTGTCCCTCGCATCCAGCAGCAATCGAAGGATGACGGCATCGACAGCCGGTTCGCCCAGCCGAGCCACCAGTCCCTGGCCAGCCTTGCTGCGCTCTTGCCAGCTCTGCGACTCTGCCAGCAGGAGGAGTTCCTCTAGTTCAGCCACAGTCCATCACTTCCGCGCTTATAGGCAAGGCAGCGGACCGAAGCGCGCTCACGCCCGTTCACAGGGTACGGATATCGTCGAGTCGGACTGTCCATAGCCCATCTGCAATCTCAGTGAGAAGAAGTTGCAGTGACAGGTCTGAGCGTCCCTCCTCAACCGTCCAGAGCGACATTGTAGCGGCCACCCGGCGACGACCCTCGCCCTCAACCTCAATCACATCGAGATCTGGAGGCAGCCCGTCCCCGGGTGGCCGAACAACGGTCCGGCCATATGACTCGACCGCAGTCCGGATCTCATCGGCCGACAGGCGCTCCTCCCCGGTCATGGAAGCGAGCGTTTCGTACTCGCGGTCGGCTAGCAGGCCGAGCACCACCTGAAGTGCGGTGCCCATCGCGGGCTCAACGATCATGGGTTCTTCCTGCGGTTACCGGCGATTCGGGTGGAAGTGTCGTCACAGAAGACGAGCTACAGACGTGACTCTAGGCGAACCGAGACGCCGGCCGGGGCCAGCCATCCCGGGAGCAGCAACGCCTGACCACTTCGACCTCTACTGGGAGGTCACACCGCACCGCTTAACCGCATTACTGCAGTTCAGAGCCCTCGTGTCAGTCCGGCGTCGGTGAGCACTTCGGTCGCGGTGACCTCTTCGCCAACCTGCACCCAATCTGCTCCCAGTTGCAAGGCCGGGCGAGCCGACGGCGCCTTACCGCCTTGACCTACGCGCACTCCCCTGCCAGGCCACATAGAAGCTTGACGACCGCTGTGCAGAACCGCAGAGCACTCCGCGGTGAAGAGAGTGCTCTTCCCAGCAAGTTGGTCCATCCGGACGCCCAGCAAGCCGCGCCATCAGGCGCTTGCCCCCATCTCAACGGCCGCCAACCACCCTGACAACCGGACACACGTAACGCCCTCACTGCTCAACGAGCGGCCGGTGCCTGACGGCACCGGCCGCTTCTTCATGCCCGCCGGGGCAACCGGCACCGACCAACCCGAAGGACGTCTCCCATGACAACCCACTCATCTGCCACGACACGAGTGACCAGCGTTACGAGCTGCAGCGCCACGATCCCGCCCAACCACACGGCCGATGCTGGCATCGCCCTTCAAGCCGCCCCCTCTCACCACGAAATGACGGAGGCCAAGGAGCGAACGGCACACGCCCACCGCCGCGCGTCCCGGCCGGGGCGACCGCCGGACGGAGGCGCATGACACTGCCGCCCGACCAGCAATCTGAACATCACAAAGAGCCGGATTCGCCCGCACCGGCCGACGAGCGACTTGACCAGCCCAGCGAAGACAACGGTTCATGGACGGTCGGGACCATCGACGGCAGCGCACCGCACAGCGTTACCAGCGTGGTGGTACCCAGGCAGCCACCCGAGCTGCACCCCGGCGCCGCTGCCGCCCTCCTGAAGCTACTCAGACACGTGAACGACCGCCGCACCGACAACTCGAACCAGGAGAACCGATGACCGCCCCTCAACCGAAACCCTTCGCGTTCTACGGCCGCGTGTCGACCGAGGACAACCAAGACCCGGAGTCCTCCCGCAGCTGGCAACTCAGCCGGGCGACAACCCTCATCCAGCCGCGCGACGGCCAGATCACCGCCGAGTACTTCGACATCGGCCAGAGCCGTTCGCTGCCGTGGCAGCGCCGCCCGCACGCCAGCCGACTTCTCGCCGCGCTCCGCGACCCCAAACGCGGATTCTCCGCCGTCGTCGTCGGAGAACCCCACCGCGCGTTCTACGGCAACCAGTTCGGTCTCACCGTGCCGCTGTTCGCCCACTACGGCGTCGAACTGTGGGTACCGGAGATCGGCGGTCCGATCGACCCGGACAACGAAGCCCACGAACTGGTCATGTCCGTCTTCGGCGGCATGAGCAAAGGTGAACGCAACCGCATCAAGCTGCGCGTCCGTACCGCCATGGCCGCTCAGACCCTGCTCGAAGGCCGCTACCTCGGCGGGCGTCCCCCATACGGCTACACCCTGCAGGACCTCGGCCCCCACCCCAACCCGGCGAAGGCAGCCGACGGCAAACACCTACGCGGCCTCACCCCCGACCCGCGGACAGCCCCGATCGTCCGCCAGATCTTCCACGAGTTCCTCACCGGCAGCGGCCTCTACGCCATCGCCGAAGCACTCACCAGTAACCACGTGCCCTGCCCCTCCGCACACGACCGGGCCCGTAACCCCCACCGCAGCGGCATCGCCTGGTCCAAGAGCGCCGTCCGCGTCATCCTCACCAACCCCCGGTATACCGGCCGGCAGGTCTGGAACAAGCAACGCACCGACGAGGTCCTTCTCGACGTCGACGACGTCGCGCTCGGTCACACCGGTGTCATGCGCTGGAACCCGCGGGACAAGTGGGTCATCTCCAAAGAGATCACCCACCCACCGATCATCGATGAGGCCACCTTCGAACAGGCGCAGACACTGCTCGCACGACACCGGTTGGGCCTGGACATCCCGCAAAGACAACGCCGCGCCCGCAACCCGTACGTCTTCCGCGGCCTGAACTACTGCGCCGCCTGCAACCGGCGCATGCAGGGCCAGTACAACCACGGCGCCGCCTACTACCGCTGCCGCTTCCCCCAGGAATACGCCCTCGCCAACGACGTCGACCATCCCCGCAACGTCTACCTGCGCGAGGAGACCCTCACCGATCCACTCGACACCTGGCTCGCTACCGCGTTCCACCCCGACCAGATCGAGAACACGATCACCGCGATGGGAGACGCCCAGCTGGCCGACCACCCATCTCCCGCCATCACCGCCGCCCGCGCGACCATCACCGAGTGCGACGCGAAACTTCAGCGCTACCGGGCGGCTCTGGACGCCGGAGCCGACCCCTCGATCGTCAGCAACTGGATAGCCCAGACACAAGCTGAACGGACCCGAGCCGAAACCGAGCTGCACACGGGGACCTCCGCCGCACTACGCCGGATGACCCAGGCAGAGATCACCGCGCTGGTTCACGCCCTCGGGAACATCGTCACCGTGCTCCGCGATGCGGACCCTGCGGACAAAGCCGAGGTCTACCGTCAGCTCGGTCTGCGGCTGACGTACCACCCGGCAGCGCAAACGGTGCACGCTGAAACCGATCTCAGCGCGCACCGTGGGCCTATGGGTCGTGTCCGAGGGGGGACTTGAACCCCCACACCCTATACGGGTACTAGCACCTCAAGCTAGCGCGTCTGCCATTCCGCCACCCGGACCTACACGTTCAGCCTACCTCGCCGACCAGATGATCTTTCCATCCGGTGGTCGGCACGGCGGGCCGCACGGGGAGTTACTGTACACGCCGGCCGTGGATCATGCACATCGCCTTCCGGCGCCTCTCCCCCGGCGCTTCCGCCGCTGCTCAGACCGCCTCGAACGCGCTGCTCAGGCCGCCTCGAACGGCCGCGGCGACACACCGTCGGAGCGTGTACGGGTAGCGTCCGGCGGTCCTCTGACGGCAGCATTGCCACGTGTCCCATCCCTCCCCCTTGGCAGCCGCCCAGCACCGAGCCCTCGCCCTGCGCGCCGCGGGCGACCTCAGCGCCGCCCGGCAACTGCTCGCGGAGGCCGTCGAATCCGCTCCCCCGCCGTACGGTGACGATCATCCGGAGATGCTGCACACCGCGCATGTGCTGGCACGGCTGCACCGGGAGGGGGACGACCCACTCGCCGCCCGCCGGGTGCTGGAGGAGGCGTTCGCGGCGGGCGAGCGGCGGTGGGAGCACTCCGACCCGCTGATGCTCGCGCTCGCCTTCGAACTCGCCGAGGTGGCGGAGGAACTCGGCAACCGGCACGAGGCCCGCCGCAACTACACCCGCGTCGCCACCGCCGGGCCCGCCGCGCTCGGGGAGAACCACCCGGCGGTACGCGCAGCCCGCGACTACCTCGGCCCACCCCCGTCGACGCCGGGCGCGCAGCACCCCGCACCTACGCCCGGTCCGGCCCCCGTCGCGATGACCGACCCGGGTGCCCGGTCGGCGCTCTCCGGCCCGACCCTGTCGCTGGCGACCCTCGCCGCGATGCGGCCCTCCGCCAGTAGCCCGCCGCCCGCCGTCTCACCCTGGGCACCACCGCAACCGCCGGCCACGCCCCCACCAACCCCTCCAGCGGTACGCGCACCCGCCACACCCACGTCGCCCGGCAACGCCACCGCGACGCCCGTTCCAGCCCCTCGGGCAGCGCCCGTCCAGCCGGCAGCTTCCTCGATCGCGCCAGCGCAGCCCACGCCGACGGCCGCACCCGGACCTGCGATGCCGCCCCGCCAACGCGCCGACGCGCCACCGCCCGGACCGCCCCGGCCGGCGGTCGGCCCGATGCCCCGAACGAGGGTTGAAGGTCCGCCGACAACGCCGGCCGGGCCCGCCGTCGCACCCCGTCAGCGGGTGGGCGACCAGGCGTCCCCACCGGTGGTCGCCGTGCCACCCCAGCCGACAACCCCAACCGCCCCGGCGTCGACCGCCCCGCCGGCAACACCGGTGGTGCCGGCACCGCGCTGGGACAACCCCACGATCCAGGTACGGCAGATCGAGCCACTCCTCGCCGAGGAGGCCGCCCGAGCCGCCGCCCGGCCAACCGGGCCGAGCGAATCGCACAACGTGTCCGCCGCCGAGGCGACACCATGGGGCAGGCCCTCTCCGACCGTTGACCGCCCAGGGGCGGCGTACCCGGTGAGCGAACCACCGGCCCAGCCCACGAACGCACCGCCTGCGACCCCGCATCCGATCTCCGCACCACCCGACCAGCCGTACCCGGTCTCCGGACCACCGGCCCAGCCGTACCCGGTCTCCGGACCACCGGCCCAGCCGTACCCGGTCTCCGGACCACCGGCCCAGCCGCACCCGGTCTTCGGACCACCAGCGCAGCCGTACCCGGTCTCCGCACCACCCGGCTACGGCCAGCCCGTCTCCGCACCACCTGGGCACAGCCAGCCCGTCTCCGGACCGCCCGGCTACGGCCAGCCCGTCTCCGGACCGCCCGGCTACGGCCAACCCGTGTCCGGGCCACCCGGCTACAGCCAACCGGTGTCCGGGCCACCCGGGCACAGCCAACCCGTCTCCGCACCACCCGGGCACACCTACCCGGTGTCCGCGCCGCCCGGTTTCGGGCCGCCTGTCTCCGGGCCGCCCTACGGACCACCGATCTCCGCGCCGCCGGTGAGCGCGCCACCCGTGCCGCCCTGGGGGTTGACCGCGCCGCCCTGGAGCAGCAGCGCCCCACCGCAGCCCCTGCCAACTCCAGGTGCCGGCCCCGCCGAGCAGACGACGACGGCTGCGCAGGCCACGACCGCTGGGCAGGCCACGACCGCTGCGCAGGCCACGACCGCTGGGCAGACCACGGTGGCTGGACAGACCATGATGGACCCGGGCGGCACCGGTGCCGGTGGTGACTCCGGGCTGGGCATTCTCGACGCCCCGGTGGGACCGACCCGGCAGGCCCGTGGCGTGCCGTCCGACCAGACCGAGGTGTTCCCATCAGTTCCGTCGCATGGCGGCACGGCCGGGGTCGAGACCAGTCCGGGCTGGCCCGCAGCCAGCCAGCCAGCCCCGACGGGCGCACAGCCGCATCCCACGGCCGCACGGGCGAACCCCACCGCCGCCCCGGCGAACCCGAGCATCACTCAGGCAAGCCCCGTCGCAGCCTCGGCGGCGCCGGCCTGGTCACCGGGACTCGGCGTCGACCCGGCGCTGGCACCTCCAGCCGCACCGCCACCGGTACAGCAGTACCACCACCAGCCACCCCAGACGCCGTACACCCAGGACCAGGCGCCGTACCCGGGTCAGCAGTACCACCCGGCGCCGGATGCGTACCGGCCGGCGTACGCCGATGAAGGTGGGTCGACGGGCCGCAACCGGGCGGCGCTGATCGGCGCGGTGGTGGCGGCCGGGGTGGCCGTCGTGGCGGTGGCGGGCCTGGGAGCGGTGGTGCTGACCCGCGACGATCCACCGCCGACCGGGAGCGCGCCGACGGCGGCGGCGCCGGCACCGACGGCGGCCGGGCTTCCACCGGGCGACCTGAAGCTGCGGGACGATTCGACCACGATCACGTTGACCTGGACGGACCCGACCGGCGGGGCGGTGCCGTTCATGGTCGCCGCCGGCCGGGCCGGGCAGGCTCTGGGCGTGATCGCCACCGTGGACCCGGGCCGGACCACCTACACGGTCAACGGGTTGAACTCCCGAGTGGATCACTGTTTCACCGTGTTGGCGGTCTACTCGACTGACAGCTTTGCGACTTCGGGACAGGTCTGCACCGCCCGGGAGCGCACAGCCACGTCGAGCGGGGAGCCCTCCGGCCGACCGTCGCCGCGCTGAGTCGCCCCGAAACCGCGCGAGTCGCGTTGGAACCGGGCTGAGCTGGACGTCCACAACGCACACGCTCGGTATCCACAGGGGTGACACTGCGGGTTCCCCCGCCACCACCAGCGCCATATGATGGCACCCGGCTCAGGGGAGGGGTCGCCGCGAGGCGCGCCACCTGCCACGACTCAGGGGAGGCAGCCGGCTGTGGCCAGCATCGACGACGCCGTACAGACCGAGGCCCCCCGCTCCCGGTCCCGGCTGCGCGGCGGGCTGGTGACCGTCGGCACGGTCGCGGCACTGCTGGCCGCCATGGGGCTGACCGTCCTCGGGTTGGGCGCGGCGGACAACGCGGTGGCCAACTACGACGCGAGTTCCTGGCTGTGGAGCGCAGCGCGCAGCGAGCTGGCCCGGGTCAACGGGGTCACCGCCCGGGTCGACACCCGCACCGAGATCCCCGGTGCCCGGCAACATCCGATGCAGATCACCCAGACCGACCGGCTGCTGCTCCTGCGCGACCTGCAGACGGGCCAGGTCAGCTCCCTGGACCTGGCCACCCTCCAGCTCAGCGCGACCACCCGCACCACCCCCGGCCTGGGCGTCAGCGTCGCCCTACACGAGGACGCGGCGTTCGTCGTCGACGCCGTGCAGGGCATCGTCCGGCAACTCGACCCGCGATCGTTGACCCCGGTCGGCGAGCCGGTGCGCTACCCGCCCGGCATCACCGGCGGCACCTTCGACGGCAAGGGTCGACTCTGGATCGCGGTGCCCAGCCAGGGCACCGTCTCGGCGATCACTGCCGCGAAGCTGCCGTCCGCGCCGGCGACTGCGAGTGCCGGGCTCAGCCCGCAGCGGGTCGAGTCGTACGACGTCGCCGACGCCAGCCACGAGCTGGTTGTCTCCACCCTGGACGACGGGGTGGCGGTGCTCGACCGAACGGCCGGCAAGCTCGTGCGGGTGCAGCACGGTGAGGTCCACCCGACGCCGCTGACGCTGTCCGGCCCGGCGGCGCTGCCCGCGCGCACCAGCGGCCCACGGGTCCCCGTCACGGTGACCGCCGACCGGCGGGTGCTGCTCGTGGGTGACGGTGGGCAGGAGAGCGGGTTCACCGTGCCGGGTGAGGGGGATCGGCTCAGCCCGGCGGTGGCTTGGGCGAACCGCTTCTACTGCGCCGACGAGGCCACCGGCACCATCTACTCCTTCGACGCCGCGGGTCAGCTGGTGGAGACCATCCGCGGGCGGGCCAACGGGCCGCTGGAGCTGGAGGTCCGGGAGAACCACCTGTTCATCAACTCCCCCGACTCGGCGACCGCCCGGGTGGTGGACGACAAGCACCAGGTGCGCGAGGTCAACAAGTACGCCAACGACGTGCTCGGCGGCGACCCACCGCCGGTTCCGCCGCCGCCGCCTCCGCCGAAGAAGCCGCGGGTGGGCAAGCCGAGCGCACCGCGCAGCGTCACCGCCTCCGCCGGCAACGCCCAGGCGCGGGTGAGTTGGCGGCCGGCCGCCGCCAACGGCGCCGAGATCATCAAGTACGTGGTGGAGGGCGCCGACCAGCGCCTGGAGGTGGGCGCCAACCAGCGTGCGGTCGAGGTCAAGGGTCTGACCAACGGCGAGACGTACCGGTTCGCGGTGCACGCCGTCAACGCCAAGGGCGACGGCCCGCCGCGCACCAGCAACCCGGTGACGCCGACCGCCGCGGTGCCCGACCCGCCGGCGAGCGTCACCGCGCAGGAACGGCCGGACGGCACGGTCCTCGTCAAGTGGCCGGCGGCGAACGGGCAGGGCAACACCATCGCGAGGTACGCGGTGACGGCCAGTTCGGCGGGGACGAACGCGCCGGCCGGTGAGTCGACCAAGACGGAGCTGGTGGTGCCCGCCGGTGAGCTGGAGTTCGGCACCCAGTACGCGTTCACCGTCGTGGCGGTCAACAGCAAGGGCGCCGGGTCGGCGGCGTCCCCGGTCAGCAACACGGTCGTGCCCTTCGCCGCGCCCGGTCGGCCACTCGACCTGCGCGCCGGCACGGTCGCCAACCAGCCGGGCGCGGTGACGGTGCAGTGGGCGCCGGCCGAGGCGAACGGTCGACCGGTGACGAAGTACCTGGTGGACGTCGGCGGGCGGGTCAGCGAGGTGACCGACACCCGCACGACCGTCACCGGGCTGGGCAACGGGCAGAACGTCACGGTGAAGGTGAAGGCGGTCAACGAGGCCGGCCCGGGCCCGGAGGCCACCGCCACCGCCCGCACGGTGGCCGAGCCACGGGTCACGGTGACCGGCTCCTCGTCGACGGCCACCGGGGCGACGGTCACGTTCACCGTGGACGCCGGTGGCGGTCAGGCCACCTGCGCGCTGACCACGGCGGGCGAGCCGGCGAAGGCCGGGGCGTGCTCCAGCATCACGATGACGGGCCTGACGCCGGGCACCGACTACACGTTCACGGTGACGGCGAGCAACGCCGCCGGCAAGGGCACCGCGACGCGGGCCCAGAAGACGCAGCCGCTGTACGGGATCGCGACCTGCCGCAACGGCGTATCGGGCCCGGAGGCGAGCTACTGCACCCGGGAGATTCCCGGCGAGCGCAACGGCAACGAGATCTTCGAGGTCACCCGGCAGGACAACGACCGGCAGGCGGGCTGGGTGCCCAACGGCGAACGCTTGCAGGCGTACTGCAAGAAGTCGGGCGAAGAGGTCTACGCCTACATCTACAACAACAACAAGCGCAGCACCTGGTGGGTGCAGGTCAGCTACAAGGGAAAGAACTACATCCCCTGGGCCTGGCTCAACCTGGAGGGCGGCGACAACATCAACGTCCTGCCCACCTGCTGAGGACACCAGGCGAGGAGCACCACCGACCGTGAACACCCACGAGCCGCTCACCCAACCGGAGGTGCAGGGTTTCGCCGCCCTGGCCGCCCGGCTGGCCGAGAACGTCAACGCGGTGGTGCTCGGCAAGCCGCAGGTGGTGCGGCTGGCGCTGACCGCGCTCTTCGCCCAGGGCCATGTGCTGCTGGAGGACGTGCCCGGGGTCGGTAAGACGACCCTGGCACGGGCCATCGCCGCCACGGTGAAGGGCGAGTGGCGGCGCATCCAGTTCACGCCCGACCTGCTCCCCTCGGACGTGTCCGGTGTGACGATCTTCAACCAGGCGACCCGGGACTTCGAGTTCCATCCGGGGCCGGTCTTCGCCAACATCGTCATCGCCGACGAGATCAACCGGGCGTCGCCGAAGACCCAGTCGGCGCTGCTGGAGGTGATGGAGGAACGCACCGTCACAGTGGACGGGGTCCGGCACCCGGTGCCGTCGCCGTTCCTGGTGGTGGCCACCCAGAACCCGGTGGAGATGGACGGCACCTACCGGCTGCCCGAGGCGCAGTTGGACCGTTTCCTGGTGAAGCTCTCCGTCGGGTACCCGGACGAGGCGGTCGAGGTCGAGGTGCTGCGCGGCGCGACCGTACGGTCTCCCGAGGCGCTCGCCCCGGTCACCGACACCGCCACCGTCGGCGAGATGGTCCGGATGGCCCGCCGGGTGCACATCGCCGAGCCGCTCTACGCGTACGCGGTCCGGTTGGCCGCGGCCACCCGCACCCACCCGCAGGTGCGCGTCGGGGTCAGCCCTCGGGGCGTGATCGCGTTGACCCGTGCGGCGTGCGCGTACGCGCTGATCGACGGGCGGGGCTGGATCATGCCGGAGGATCTGAAGGCGCTCGTCGAGGCGGTGTTCGCGCACCGGCTGCTGCTCACCCCGGACGCCCAGGTGCGCGGGATGACCCCCGCGGAGGTGCTGCGCCAGGCGGTCGCCTCGGTGCCGGTGCCGCTGCCGTCGGGGCAACCCGCTCCGGTGCAGGGCTGACCGGCAGCAGCGCGATGGGGATCACCGCCCGTGGAATCGGGCTGCTCGTTGCCGCCGTGGTGCTGCTGGGGGCGGGTTTCCGGTTCGCGTACCCCGAGTTGACGCTGCTCGGCGCGGCGGCCGGCGCGGCCGTCGGCTACGCGGCGCTGGTCGCGGTCTGGCGGCCCCGGCTGACCGTGACCCGCCGCGCGGACCCGGACCGGGTGGCGCGCGGCGAGCCGGCGAGCATGACGTTGACCGTGCGCAACACCGGGCGGCTGCGCTCGGCGAACCTGCTGGCGGAGGACCGGTGCGGGACGCGGACGGTGCCGGTGCCGGTGCTGCGCCTGCGACCCGGCCGGGACACCGAGGTCCGCTACGACGTGCCGACCGACCGTCGTGGGGTGGTGCCGGTCGGTCCGCTGCGGGTGACCCGGCGCGACCCGCTGGGGTTGGTGGCGCTGGCCCGCCCGTACGGTGCGGCGGTGCCGGTCTGGGTGCACCCCCGCATCCACCCGCTGACGGCGGTGCCCAGAGGTGCGGGGCGCAGCCTCGACGGCCGGGTGGACGGGGTACCGCACGGGTCGATCACGTTCGACTCGCTGCGGGAGTACGTGGTCGGCGACGAACTGCGCCGGGTGCACTGGCGCACCAGCGCCCGGGTGGGTGAGCTGATGGTGCGGGAGAACGTGGACACCAGCCTGCCGCGCCTGGTCGTCCTGCTGGACAACCGCGTCGCCGCGCACCCGCAGCGGGTCGGCGGGGTGGCGGAATCGTTCGAGTCGGCCTGTGAGGCGGCGGCGTCGATCGTCACCGCCGCGCACCGCGCCGACCTGCCGGTGCTGTTGCTGTTGGTCGGCGCCGAGCCGGCAGAGCCCGCGGAGGTCACGACGGCCGACGGCGGGGCCGACGGCCCGCTCGGGCCGCTGGACCGGCTCGCCGCCGCCGAACTGTCCACCGACCGAGACGCGGTGCGGGCGGCCACCACCCGGCTGCGGCAGGACCGGCTCGGCGACACGCTGATCTTCCTCACCGGGCCGGGCGGCCGGGACGAGCTGGGACACGTCGGGGCGCTGCGCGGGGCGTACCCGTCGGTGGTGGTCGGGGTGTTCGGCGCGGCCGAGCCGACGCCGCCGGGCACCGCCGGCCTGGTGGTCGTCGACGCCGCGGACGGCGCGCAGTTCGCCGCCGAGTGGGACGGGGTACGCCGGTGGTGACGGGCGCCGTGCGGGTGCTGCGGGCGGCCGTCCTTCCGCTGGCGTTGATCGGGCTGACGGCGCTCGCCGGGGTGGTGCTCGCCCGGGTGTACGCCGGTGCCCTGCTCACCTGGCTGGTCGTCGGCGCGGCGGCGGGCTCGGTGCTGGTCAGCGTGGCCGCCCGACGGCTGCCGTCGTGGCTGGTGGCACCGGTGTCGGTGGCCGCGATGGCCGGCTGGACACTGTGGTCGCTGCGGCTGGCCGCCACCCGCGCGGAGGTGCCGGGCGGCCTGCTGGAGGTCACCGCGGACGCCGCCCGCAACGGCATCCCCCGACTGCTCACCGCGATGATCCCGGTGGAGCCCACACCGGACACGGTGCTGGTGCCTGTCGTCGCCGCCTGGCTGGCCGGGCTGACCGGCGCGGAGGTGGCGCTGCGCACCGGCCGGGTGCTGCTGGGTTACCTGCCGGCGGCGGGGCTCTACGCCGCCGCCCTCTACGTGGTCGGCCCGAACGCCGAACCGGCGCTCGGGTCGACGCTGGCGTTCGTCGCGGTCGCGGCCCTCGGCCTGGCCACCCCCACCCAGACGGCGCCGGGCGGCGGCGACCCGACCGCCGAGCTGACCCCCCGGGTACGCGCGGCGGTGCGGCTGCGACTGGCCACCAGCGCGGCGCTCGGGGTGGCCCTGGTGGTCGGGCTGGTCGCGTTGCTCAGCCCGCTCGTCGCCGAGCAGGTCGACGGCCGGCCGGTGGACCCCCGCCGGTACGTCGAACCGCCACAGGTGCAGACGCTCGACGAGAACCCGTTGATCCGGATCTCCGGATGGGCGCTGCACCCGGAGCAGAAGCTCCTCGACGTGAGCACGGAACGACCCGACGTACCACCCGCCGACGCCCCGCCAGCGCCTGACACCGCGCGCAGTGTGCGGATCCGGTTGGCGGTGCTCAGCGACTACGACGGAGTGACCTGGCGCGTCGGCGCGACGTACCGCAACGCCGGGCGGATCCTGCCGGCCGCGACTCCCGCCCGGGACAGCACCCTGCAGACGGTCCGGCAGCAGATCAGCGTGGCCGAATTGAGCGGTCGGCTACTGCCCGCCGTGGCGACGCCCCGGGAGGTCAGCGGGGCACGGGTGGCGTACGACCCGGCGAGCGGAACGCTGATCCGGCCGGAAGGGCTGACGCCGGGGCTGCGGTACACGGTGACCTCCGCCGAGGAACGCCCGGACTCCAACCTGTTGGCCACCGCGAACGTGCCCGCCGGCGACGAGGTGGCCCGGGTACTGCGGGTCGCCGACGGGGTACCCGACCCGATGCGCCGGCTGGCCACCCAACTCGCCGAGGAGAACGGCGCCCCGTACGCCCGCGCCTTGGCGATCGAGGCGTTCCTGGCCGAGCACTACCGGGTGGTGGCGGACGCCCCGAGCGGGCACGCGTACCCGAATCTGGGTTTCTTCCTGTTCGGACCCCGCAACGGCGGCGGGCAGGAGGGCACCTCGGAGCAGTTCGCGGCGGCCTTCGCGGTCCTCGGCCGGCTCTCCGGGCTACCCACGCGGGTGGTGGTGGGCTTCCGGACCAGCGGGCAGGGGCCGGTGCTGGCCGGTGACGCGTACGCCTGGCCGGAGGTGCTCTTCGACGGGCTGGGCTGGGTGTCGTTCGACCCGCTACCCCGCCCGAACGACGAACCGAGGCCGGTGGAGGAGGACTTCCCCCCGACGCCGGAAGACCCGCCGCCGTCGGAGGCACCCGCACCGACCGCCGAGCCGAGCGCCGCACCGGAACCGGCGACCGCCGCCGACGCCCCGCCCGCCTCGAACGGGCTGTCCACGCCGGTGCTGGTCGCCGGCGGCAGCAGCGGCCTACTGCTGGTGGTGGGAGCACTCCTGCTCACCCTGCTGGCCATGCGCCGCTCCCTCACCCGCAGCCGGCTCGTGCGGGGCGACCCCGGCCAGCGCATCGCCGGCGCCTGGCGGGAGGTCACCGACGCGCTCCGGCTGGCCGGGAAACCGGTCGGGGACGACCTGGCCGCCACCGAGGTCGCCAGGCACGCCCGCCGAACCCTGGCCGAGGCCCGAACCGGCACGATCGGCGACACGACCGCCGCCCCGGACGCCGTCGCGCCCACCGCCGGTACGGCGGAGGCAGACGCGTCCGGCCCGGCCGTCGACGAGTTGGCGACCCTGCTCAATCAGGTGGGCTTCGCCCCCGGCGCCGCAACGCCCGACCAGGCCACCCGGGCCGCCGACGTGGCCACCGCGTACGTGGCCACCCTGCGCTCCGCCCGCCCCTGGTGGCGCCGCCTGCTCTGGTCCGTGCACCCCGCCCCCCTGCGCCGCGCCCGCCGCTCCCCCCGCTGATCAAGAGCTTTGCGTCGACTGCGGGCCCACTTCTGACCCAAACTTCTTGATCACCGGCGGCAGGATCAACGGGGACCGAAACACGCTGGCGGTACGTGTGCGCAACGATGACCATCAGAGCGTGGACCAGCATTCGAGTGACATCGTCGACTACTACACGCAGCGCTACCGCGAGGACCAGCGGCTCACCGGCAGGCCACAGGCGCGACTGGAGTGGACCCGCACGATGCAGCTCCTGCGGGACCTCCTGCCCGGTGCCGGTGCCCGGGTGCTGGACATCGGCGGCGGTACCGGCGAGTACGCGCGGGCCCTCGTCGTCGCCGGCTACGAGGTCCGCCTCGTCGATTTGGTGCCCAACCACGTCGCGCAGGCCCGCGACGGGCACCCTCCGGTCGAGTCGCAGGTGGCCGACGCGCGTGCGCTTCCCGACGCCGACGGCGGGTATGACGCCGCGCTGCTGCTGGGTCCGCTGTACCACCTGATCCGCCGCGACGACCGGCTCCAGGCCCTCCGCGAGGCGGTCCGGGTCACCCGCCCCGGCGGTCTCGTCGTGGCCGCCGTCATCTCCCGCTTCGCCGGCCCGTTGGACTTCGCGGCCACCGGACGACTCGACGAGAGGCTGCTCGACGAGGCCAGGGCGCTGCTGAGCGACGGCGTCAACGACCCGCGGATCGGTTTCACCCACGCCTACTTCCACCGCGTCGAGGAGATCACCGACGAGTGCGTGGCCGCGGGGCTGACCGACGTCGTCGTACACGGGGTGGAGGGCCCGGCCTGGACAGCGGCGGAGGCCGCGGCGAACGGACCGGCGCAGGACGCCGTCTTCGCCGCGGCGTTGGACCTCGCCCGGCTCTACAGCAGCGAGCCGGCGCTGATCAGTTCCAGCGCCCACCTCCTGGCCGTCGGACGCGTTCCAACGCGGTAGCGGGTCAGGCGGTCAGCCGGCGGATGAGTTTGCGCATGCCGGCCTGCCAGCCGTCCGGGTCCTCGGCGCGGCGGCGCGCGTAGTCGGCGACCTCGGGGTGCGGCAGGATCAGGAACCGTTCCTCGGCCAGCCCGGCGATGGCCGCGTCGGCGACCTGGTCCGGGGTGAGCACCGCACCGGACGCGGCGACCACCCGGGCGCCCAGGTGACCGTCGGCGAGCCCGTCGGCGAGCATCGGGGTGTCCACCCCCTGCGGGCAGAGCGCGCTGACCCGGATGCCCCGGTCCCGGTAGGTGATCGCCAACCACTCGGCGAACCCCACCGAGGCGTGCTTCGTCGCGGTGTACGCGGCGTCGCCCACCGCCGTCAGCACACCGGCCGCGGAGCAGGTGTGCAGCAGGTGCCCGCCGCCCCGGGCCAGCATTCCGGGCAGCACCGCGCGGGCCGAGTAGACGTGGGCGAGCACGTTGACCCGCCAGGAGCGGTCCCAGCCGGCGTCGTCGACCTCAACTCCCCCGCCGGTGGTCACCCCCGCGTTGGCGCAGAACAGGTCGATCCGGCCGTACCGCTGCTCGGTGTCGGCGACCAGCGCGCGGACCTGCTCCTCGTCGGTGACGTCGAGGGCGCGGGGGTGCGCGACCGGGCCGATGCCCTCGGCAACCGCGCGGGCGGCGTCGGCGTCCAGGTCGGCGACCACCACGGCGGCGGCCCCCTCGGCGGCGAACCGGCGCGACAGCGCCGCGCCGATGCCACCGGCCCCGCCGGTGACCACCACGACCCGGTCGGTGAGGTTCACGCGGACGCCTCCACGAGGTTGGTGCCCAACCGGGCGATGAGGCTGAGCAGCGCGGTCGCGCCGCCGGCGGTGACCTCGGGGGTGGGAAGCAGCGCGAAGACCGGCACGTCCACCCCGTTGTCGGCGTAGCGGCGCACCTCGGCGCGGCACCGCTCCGGTGAGCCGTGCAGCACCAGCGCGTCGACCACCTCGTCGGGCACGGCCGCGCTGGCGCCACGCCGGTCACCGGCGGCCCAGGCCGCCCACATGGGCGCGAGCGTCTCGTCGCGGCCGAGCCAGCGGTGGAACTCCGCGTACGCCGGAACGGTGAGGTAGCTGGTGATGAGCCGACGGCCCAGCGCCCGGGCGTACGCGGCGTCCTCGGTGGGGCAGACGAAGATGCGGGCGGCGACCTCGAAGCCGGCGCGGCGCTCGCCCAGCTCGGCGAGGGCACGCGGCACGTCGTCGGCGCTGAGCCAGTTGAGGATGACCCCGTCGGCCTCCGCGCCGGCCAGCCGGAGCATTCCCGGGCGCAGCGCGGCGAGCAGGATCGGTGGCGGCACCGCCGGCGGTCGTTCCAGCGTGAACCGGCGGACGGCGAACGTGTCGTAGACCTCGTCGACGGTCTCGCCGGCCAGCGCGGCGCGCAGGAAGCGCAGCACGTCGCGGGTGCGGCGGAACGGCTCCTCGAACGGCACCGCGTTCCAGTCCCGGACCAGCACGGGTGAGGACGCGCCGATGCCGAGCGAGAACCGGCCCGGCGCCGCCTCGGCCAGCGCCGCCGCGCTCATCGCCAACAGCCCGGGCCCCCGGGTGAAGACCGGCGTGATCGCGGTGCCGAGCCGCAGCCCGGGCTGCCAGGCCGCGGCGAGCGCCAGCGGGGTGAACGCGTCGGTCCCGGCGACCTCGGACGACCACACGTCGGTGAACCCGGCCCGGTCGAGGGCCGCGTAGGCCGCGTCGTGCTGCGCCAGCGCGATCCCGCCCAGCGGCACCGTCATGCCCCATCGATTCGTCACCGATCGATCGTGCCCGTTGACGCCGGCCCGAGCAAGATCCCCGGGTTGGGCAGAATCGCCGGTTTCCGGCCGTGCGCGCCGGTGGGAAGTGCTACCACTTCGAGGTGGACCGGACCGACGGCGCAGGCCGCTGACCATGGGTTCCAGGGCGGCGGGACACCTGGAGCCGGTCCCCGCGGCGGTCACGCCCGGCCGGGCGACGTTCCTGGAACTCTTCTTCGACCTGGTATTCGTCTTCGCGCTCACCCGGATCTCGGCGCGCGCGTTCGAGGACCTGACCCAGGACCCGGGCCGGGAGCACGGCTGGGGGACGGTCACCGGCGGCGGCAAGACACTGCTGTTGCTGCTCGCGCTCTGGGCGGTCTGGCAGGGCACCGCGTGGACGACCAGCCGGTACGACCCGTACCGGGTGCCGCTGCAGACCGTGGTGATCACCGCGTTGGTGTGCAGCATGGTGATGGGGGTGGCGGTCCCCCGCGCGTTCAGCGCGACCGGACTGATGTTCGCGGTGGCGTACGTCATCGCGCAGGTGACCCGGCCGGTGATCCTGTCGATCGCGCTCGGACCGCACCCGTACCGCCGGTTGAAGGTGCGCATGGCGGTGGTCTTCGCCGTCACCGGGGTGCTCTGGATCAGCGGCGCGATGTTGACCACCAACGCGCAGGTGGTGCTCTGGTCGGCGGCGCTGCTCATCGAGTACCTGGCCGGCCGTTACGGCTGGCCGGTACCCGGCCTGGGTCGTTCGACGGTCTCCAAGTGGGAGATCGCCGGGGAGCACCTGGCCGAGCGGTACCAGCAGTTCTTCCTCGTCGCGCTGGGCGAGACGATCCTGGTGGCGGGGTTCGCCTACAGCGCGGGGCCGTACGAGGCGGGGCACGTGTGGGCGTTCGCGCTCGCACTGGCCACCTCGATCATGTTGTGGCGCATCTACGTGCAGCGGGCCGGCCGGATCCTGGGCGAGGCGGTGATGAAGGCCCGCCACCCCGCCACCATCGGCCGGTCGGCGGCCGACACCCACCTGCTGATGGTGATCGGTCTCGCTGCCACCGCCATCGGCTACGAACTGATCATCAACCATCCGCTGGAGCGGATCCCCGGGCCATGGCTGGCCATGGTGCTCGGCGGGCCAGCCCTGTTCCTGGCCGGGCGGGCCCGCCTGGAGTACGAGGTGTTCGCCCGGGTCTCCCCGTCCCGGTGGATCGCCCTCACGGTGCTGGTGGCGTCGTCGGTGCCGCTGCTGTTCCTGCCCGGTGTGGTCTCGACAGCGGTCGGGGCGGTGGTGCTGGCCGCGGTCGCGGTGGCGGACGCCCGACGGGCCCACGGCGCCCCACCGGAAGCCGCCGCACCGCCGTTCTGAGCCTCGCGGGTCGATGTGGCGCCGGCGCGGACGGTTACTCTCGGCCGGTGACCTTCTCGCTCGTCGCCCGCTCCGCCGACGGCCGCCTGCACGGCGTGGCCGTCGCCAGCAAGTTCCTCGCCGCCGGGGCGCTGGTGCCGGCCGCCGCCGCCGAGGTGGGCGCGCTGGCCACCCAGGCGCACGTCAACCTCGCCTACCGCCCGCAGGGCCTCACCCTGCTGCGCACCGGGGTCGCCGCCGCCGACGTGGTGGCCGGGCTGATCGCCGCCGACCCGGAGCGGGAGCACCGCCAGCTCGGCGTCGTGGGGGCCAGCGGTTCGGGCGCCACCTGGACGGGGCCGGCCTGCCATCCGTGGGCCGGCGGGCGGACCGGCGACGGCTGGGCCGCACAGGGCAACGTGCTCACCGGCCCGGAGGTCGTCGACGCCCTCGGCCAGGCCTGGCAGGCGAATACGGCGCTGCCGTTCGCCGAGCGGCTGCTCGCCGCACTGCGCGCCGGCGACGAGGCCGGCGGAGACCGGCGTGGCCGGCAGAGCGCCGGCCTGCTGGTGGTCGAACGCGGCGGCGGGTACGGCGGCACCAGCGACGTGGTGGTGGACCTGCGCGTGGACGACCACCCGGCCCCGGTAGCCGAGCTGGGTCGCCTGCTCGCCGTGCACACCATGCTGTTCGGCAAGCCCGACCCGGCCACCCTGCTCGACCTGAGCGGCGCGGTCGCCGCCGAGGTGGCGGCGCTGCTCGGCGCGCTGGGCCACCCGGTGCACCAGGCCGGCACGGAGGCGGCGTTGATCTCCTGGGCCGGGTTGGAGAACCTGGAGGAGCGGCTGGTGCCGGGGCGGATCGACCCGGTGGTGCTGACACACCTGCGCGGCGTCGCCCCGCACGTCCCCGCCCCACGCTCCGCGAGCTGACTGGTCAACGCCAGCAGCTAGAGGCGAGCAGCGACCGAACGGCCGCGGCTCGGATGACCCGGGTCAGCGGCCGAAGGCGAGCCAACGGAAGCCGGCGGCGTCGATCGCGGCCCGTTCCGCGGCGGTCAGCACCGCCCGGCCGGTGGCCTTGCGGATCAGGGTCAGCCGGTCCCAGCTCAACCCGGCCGGTGTCGGTCGTCCGCCGGTGAGCAGCTCGGCGATGACCACCGCCGCCGGTGGGGTGAGCCACGGGGGCCGGCCCAGCGCGGCGGCCAGATCCAACCCGTGCACACCCACCTCGACGACCCGGGTCCGCAGGAACTCGTCGAGGCGCATCGCGTCGCCGTGCCGGGTTCGCACCACCCGGTCGGGCGGCGCGGCGGCGACCGCCGCCTCGGTGGCCCGCCAGGCCCGGTCGAACTCGGTCGCCAGCGCCGCCCGGTCCACCCGTAGCGCCTCCCGCTGGCCGCCGGCGATCCGGTCGGCGTCGACCTCGGCGGTGAACTTCGCCGCCCCGAAGTAGCCGGCGGCGTCCACCTCGGCGCGGGGTGGGGCGGGCGCGGCGAGCATGTCGGTCAGCCGGCCGGCCCCGGTGCGGGTGTGCGCGATCAGGTCCCGGACGTTCCACGGAGGGCAGTCGCTGGGCCGGTTGAGATCGTCGTCGGTCAGCTCGGCAAGGATCTCGGTGAACCGCGCGCACTCGGCGGAGAACGCCGCCCGGACCGGCTGCACCGGACGGGATCAGCCCTTGACCCGGGGCACCAGCCGGTGCACGACGCTGAGCACCAACGCCATCACCACCGCCATCGTGCCGGCGATCCCGGCGGCGCTGCCCGCGTACCCGACGAACAGGGGGCGGCGGGCCAACTCCTCCGGCCCGGTGTCGCGCAGGTCGAGCAGCCAGGACAGGGACAGCCCGCAGGCGACCAGGGCGAGCACCCCGCCGAGCCCGAGCACCAGCGCCGCGACCCGGTGCGCGTCGCCCGGGGCGATCTCGGCCTGCTCCCGCTGGGTGACCAACAGCAGCAACCCGGCCAACGCCGCCCACACGCCCACCACCAGGTACGCGGCGACGGCGTCGCTGGGCCGGTGCCAGCCGGCGGAGAGGGTGGCCACTCCGGCGGCGGCGGCGTAGCCGGCACCGATGAAGGCGCCGACGGCCCGCACCTTGCGCGGCAGCACGAGCATCAGCGCGACCGCCACCGAGGCGGCCACCGTGGCGTGCCCGCTGGGCAGGCTGTTGCCCACCGCGGCGCGTTCCGGGTCGAGACCGTAGTCGGGCCGGTTCAGCCCGTACTTGAGCAGTTGGGTGGTGACGTTCGCTCCGGCGATCAGCAGGGTCGCGGTGATCGCCAGGGCGATCCGCCCCCGGATCAGCGCGATGAACCCGATCGTCGCGGTGGCGGCCAGCAGCGAGACCACCGACATCGCGTTGAGGATCTTATCGACCGGACCGTCGATGGTGTCCTGCCCGATCCGGTTGCCGGTGAGGGCGACCGTGTCCACCCACTGACCGATCTCGAGGTGCACGGCCACCCGCCACACGGCGAGGAAGGCAGCCGCCTGGACGAGGGCCAGTACGACCAACCAGACCGCGGTCCAACCCCGTGCCGTCGCGCGCATCCGCACACCGTAGCGGCAGGTGTCGGCGGTCCGAGCGGTGGCCCGCCATCCATCGCCGGTTAGGTTGTGCCGGAGGCGAGGAGGCGGTGGTGAGCGGAACACCGGAGCGCGACAGCGGCCCGGCGCAGCCCGGTCCGGAGCAGCGCAGGAGCGACGACCCGGGGTCGGCAGGGCCGGTGCCAACCGGCGCCGACACCGGTCCGGCAGGGCCGGCGCGGGCCGAGTCGCTGACGGATCTGCTGGGCGGGCGACGTGGCGCCATCGACGCCACCCTGCCGCCGCTGGCGTTCGCGGCGGGCTGGCTGCTGGGCGGCGAGTCGCTGTGGGGTGGGGTCGGCGCGGCGCTGGCCGTGGGCGCGGTGGTGGCGGGCGTACGGCTGCGTCGGGGTGACCGGCCGCGTTCGGTGCTGATCGGGCTGCTGGCCGTCTGCGTCGCGGCGTTGATCGCGGTGCGCACCGGCCGGGCCGAGAACTTCTTTCTGATCCAGGTGCTCTCCAACGCCGCGAGCGCTCTGGCGTGGACGGTCAGCATCGTGGTGCGCTGGCCACTGCTCGGCGTGCTGGTCGGCGCGGTGCTGGGCCAACGGGCCGGGTGGCGGCGCGACCCGGCGCTGCTGCGCGGGTACGGGCGGGCCAGTTGGGTGTGGACGGCTACCTACCTGCTGCGGCTCGCCGTGTTCGTGCCGCTCTACCTGGGCGGGCAGGTGCTCGCGCTGGTGGTGGCCCGGGTGGCGCTGACCTGGCCGCTGGTCGCCGCGGCGCTGGCACTGAGCTGGGTGGTGCTGCGGCGCTCGCTGCCGGCCGGGCACCCGGGGCTGCGTCACCCGGTCACCCCGCCTCGCTGACCGCCGGGGCACGGCCGGGCTCGGGGGCAAAAAGCAGCCGGGCTCGGGGCAAAAAAAGTGGAGAGGCCGCCACGGGGGGAGCGGCCTCTCCGGTGACGTACGTTACTCCGTCACGGACCTCGGTGTGATCCCGCGACGGCCCGAATTTCTGGGCTTTTTCGCGGTTGGCTTCAGTCCGGGCGGTGGGGTGGGCCGACCGATCCGCTGCGTCGGCCAGATGGCCGGCCCACCCCGGCCTGACCGTGGGTGTCAGGCCGTCCGCCAGCCCTGGTCCGTCGTTCCCCGGACCGGGCCGGACCCCGGGGTGGGCGGTCCACGCCACCCACCCCGGGTCGCCTCAGCCGTTCGGGAACAGGCTGCCGTAGTCGGCGTACGCCATGGCGACGTCAGCCTGCGCCCAGAACCGGTGGTAGTTGAAGCTCGGCTCCGGACCACCGTCCAGGTACGCCTGCACCTTGGGCCAGTCCGGGTCGTTCTTGTAGAAGGACCGGATGTCGAGGAAGCTCTTGCCGGCGGCGATGGCGTCGCCGTTCGGCATCTTCCCGGTCCAGCCCGGCGGGACGTAGACTCCCTGCCCGGTGGACGCGTTGTAGACGTCGTCGAAGCGCCGGTAGTCGCCACGCTTCTCGGTGGTGGAGACGCCCTTGGCGTCGCTGGCGGCCGACAGCGCGTCGAGCAGACCCTTGGCGGTGTTCTTCGCCGCCACATTGCCCGACTTGGCCGCGTACGCGATCAGGGTTCGGGCGTAGGCGGCGGCGACGCCGACGTCCTGGCCCTTGCTGATCACCTCGACGTGCAGGTTGGTGTTGGGCTGCGGGCTGGACGGGTTCCAGGTGGTCGGCTGACCGGTCCACGCCATGTCCGACGGGATCGACCAGTTGGTGCCGACGGTGGTGTTGGCGATCGCCCACGGCACCCACTTGTCCAGCAGCGCCTTGGCCTTCGCGTTGCCGGTCTGCAGGTACAGCTCGGCGATGCGCTGCATCGACCACGCCTGCATGCCGAACCACTGGTTCGACGGCGGGTCGTTGTAGACCGGGTCGACGTCGTAGAACATGCCGTAGAAGGTGCTGGTGCCGGCCGGCGGCTGGGCGTAGCTGCCGTCCCAGCTGTTGGTCGCGCCGCCGGCGATGCCGCCCTCGGCGGACTGCAGCCAGGTGTAGAACTCCAGCTGCCGCTCGAAGCTCTTGGTCCAGTCGGCGACCGCTGTCGACGACTGCGGCTTGAGCTCCGGGGTGTTGGTCAGCGCCCAGGCCGCGAACGGGTTCTGGTAGCCGAAGTGGTTGTGGCTGGAGCCGATCCGCCAGGACCAGTTCTGGCTGGCGTCGTACGCGCCACCCCAGGCGTAGTACCAGGACAGCAGGTAGTGCGCCGAGTCCTTGCCGCTGCCGGCGGGGCAGGTGCTGGCCCCGACGCAGTTGCCGATCTTCTTGAAGTACTTGTCGAACATCGCGTACCGCAGGTAGTCGCCCATCTTGGCGGCCTTGGTGATGGTGGCCGCGACATCGGCCTGCTTGTTCTGCGCCTTGGCCCAGGTCAGCGCCCAGTACGCGGCCTGCACGGCGCGGGCGTCGGCGTCCGGGGCGTTGGTGTACTTCCACTGCTTGGCGGGGGCGCCGGTGTCCTTGACGAACAGGTCGAGGTATCCGTACTGACCGCCGTGCTTGAAGGTGTCGCAGGACGGCTGCGGGATGGTCTCCCACACCGACTCCTGGGTGCCCCGCTGGAAGGTGTTGATGTAGGCCGGCTTGGTGGTGCCGTCACCGCAGCGGCCGAAGCCGTAGGTGTTGTCGACGTCCATCAGCCAGTGCATGCCGTAGATGTCGCCGGTGCCGTAGGTGGACTGCAACTCCGAGCGGAGCGGGTCCTGACCGACCGGGACGTTCGGGTTCAGCGCCGACGGGTACTGGCTGGGCAGGTTGTACTCCGCGGCGTACTGCGGGGTGCCCGCGGAGCCGGCGGTCGGCTGGTCGGCGTGCGTGGGGATGATGTACTTCTCCATCACCGTCCAGGCGTTGTTGAACGGGGCCCAGTTCTGGGTGACCCGCCCGTAGTTCGCCTCCAGCCAGAGCCAGAAGCTGAACGCCTCCGAGGTGGTCTCGTGACCGTGGTCGGGTGCCTCCACGATCAGCGTCTCCACCGAGTGGTACGGCACGCCCTCGGGGCTGAAGTAGCCCGAGTTCTTGATCTTGCCGTACTGGTCGAGGAACTTCGCGATGTAGGTGTTGTCGCCGCCCGGGGTGTCGTTGTCGATCTCGGTGGCGGTGACCGCCAGCGAGGCGAGACCCGTGGCGGAGGCGGTGATGGTGGCGGCGCCCCCGACGGTGTCGGTGTCCTCCGCCGCGGCGACCGTGACGGTGACCCCGGTGTTCCAGTTACTCGTGGTCAGCGTGGCGGTGGCCGGCGAGACCGTGACGTCGGTGTCGCCGGTGCGGGTGAGGGTGACCGGCACACTCGCCGTCGGCGCGGCGCTGAGCTTCAGGTTGAAGGTGCTGGTGCCACCCTCGGTGACGCTCACCGCGGACGGAGTGGCGATCAACGTCGGGCCGCTGGCGGTGCCGACGGTGAACGCCTTCTCGTCGACCCCGATGCCGTTGGCGTTGTCGTACGCCTTGGCCTGGACGGTGTAGCTGCCGGCCGGCAGGTCCTCCTGGGTGTAGGCGTACGGGGCGCTGGTGTCGGTGTTGATCAGCAGGCCGTTGCGGTAGAACTCGACCTTGCTGATCGTCCCGTCCGGGTCGCTGGCGGTGGCGGTCAACGGCACGTCGGCCGGCGCGGTGAACGGCCCGGCCGGCAGGCCGAGGGAGACCGTCGGCGGCTGGTTGGCCGGGGTGCCGTTGCAGGGGGTGCCGTTCAGGGTGAACGCGGTGGGCTTCGGGTTGCTCCCCGAGTGGGCGCCGTTGAAGCCGATGGTGGTGGAGGCCCCGGTGCCGAGGTTGCCGTTGTACGACTCGTTGGTCGCGGTGACCTCGCTGCCGGACTGGCTGAACTTGGCCGACCAGCCCTGGGTGACCCGCTGACCGCTGGTCGGGAAGGTCCACTTGAGCGTCCAGTTGCTGACCGGGTCGCCCAGGTTCTTGATGGTGACGTTGGCGGTGAAGCCGGTGTTCCAGTCGTTGGTCGCGTAGACCACGTCGCAGGCGGGTGCGGCCTGTGCGGCGCCGGCAGGCAGGGTCACCCCGCCGATGGCGAGCAGCGCGGCGGCGGCGAGCGCCACGCGGCGGCGTATTGCCAGTTGTCTCATGTGCGCGGTGTCTCCTCGGACCAGGCCGGGATGGTTCTCCGGCGAGGCGCCTGCCCGCGAGGGTGGTGGTCCGCGGGGATGTCGAGGCGCCGGGAAGGTGGTCTTCCCCGGGCCCGGCCGGGGTAGGGCGGTGCGGCCCGCACGGGAGGGGGTCCCGCCGGCCGCGCTCGGGTGACCGTGACCGGAGCTGGTGCTGCCGGTTGCCCTCGGTGGACCCGCACTCACGCGATGTGGCTCGTGTCGCGTCGAATCGACAGTGTGCCATGGAAGCGCTCCCACAACAAGCGCACGGAGCGCCGGATCAGCTCCTTGTTTCGATCTCGTTTTGGGGCTTTCACAATGGCGTGACGGGCGTTACAGTCGCAACATCGGTCGATGGGAGCGCTTCCATCGACAAGGTTCCAACAAGAAGATCGCTGGGGTCGTCTCTGACGAGCCCGGGGAACCAGACCGAGGGCCGACGACGGGCCAGCCCGGACGCCGTCGTCAGCCATCGTCCCGCCACAGGGAGGGAGGTGGAACCAGAGCCACTCGCGTGGCCCGGCTCCCGCGCGACACGCACGGCAGGACCCAAATTCCGCCCGTGTGTGTGCAGTTACGGTGGGGACGGGGGTTGCCCTCCCCCGTCCCCACACTAAACCCCCGTACACGATAGGAAAAGAGGCCGACGGGACAGGCGCGCCGCGCCGCCCGGACGGCCTCGTTCGCTGCTCGGGGCCACACCCGCATCCCATCCGCCAGCGCCGGCCGTTCTGACGGCCGGCTGACCGGCCGGCAGCGCCTGCCCTATCATGGGAGCGCTCCCGAAACTTTCGGCGGTGGCCCCGTATCCATGAGGAGAATCCATGTCGATACCTATTGGGCCCGCCGGCCCGCTGCGCTTCCCGGACAACTTCGGCTGGGGCGCAGCCACCTCCGCGTACCAGATCGAGGGCGCCGCCAAGGAGGACGGGCGCGGCGAGTCGGTCTGGGACACCTTCAGCCGCGTCCCGGGACGCACCCGCAACGGCGACACCGGCGACGTGGCCATCGACCACTACCACCGCTACGCCGAGGACCTCGACCTCATGCGCGACCTCGGGTTGCGCAGCTACCGCTTCTCCATCTCCTGGCCCCGGATCCAACCCGACGGCACCGGCACGCCCAACCAGCGCGGCCTCGACTTCTACCGACGCCTCCTCGACGGCCTGCACGAGCGCGACATCACCCCGATGGCCACCCTGTTCCACTGGGACCTCCCGCAGGCGCTCCAGGACGCCGGCGGCTGGGAGTCACGCGACACCGCCCACCGCTTCGCCGACTACGCCGACGTGGTCTTCCGCGCCCTCGGCGACCGGGTGCCGGCCTGGCTCACCATCAACGAGCCCAAGACCGTCGTGCAGAACGGCTACCTCACCGGCCACCACGCCCCCGGCCGGCAGGACCCGGACGCCGCCTACCTGGTCGCCCACCACCTGCAACTCGCCCACGGGTTCGCCGTCGGCGCGCTGCGGGCCAGCGGCAGCGACAGCCGGATCGGCCCCGCACTCAACCTGCACCCCTGCTACCCCGCCGACGACTCCCCGCAGGCTGCCGCGGCCGCCCACCTCTACGACGCCTACGAGAACCGCCTCTACCTCGACTCCCTGTTCAAGGGCAGCTACCCGGAGGACCTGCTGGCCGACCTGGGCCCGCAGAGCCGCATGGTCCAGGGCATCCGCGACGGCGACCTGAAAATCATCTCCTCGCCGGTCGACCTGCTGGCCGTGCAGTACTACACCCCGATCTACGTCACCGCCGACGGCGGCACCGCGCACCGCTGGGCGACCTCCGAGGCCGAGTGGCAGCAGATCTACCCCGAGGGGATGTACGACCTGCTGACCCGGATCACCCGCGAGTACGGCCCGATCCCGCTCACCATCACCGAGAACGGGCTGCCCACACCGGACACTCTGGACGCGGACGACACCGTCCAGGACACCGGCCGGATCAGCTTCCTGCGCGACCACCTCACCGCCGCGCACCGCGCCATCGCCGACGGGGTGCCGCTGGAGAGCTTCCACGTCTGGTCACTGCTGGACAACTTCGAGTGGGACCAGGGCTACGACCAACGCTGGGGCCTGGTCTACGTGGACTACCCCACCCAGCGGCGGGTGCTCAAGAGCAGCGCCACCTGGTACCGCTCCGTCATCGCCGCCGGCGGCTTCTGAAGGCGCCGCCACCCGGACGGCCGGGCCCGGACGGCTCGGCTCGGGTGAGCCGGTGACCGTCCGGGCCTCGGCCGGCTCACTCAGCGGGGCAGCGCCTGCTGCAACTCCGCCCGCAGGGCCGGGGTGAGCATCTCCCCCGCCTGCTTGGCCAGCCGGGCCATCTCGTAGCCCACCACACCGATGTCCGCGTCACCGGCGGCCAGCGTGGCCAGAATCGAACCGTCGCGGATCTGCATCACCAGGAAGTAGCCACGGCCCATCTCGACCACCGTCTGCTTGACGACGTCGCCGTCGAACATCTGGGCCGCACCCGCGGTGATGCTCATCAGCCCGGAGGTCACCGCGGCGAGCTTGTCCGCGTTGTCACGGGGCAGGTGATCGGAGATCGCCACCAGCAGCCCGTCGGAGGAGACCACCACCGCATGCGCCACACCCGGCACCCGCTCCGCGAACGCGCTCACCAGCCAGCTCAGGTCACGTGCCTCCTGGCTCAACGTCGTCACTGTCGTCGTCCCCCTTCGTCGTGCCCCCCGGACGGTGGCACGGGTATCTCGGTGGTGTCCTCAGCCTCGGCGCGCCGTACTCCGCTGTAGAGCCGCGAGAGCATGCCGCCGACCGCCTCCGGGTCCGGGTCGGTGCGGGTCGGTGCCGACATCGGTTGTGCCGAACGGGTGACCGCGCTCAACTGCGCCATGGGCACCCGCACCGGCAATCCCCGCTCATTGGTGCCGGCGGTCACCGGGACGGTCGGCGGCGCCGCCGGTGCGGGCACCGCCGGCCCGCTCGGGCCCTGCCGCGAATACCAGCCCCCGCCGCCACCGCGAGCAGCGTTCGGGGTCAACACGTCCTCGGCGCGCACCGGCACCGGGCGGCCCTGACGTGGCACGCCGACACCCGGCGGGCGGCCGGCCACCGGCAGGTCCCGCGCCGCGGCGCCCGGCACCGGGGCGGCGGCCGGCCCGGCGGCCCCGGACTGCCCAGCCAACCCTCGCGCCGCGCTCGCCGCCAACATCCGCGCAGACGGGGGCGCGTCCAGCTCGACGTTGCCCGCCGGAGCCAGCAACACCGCGGGCAGGGCGAGTCGCGCGACCAGGCCGTCCTCGCCGCCGGTCAACCGCACGCGTACGCCCAACCGGGCCGCCAGGTGGCTGACCACGAAGAGCCCCATCCGCTCCACCGCCGCGACGTCCGCGGCCGGAGGGCTGGCCAGCACCTCGTTCGCCTGCACCAGCGCGGCCGGGCTCATGCCCAGACCACGGTCGACGATCTCGATCAGCGGAGCGCCCGCCTCGACCCGGGCGGTCACCACCACGACGGTGTCCGGGCGGGAGAAGGCGGTGGCGTTCTCCAGCAGCTCGGCCAGCAGGTGCACCAACTCGCCGACGGCGTGCCCGACCACGTGCACGTCGACCACCGACTCGATCCGGACCCGCTGGTACTGCTCGATCTCGGCGGCGGCGGCCAGCAGCACCGCACCGAGGCCGACCGGCCGGTTCCACCGGCGGGTGGAGTCGGTGCCGGCGAGCACCAGCAGGCTCTCGTCGTTACGGCGCATCCGGGCGGCCAGGTGATCGAGCTTGAACAGGTTCTCCAGCTGGTCCGGGTCGCTCTCCTCGCGCTCCAGGTCGTCCAGCAGCTCCAGCTGCCGCTCCACCAGCACCTGGCTGCGGCGGGCCAGGTTGACGAACATCGCGTTGACGTTGCGCCGCATGAGCGCCTGCTCGACGGCGACCGTGACGGCGCTGCGGTGCACCGCCACGAACGCCTCGGCCAGCTCGCCGATCTCGTCGAGTGAACGGACCACCGCCGGCGCGACGTCGATACGGGGCACCCCGCCGGTGACGGTCTTCAGCCGGTCCAGGGTGTCCGGCAACTCGACCTGGGCGATCCGCAGCGCCTGGCTGCGCAGCAACCGCATCGACCGGGCCACCGACCGCCCGATGAGCAACGAGATCAGCAGAGCGGCCAGCAGGACCGTGACGACCCCACCGACGACCAGCAGGGTCGTCCGCAGCTGATCGTCGCTGGCCTCCTCGGCCTGGCGCACGGCGTCGTCGAGCACACCCGCCTCAAGCTGGCGCAGCAGCTCCTGGCGCTGCTGGCTGGCCGACCACCACTGCTCCGACGGCAGCACCTGCGGCGACGCGCCACCGGAGGACAGGCTGCGCTCCTCCAACCCGGTGGCGACCACGAACATCGGCGACACCGAGGTCTCGTCGTAGCGGCGGATCTGATCGGTGGTCGCGGCCACCCGGAACGCACCGAGCGCGGTGAGCTGCTGGCCGCGCAGGTCGGCGAGGACCACCCGGTCCTCGGTGCCGTACGCACCGGCGCGCGCGGCGGCGTAGAGCTGCGCCCGCACCCGGGAGGAGAGTTCCTTGACCCGGGCCAGCTGGACGTAGCGCAGCACCGCGTCGTTCAAAGCCGGCTGGTTCTGACCCGGCGTCGGTTCGGCGAGCAGGTCCAGCAACGCCCCCACGGCCCGGTGGTAGTTGCCCAGGATGGTCTCGCTGCTCAGCACCGCCGGCGGAATCGCCGCGCGGATGTCGACCACCTGGTCGTACGCCTCCAGCGCCTCGGAGAAGGCGACCCGCCAGGACGCGTCCGCGTCGGCCAGCGGCTCGGCCGCCCGGCTCAGGTCCACGATGGCCTTGTCGGTGGACGCCTGCAACGGCTTCAGGTCGTTCGCCGCGGCCTGCCGGTCACCACCCTTACGCAGCTCACCCAGCTCCCCCGCCGAGCGGTCGCGCTCCTGCTGGAGCTGGTGCACCGCCGCGGTGATCTGCCGGCCGATACCGACCTGACCGGAGAAGTCGTTCAACGCCGTCGTCCGCCCCACCAGCGTGCTGGTCTGCACCCCGGCGAGCAGGAGGAACGCCATCGACGGCACCAGCAGCACGGTGGCGAGCTTCGTGCTCATCCGCCAGTCGCGCAGCCGGAACGGAGAGCGCCGTCGATGCGGAACGACTCGGACGTCGAAGCGGCGTCGGCGATGGTTCGACACCGCGCCGTTCGCCGGGTCGGGACCTGCCGCCACCCTGCCTCCTCCGTCCTACCGCGTCCACCGCGGTCGGGGGAGCGCAGTCCATCCAACCAGGCTCGGTACCGCTGTCAACGGCCCGGGCGAGGCCGAGGTTCAGGAAGGATACTGCGGGTGGGAACGTCCTGCCGGGGTCGGTAAAACCAGCTCGTCCGTCCGGCCGATGTCGGCGAGCTCGATGGCGTCACCGAAGCGCCCCAACGCCACCAACGCGGCACCTGTGGCGCCGATCTCCGGGTTGCGTTGATGCGACACCGGTCGCGGTGCGAGCGCGGTGGCGAAGGCCTGCCGCCACCACACCGAGGCGGCCACCGCGCCGCCGCCCAGCACCACGCCGACCGGTTTGTCGATGGTGGACTCCAGCACCCCGAGGTCCGCGGCGACCAGCTCACACAACCCCTGCATCAGCCCGGCCAGGATGTCGACCGAGGTGGTGCTGAAGCTCAGACCGCGCAGCTCACCGCTGCCCGCAGGCGCCAGCCCCGGCGCCCGGTCACCACCGAAGCGGGGGTCCGCCGGTCGGCCGCCGCCCGCCGGCACCAGCGCCAGCGCCGCGTCCAACTCGGCGCCCCGGGGCAACCGCAGCTCCCGGTCCGCCCAGGCGAAGAGGTTGCCTCCGTTGGCGTACGCGGCCCCGGTCACCACGTGGTCGTGGTCGACCCGGTACCGCCACAGCCGTTCGGGCAGGCGGGGCATCGGTTCGCCGGCCGGGATCCGCTGCATCAGCCGTACGGCCGCGGAGGTGCCCACGGTGACGGCGGCCCGGCTCGGGTCGACGCAGCCCGAGCCGACGTTCGACGCCCCACCGTCGCCCACCGGCGGTGACCACCGGGCCTGCGCCAACTGCGGCCACCGACGGGCCAGGTCGACCCGGAGCCGGCCGTGCCAGTCCAGCTCGCCCAGCGGCGGCAGCTCCTCCGGTCGCGCCTCGGCGAGGGTCAACGCCTCCTCGTCCCAACGCAGGGTGCGCAGGTCCAGCAGACCGGTCCCGGAGGCCTGGGAGATCGACATGGGTGCCGTGTCGAGCAGCTCGCCCAGCACGTACTCGGGCAGACCGACGAACCGGGCGATCGGGGTGCCGGACTGCTCGCGCAACCAGGGCAACCGCATCGACCAGTACGAGCGGTGCCACCAGCAGCCGGTGCGCTGGTGGAAGCCGTCCGGGTCCGCCGGACCGGCGGTACGCCCGACCGGGGCGGGCCGGGTGTCCAGCCAGGTGACCACCGGGCCCAAGGGTGCGCCGTCGCGGTCCAGCGGGAGCACCGAGTGCCACTGGGCGGAGACCGCCACCAGGCCGACGTCGTGCAGGTGCCCCGAGTCGGCCAGCTCGTCCAGGCACTCGACCAGGTTCGCCAGATAGTCCCGACCGGACAGCGTGCCGGTGCCGTCGTCACCGATGGCGAGGTCGACCTTGCGGCGGGCCAGGGCGCCGGGCAGCGGCTGGGTGTCCGCGTCCAGCACCAGCCCGCGTACCGAGGAGGTGCCCAGGTCGAGCGCGAGAATGTTCATCGCCGGTCAAGTTACCCCGTGCCAGCCGGCCGACGGGCGCGTAGGGTGGATCACATGCTCGCGCAACTGACCAGTTGGTGGCCCGCCGACCCGGCGGCCATCTCCCGCGCGTAGCTCCATCCACGCGGCCGCCATCGAGGCGGTCGCCGGATCTCCCGGCCAGCGGGCCGCCCGACGGCGGCGCCCCTGCCCGACGGAGACGCCCGATGACCCACCTGACCGACCTGCTCACCGCCGTCGCCCACGGCGTCGACCCCGGCCCCTTCGCGCTGCTGCGCCGCGAGAGCGCGGACGAACTGGACCTGTTCACCGGCCCGGTCGACACCGTCGAGGGGCTCACCGACCTTCCGCTGCCGCCCGGCCCGCCCGGGGCGCGGACGCTGGCCCTGGTGCCGTACCGGCAGATCACCGAGCGCGGCTTCGCCTGCGTCGACGACGGCGCCCCGCTGGAGTTCCTCCAGGTCCGCGAGCACCAGCGGATCACGCTGGCCGACGCCCTCGCCGCGCTGCCCGACGAACCGGTCCACACCGGCGACGCCGGCTTCGACGTCAGCGACGAGGAGTACGCGCGGACCGTGCAGCGGGTGCTGTCCGAGGAGATCGGCCGCGGCGAGGGCGCCAACTTCGTCATCCACCGCGCCCTGCACGCCACCGTGCAGGGCCCACCGCTGGGGGCCGCGCTGGCCGCCCTGCGCCGGCTGCTGATCGCCGAACGCGGCGCGTACTGGACGTTCGTGGTGCACACCGGCACCCGGACGCTCGTCGGCGCCAGCCCGGAGCGGCACGTCAGCGTCGACGACGGCCTGGTGATGATGAACCCGATCAGCGGCACCTTCCGCTGCCCCGGTGGCGTCGCGGACCGGGCGGCCCTGCTGCGCTTCCTCGCCGACGAGAAGGAGATCGAAGAGCTGTACATGGTGCTCGACGAGGAGCTGAAGATGATGGCCACCGTCGCCGAGCACGGTGGGCAGGTGATCGGCCCGTACCTGAAGGAGATGTCACACCTGGCGCACACCGAGTACCTGCTCGCCGGGCGGGGCACCCGCGACGTGCGGGAGGTGCTGCGCGAGACGATGTTCGCCCCCACCGTGACGGGCAGCCCGATCGAGAACGCCTGCCGGGTGATCGCCCGGCACGAGCGCCGGGGCCGGGGCTACTACGGGGGCGTGCTGGCGCTGCTCGGCCACGACGAGGCCGGCCGGCAGACCCTCGATGCGCCGATCCTGATCCGTACCGCCGAGATCTCCCCCACCGGCCGGCTGCGGGTGCCGGTCGGCGCGACCCTGGTCCGGCACTCGACGGCGGCCGGTGAGGTGGCCGAGACGCACGCCAAGGCCGCCGGGGTCCTGGCCGCGCTCGGCCTCGGCCCGGCGGCGGCCGTCGGCGACCGCGGGCCGGTCGCGCGGCTGGCCGACGACCCGGCGGTACGCGACGCGCTGGCCGCGCGCAACGCACCGCTGGCGCGCTTCTGGCTGGACCAGCGGTCACCGGACGCGCCCGGCCTGCCCGGGCTGGTCGGCCGCCGGGTGCTGATCGTGGACGCCGAGGACACCTTCACCGGCATGCTGGCCCACCAACTGGGCGCGTTGGGCCTGACGGTGACCACCCGGCCGTGGCACGCGAGCGGCCCGGTCGACGACTACGACCTGGTGGTGGCCGGCCCCGGGCCCGGTGACCCGGGCAGCGTGGACGAGCCGAAGATGGTGGCGCTGCGGGAGCTGCTGACCGGGCTGCTGGCGACCGGCCGTCCCACCCTCGCGGTCTGCCTCGGCCATCAGGTGCTGGCCGGGCTGCTGGGGCTGGCGCTGCACCGCCGGGAGGCGGCCTATCAGGGGTTGCAGCGGGAGGTACCGGTGTTCGGCCGGACCCGCCGGGTCGGGTTCTACTCGACGTTCACCGCCCGCGCCGAGGCCGACCTGCTGGCCACCGCGTACGGGCCGGTGGAGCTGGCCCGGGACCCGGGCGACGGCGCCGTGCACGCCCTGCGGGGGCGCGGCTTCGCCGGGGTGCAGTTCCACGCCGAGTCCGTGCTCAGCCCGGACGGGCTCGCCGTGCTGAGCGAGCTGGTGACCGATCTGCTGCCCGCGTCGCGCACCGACGAGCTGCCCGCGACGCTCGGCGGCGCATAGTCGGCCCGCCCCGGGGGTAGGGCTGGGTGGACCGGTGGCGCGGACGGGCCGAGAGCCCCCGCCCGCGCCACCGGTCGCCCTCGTCCGTCAGCCGGTCAGCCGGCCAGGCCCGCCTTCAGCGCGGCACCCAGCTGCACCGCGCGCCGGGCGGTGAGCGCGCAGGCTCCGAGCGCCACGGCGTCCGGGGCGATCTCCCCGTTGTTGCTGGTGTGCGAGGCACCGTACGGATTGCCGGCGATGAACTGGCTGGTGTCGGTGTAACCGGGAGTGACCACCACACCGCCCCAGTGGTAGAAGACGTTGAAGAGTGACGTCAGCGTGGTCTCCTGACCCCCGTGCGAGGTCGCCGTCGAGGTGAAGGCGGAGTAGACCTTGTTGACCAGCCCGCCCTGGCTCCAGAGCGGGCCGGTGGTGTCGATGAACTGCTTCAGCTGCGCCGCGACCATGCCGTACCGGGTCGGCGCACCGAAGATCGCCACGTCGGCCCAGGTGAGGTCGTCGAGCATCGCCTCGGGCACGTCCTGGGTCTCCAGGCGGTGCGCCTGCCAGCCGGAGTTGGAGCGGATCGCCTCGTCCGGCGCCAACTCGCGCACCTTGCGCAGGCGCACGTCGGCGCCGGCATCCCCGGCGGCCTCACACACGGCCTGCGCCATCTGGTAGGTGGTGCCGGTGGCGCTGTAGTAAAACACCGCTACCTTGGTCTGGGCAGCCATCAGAGTGTCCCCTTCTCGTCTCGGATCAGCTCACGCGACTACCCGCTGCGGAGGTGCTCTAACGACAGCCCGAGGCGCCCCGCACGCCGTGCGCCAACTCAAGTTTTCCGCAACTTCCCGGTCGTTTCGGCCCGACGCCGCACGCGGACGACGATCCTGATGCCATCGGTGCCGGCGGGATCGAGCCGCCGCCCCGCACCGGGCACCTGAACGGGGGATCGCGCTCCGCCGGCGACGGCGCTGGCGTAGCGCGATCAGGGGACGATCACCGCTCCCGCGCCCCGGCCCCGGCCCCGGCCCCGGCCCCGGCCCCGGCCCCGGCCCCGGCCCCGGCTCAGCGGACCAGGGTCGCCATCAGCCGGTCCAGCTCGGCCGCCGGGTCGACGGTGAGGCCGGTGTGCACCGGCCCGGTCTGGATCATCGTGCTCCGTGGAGCGGCCAACCAGTGGAACCGCTCACCGAGCCGCATCCGGGTAGCCGGCCCGTCACCGGAGCAGGTCCGGTCCCAGGAGTCGAGCACCGCGGCCACCGCCGGCAGGTCGACGTCCGGCGCCAGCGCGCGAACCCGGTCGGCGTCCAAGTGCGTCCGCGCGGCCAGGAAGTCGCGCTGCTGGCAGTAGAGCAACACCCCGACGTTGATCTGCTCACCGCGCTCGATGCGGGGCACGAGCCGGATCAGCGCGTACTCGAAGGGTTGCCTCATGCCCCGCTCCCCGTTGGCAGCCAGTCGGCCGTGCGGGCGACGCGGCGGGACAGGTGGTCCAGGTACGCCTCGCGCGCCGCGTCGGCCGTCTCGAAGTCGGCGGCGGTCAGCCACTCCCCCGGCACCTGGGCCAACACCTCGGTGAGCAGCTCCGGGGTGACCTGGGGGGCCAACTCGGCGTCGGCCTCGGCCAGCCGCGACGCGTACGGGGCCAGCACGTGATCCTCCGCGCGGTAGGCCCGGTGCACGGAGGCCTCGGCGCGCGGCCAGTTGTGGTGGAAGTACAGCGAGGCACCGTGGTCGATCAGCCACAGCTCCCTGTGCCAGACGAGCAGGTTCGGATTGCGCCAACTCCGGTCGACGTTCTCCACGTACGCGTCGAACCAGAGCACCCGGGACGCCAACGCCGGGTCGACGGGGTGCGCCACCGGGTCGAAGCCCAGCGCCCCGGGCAGGAAGTCCATCCCGAGGTTGGCGCCACCGCTGCTGCGCAGCAGCTCCTGCACCTCCTGGTCGGGCTCGGCCCGCCCGATGACCGGGTCGACGTCGAGGACCACCAGCGGCGGCACCAGCAACCCCAGCCGGCGGGCCAGCTCACCGCAGATCACCTCGGCGACGAGCGCCTTGGGCCCCTGCCCGGCACCCCGGAACTTCGCCACGTAGGTGCCCAGGTCGTCGGCCTCCACCACGCCCGGCAGCGACCCACCCTCGCGCAGCGGGGTGACGTAGCGGATCGCGGTGACCTGGCGGAGCACGCCGCCCACCCTACTGGGGCCGGCCAGGACGGGTGGCGGGCCGGCCCAGACCGGTACGCGCGGGTCAGTCGAGCTTGTCGCGCAGCTTGTCGACCTGGGTCTGCAGGCGGTTCACCGCGTTCTCGTTGTTGACGAACGTGGTGATTCCGGCGGCCAGACCGAGGCCGATCAGCACGGCCAGGATGCTGAGCACCAGGCCGCCGATCGACACGCCACGACCGGTGACCCCGGGTCGGCGGGCCATCTTGAGGCCGACGATGCCGAGGATGATCCCGATGATGCCGAGCACCAGCCCCAACCAGGCGAGGATCGCCGTCAACACGCTGAACAGGCCGGCAACTCCGAACACCAGGGCGAAGGTCGCGGCGGCGCTCGTCTTCGCGCGGGTGTCCCCCCGATGGCTGCGGGACCCGGCCGGTACGCCGGCACCCCGGGCCGGCTCGCTTGCGGCAGTCATGAGATTCCCTTCCGTACGCGCGGCGCGCGTACTTCCGGCGGGGCGCATTCCCCCGACGACCGCCGTTACGCCTCCCATCTGCGGAAGTGTCGGTGGTCGGCCCTAGGCTGGCCGCCCGGCCACGAAAAGGAGCGCCCGATGCCTGTCGACCTCAGCGCGGCCGACGCGTTGGCGCTGCGGATGACCAGCCTGCTGCTGCGCCCGCACCCGGGCACCCGACCCGACAGCGTCGCCGAGGTGGTCGAGTGGTTCGGCGCGATGCAGGCACAGGACCTGGCCAGCGGGTTGTGGTCGCTGGGGGCCCGGCTACCCGGCCGGAGCGTCACCGACGTGCAGGCGGCGTTGGAGCGGCGCGAGGCGCTGCGCACCTGGCCGATGCGGGGCACCGTGCACCTCGTCCCGTCCGCCGACGCCCGCTGGATGCTGGAGCTGACCGGCGTACGATCGCTGGCCGGCCTGGCGACCCGGCGGGCACAGCTCGGGCTCACCGAGGCCGACGCGGACCGGGCGGCGGACGTCCTCGGCGCCGCGCTGGCCGGCGGCGGTCGGCTCACCCGCGCGCAGTGCCTGGCCACCCTGCGGGCGGCCGGCCTGGGCACCGACGGGCAACGTGGCTACCACCTGCTGTGGTATGCGAGCGTCCGTGGCGTGACCTGCGTGGCGCCGAACATCGGCACCGACCAGACCTTCGCCCTGCTCGACGAGTGGGCGCCCAAGACCCACCGGCTGGAACGGGACGAGGCGCTGGCCCTGCTCGCCCACCGCTACGTACGCGGGCACGGCCCGGTCACCGACCGTGAGTTCGCCGTGTGGAGCGGCCTCACCCTCACCGACGCCCGACGCGGCCTGGCCGCCGCCGCAGACGCGCTGAGCACGGTGCGGGTCGACGGCACACCGATGTACGTCGACGCGGCCCTGGCCGACGCGCCGCGCACCGCGCCGGACGACGTGCTGGCGCTGCCCGGCTTCGACGAGTACCTGCTCGGCTTCCGGGACCGCACGTTGATGCTCGACCCGGCCCACCAGGCGGCCGTGGTGCCGGGCAACAACGGCATCTTCCAGGCCACCGTGGTCCGCGCCGGTCGGGTGGTGGGCGTGTGGAAGCGCAAGATCGGCCGCACCGCGGTCACCCTGACGGTCCAGCCGCTCACGACTCTCGACGTCGCCGCCCGGGCCCGGGTGGAGCAGGCGCTCGGGCGCTACGCGGACTTCCTCGGGCTGCCGGCACGCTTCGACTGGCCGACCTGACCGGGCCGGGTCACTCCTCGGCGGCCGGCGTCGGGTCGGCCGGTCGGGGGCGGGCGGCGCTGAGCAGGTCGACGATCCGGGTCACCCGGGGGTCCCCCTGGATCTGCGCCACGCTGGCCGGCAGCGGCAGCCGCCAGTTCGGATACTCGTCCACCGTGCCCGGCATGTTGGGTTGGCGCACCTCGCCCAGCACGTCGTAGAGGGAGACGCCGAGCAGCCGGGTCGGGCTGGCCGCGAGCGCGGCGTGCATCGCCACCACCACCTCGCCGTCGTCGGGCGTCTTCGCCGGCTCAGCCGACCCGGACCCCGCAGCCGGCTCGGGCAGCAGGTGCTCGGCGCGCAACATCGTGAGCAGCCGGTCCCGATCGGCGGCGGCACGGGCCCGCTCCACCGCCACGTCGGTGCCGAGCAGTTTCAACTCGTCGCGCACCCGCACGTGCTCACCGGTCAGGAAGCCCGGCGCGGTGGGCAGGTCGTGGGTGGAGATGGTGGCGAGGGCGTTGCGGGGCCACCGGGCCGGCGACACGAAGTCACCGGCGTCGTCACGCGCGAACCACAGCACGGTCGAGCCCAGCATGTTGCGCCCCCGCAAACCTCGGGTCACCGCCGGTTGGACCGTGCCGAGATCCTCACCGACCACCACCGCGCCGGCCCGGTGCGCCTCCAACGCGAGGATCCCGAGCATCGCCTCGGCGTCGTAGCGCACGTAGGTGCCCTCGGCCGCGCCGCCGCCCGGCGGCACCCACCACAGTCGCCACAGGCCGGCGACGTGGTCGACCCGCAGACCACCCGCGTGCCGCAGCGTGCGGCGCAGCATGTCCCGGTACGCGGCGTAGCCGGTGGCGGCGAGCCGGTCCGGGCGCCACGCGGCGAGCCCCCAGTCCTGGCCGAGCTGGTTGAAGTCGTCCGGCGGTGCGCCGACCCGCACGCCCTGGGCCAGCACGTCGGCGAGCTGCCACCCGTCCGCGCCGCCCGGGTCGATGCCGACGGCCAGGTCGTGCACGACACCGACCGGCATTCCCGCCGAGCGGGCCGCCGCCGTGACGGCGTCGAGCTGCTCGTCGCAGAGGTGTTGCAGCCAGGCGTGGAAGCCGACCCGGTCGGCGAGCTGCCGGCGCTGCTCGGCGACCGCCGGGGAGTCGGGGTGGTGCAGCTCCGCGGGCCAGGCCCGCCAGTCGTTGCCGTGCCGCTCGGCGAGCGCGCACCAGGTGGCGAAGCTGGTCAGCGCCGGGTCCGCGGCGAGGTCCACCGGCTGGGCGTACGGGTGCAGCAACTCCAGGGCGCGCCGTTTGGCGGCCCACACCTCGTCGTAGTCGATCAGGGAACCCCGGTCGGGACGCAACGCGTCGACCACCGCACGCGTCGCCGGGTCCGCCGCACGGTACGCGGCGGTGTCGCTGACCCGCAGGTAGAGCGGGTTGACGAAGCGCCGACTGGCCGGTGAGTACGGTGAGGTGGCCACCGGGTGCGCCGGCCCGACCGCGTGCAGCGGGTTGAGCAGCACCAGCCCCGCCCCGGTGGCACCGGCCCACCCGGTGAAGTCGGCGAGGTCACCGAGGTCGCCCATCCCCCAGGAACGCTCCGACGTGAGCGCGTAGAGCTGGAGCATCCACCCCCACGTCCGGGGCGGCACCGGTAGCCGGCGTGGCACCACCACCAGCGTCACCTCCCGGTCGGCGCAGGCCAGCCGGTGCCAACCCAGCGGCAGGTCCGCGGGCAGCTCACCGTCGACCGCGCGGCGGCCACCGTCCTCCAGGGTCACCACCCCGGGGCCGGGCAGCGCCCGGGTGCGGCCATGGGTGAGCACGACCGTCTCCGGCAGGGCGCTCCGGTCGACCGCACGGGCGGCGGCGAGTGCGTCGGCGATCGCCGTCGGGCTGGTGGCGTCCACCCCGAGCAGCCCCAGCACCCCCACCACGGTCTCCGGTGCGACCTCGACGCGGCGGTGCCGCCAATCCTCGTACCAGGTGGAAACACCGTGCGCGTTGGCCAGCGCGGCCAATCGTCGGTTCATGCCCGTCCCCCGCTTCACGACGCGACCTGCGACCACCTTGCCACGCCCGGCCAACCGCCGCAGGGCGGCGGGGCGCCCGCGCTGCCGCCGCGCCGATCTTGCACTTCCTGTCCCGACACAAGGGGCATTCCACCTGTGTCGACAACCGAAACTGCAAGATCGGCGCGAGCTGGCCGTCAGTCGGCGAGCGCGCCGGCGGCCCGACCCTCGTGCAGGGTCAGGTTTCGGCCGTTGGCCGGGTCGAACAGGTGGATCTTCTCCAGGTTGAACCAGACTCGGCGCGTCTGCCCCTCGGCGACCGGGGACTCGGCGGACAGCCGGGTCACCAGGTTGCCGCCGGCGCCGGCGAAGTCGGTGGCGCCCGCGTCGGCGGCCAGCTCCTCCAACTCGGCGGCGCTTGCCTTCTCGCCCTCGACGGTGAAGTAGACGTACTTGTCCGAGCCCATCGACTCGACGATGTCCACCGGCGCCTCGAACTCCATGCCCCGCCGACGGGTGTCGTCGTCGACCAGTTCGGCGTCCTCGAAGTGCTCGGGCCGGATGCCGAGAATCAACTCGCGGGGCGCGTCGGCCGACTCCAACTCCCGGCGGACCCGGTCACCGAGCGGCACCGTGCCCAGGGCGGTGTGCAGCTCGCCGTCCTGCACGGCCGCGTGCAGGAAGTTCATCGACGGCGAGCCGATGAAACCGGCCACGAAGAGGTTGCGCGGGTGGTCGTACAGCTCTTGTGGCGGCCCGACCTGCTGCACCGCGCCCCCGCGCATGATCACCACGCGGTCGCCGAGGGTCATCGCCTCGGTCTGGTCGTGGGTGACGTAGACGGTGGTGGTGCCGAGCTGCTTCTGCAGGCGGGACACCACCGTGCGCATCTGCACCCGCAGCTTGGCGTCGAGGTTGGACAACGGCTCGTCCATCAGGAACGCCTTCGGCTGGCGGACGATCGCCCGGCCCATCGCCACCCGCTGACGCTGGCCACCGGAGAGGTTCGCCGGCTTGCGATCCAGCAGCGAGGTCAGCTCCAGCACCTTCGCCGCCTCGTCGACCTTGCGGTCGATGGTCTCCTTGTCGAGCTTCGCCAGCCGCAACGGGAACGCCATGTTCTCCCGCACGGTCATGTTCGGGTACAGCGCGTACGACTGGAACACCATGGCGATGTCCCGGTCCCGGGGAGCCTTGTCGTTGACCCGCTGCCCGGCGATGCGCAGCTCACCGGAGCTGATGTCCTCCAGCCCGGCGATCATGTTGAGGGTGGTGGACTTCCCGCAGCCCGAGGGCCCGACCAGGATCACGAACTCGCCGTCGGCGATCTCCAGGTCGACGTCCTGCACGGCGACGGTCCCGTCCGGGAAGCTCTTGCTCACCTTGTCCAGCACGATGTCAGCCATGACTACTCACCTATCCCTTGACTGCGCCGGAGGTCAGACCGGACACGATGCGACGCTGGAAGAAGAGGACGAACAGAATGATCGGCACGGTGATCACCACGGCGGCGGCGCAGATCGCCCCGGTGGGGTCCTCGAACTGCGACGCGCCGGTGAAGAACGACAACGCGGCCGGCACCGTGCGGGAGCGCTCGGTCGAGGTCAGCGAGATGGCGAACAGGAAGTCGTTCCAGCAGAAGATGAAGACCAGGATCGCCGTGGTGAACAGCCCGGGCGCGGCCAGTGGCGCGATCACCCGTCGGAACGCCTGCCCCTGGGTGGCGCCGTCCATCTTCGCGGCCTTCTCCAGGTCCCACGGGATCTGCTTGAAGAACGCCGACAGCGTGTAGATCGCCAGCGGCAGCGCGAAGGTGATGTACGGCAGGATCAGCCCGAGCCAGGTGTCGAAGATCTTGAGCTGACGCTCGATCTCGAACAGCGGCGACACCAGTGACACCTGCGGGAACATCGCGATCAGCAGGGAGACGCCGACCAGCAGCTTCTTACCGGGAAAGTCCAGCCGACTGATCGCGTACGCGGCCATCGCTCCCAGCACCACCGCGATCAGCGTGGCGATCAGCGCGACGCCGATCGAGTTGACCAGCGCCCGGACGAACTGGTCGGTGTCGAAGATGGTCCGGTAGTTGTCCAGCGTCCACTCCCGGGGGATGAAGTTCCCGTCGGTGAGGGTGGCCGGCGTCTTGAACGACAGCGACGCGATCCACAGCACCGGGACCAGCGCGAAGACGACCACGAGGACGTCGAGCAGACCCCAGCGCAGCTTTGCCCTGGTAGTGGTTTCGACAGCCATGTCAGCGCCTCTCTCCGTCGTCGCTGCCCGGAGCAGCGGTGCCGAACAGCTTCACGAAGACGAAGGCGATGATCGCCACGGTGATGAAGATCAGCACCGACATCGTCGAACCGATGCCGAGGTTGAGACCCCGGATCAGGTTGTTGTAGGCGAGCATCGACACCGACGACGTCTCGTTGCCGCCAGCGGTCAACACGAAGATGTTGTCGAAGACCCGGAACGCGTCCAGGGTGCGGAACAGCAACGCGACCAGGATCGCCGGCTTCATCACCGGCAGCATCACCTTCGTGAACTTCTGCCAGGCGGTCGCGCCGTCGGTGGACGCCGCCTTGAGCAGGTCCTCCGGCACCAGCGCCAACCCGGCCATCAGCAGCAGCGCCATGAACGGGGTGGTCTTCCAGATCTCCGCCAGCATGATGATCGCCAGGGAGCTGGCCCGTTCGGTGAGCGGCGCGCCGTCGCTGAACAGGTCGGCCAGGTAGCCGGTGCCGGGCGTCCAGGCATACCGCCAGGAGAACGCCGCGACCACGGTGACGATCCCGTACGGGATCAGCGCCGAGGTCCGGACCAGGCCGCGGCCGACCAGGGTGCGGTGCATGATGATCGCCAGGCCCATGCCGAGCACCAGCTCGACGGCCACGGTGACCACCGTGATCAGCATGGTCACCCCGAACGCGGTCCACCAGAACTCGTTGGTGAGCACGGTGACGTAGTTCTCCAACCCGATGAACTCACGCTGGTCGGGGAAGCGCAGGTCGAAGCGCTGCAACGACAGCCAGACCGAGTAGATGATCGGGTACGCGGTCACCGCGATCATGACCAGCGCGGCCGGCGCGCAGAGCAGCAGACCGAGCTTGCGTTCGGCCTTCTTGTTCTCACTCAACGGGGGCTTGCGACGGCCGCCGCGTTGCTTCGGTACGGCGGCGGGCCGGCGGGTCTCCTCGGCGGCGACATCGGCGCCGGTTGGTGTGGCGTTGATGCTCACGGCAGGACCCCCTTGGACTGGAGGGCGTCGGCGATGGCGCCGCGCAGTTCGTCGGCGGTCTGCTGCGGGCGGATCCCGGACGGCGGCGACAGGATCGCCGACATCACGGTGGAGATGCTCTGGTAGGCGGGGGTCAGAGGACGCGTCGCCGGGTCCTTCAACTCCTCCAGGATGGTGTCCTTCATCGGGTACGCCTCGGTCATCTCCGGGTCGTCGAAGACCGCCTCGATGGTCGGCGGCACGCCGTCGTTGATGGCGGAGAACTTCTGGTGCTCGGCGCTGCGGATGCACCGGGCCGCCTCGAAGGACTGCTCCGGGTGCTTCGAGTAGGAGCTGACCGCCAGGTTGACCCCGCCGATGGTGACCTTGCTGGGGGTGCCCCCGTCGATGCCGGGGATCCGAGCCCAGCCGACCTGCTTGGCCAGCTCCGGGTTCGCCTCCTGAAGGGCCGGGTAGACGAACGGCCAGTTCACCTGGAACGCGCCGGAACCGGACTGGAACTCCAGCCGAACCGGGTCCTCGGTGGCGTTGCTGAACGACGGCGAGGTCACGCCCGACGTGGCGAACTTCTTCAGCTGCTCCAACGCCCGGACCGTGCCCTCGTCCATCACGGACTTCGTACCCTCGTCGTTGAGGATCTTCCCGCCGGCGCTCTCGGCCAGGGTGTTGTAGAGGACGACCAGACCCTCGTACTGGGCACCCATGGTGAGCACCTGGTACGGCTTGCCCTGGTCCTTGAGCTGCTGGGCCGCGCTGATCATCTGGTCCCAGGTGGTCGGCGGCTGCGGCACCAGGTCCTTGCGGTACCAGAGCAACTGGACGTTTGTGTTCTTCGGCGCCGCATACAGCTTGTCCTCGTAGCGGGCGGTGTCCAACGGCCCGGCGAGGGTGCCCTGCTCGACCTCGGCCTTGTCCTGGCCGGTCCACTCACGGATCCAGTCGGCGCTGGCGAACTCCTGGGTCCAGGTGACGTCCAGGCCGAGCACGTCCATCCCGCTGTCCTCGGCGGCCAACCGGCGCACCATCTGCACCCGCTGGTCGTCGGCCTGCCGGGGCAGCACCCGGTAGGCGATCTCGTACCGCCCCTGGGCCTGCGCGTTGCAGTCGTCGACGACCTTCTGCAGGTTCTGCTCAGGCGGGTAGTACAGGTTGATCGTCGGTGGGCCGCCAGCGTCGTCCGAGCCGCATGCGGCCAGCGGCGCGACGAGTGCCAGCGCGGCAGCCGCCGCCCCCAGCCGAACAACCGGCCGGCGTCGGTGTCGAGCCGTCTCGGGGTCCGTCATCGCCCTCCCCCTCTCCTCGGCGAAAGACCGGGGAGGGCATCCGTGCCCCGGCGCACGGCGAGACGATTCCGAGCCGGCAAGCTGCGGAAACTCCGGCCCGGATGCTCTGTAGCGGCTACTCTGCCCCACCCGCGAAGCCACGAAACCTGGCTGTCACAACGGGGGCGCGCGCAGCGACCGGCCGCCCGTGCCCTGCACCGACGCCGCGCGCAGAATCGACCCGGCTTCCTGAACCGGCCGCCCCAACAGCGCCCGTGATCGACACGGTTTCCTGGACGTCGCGCCATCACCGCGCCAGGAAGCACCAGCCCTTCCTTAAGCGGAGTCGATCATGAGCTGGGACCGCGGTGCTCACCGGCGAGGGCCCCGGCTGGTCCGAGGAGGTGCCGCTGATCCACTTCCCGGGATGAACCACGAGTCAGCTACACCAAGCAGCACTGAACACAAACTCGGAGAAGATGCCTACCCTGGGTCTTCTCCGGAAGCGATATGCCCTGACCGGCCAGACCTCGAACCTCGCCCACGATCGACCCTTCGATGAAGAGTAGTGACCAAAGGCGATCAATCCCGAAACTGGAGATCTTGGACAGTTTCCGTTCGGGCAGAACGGAAACTGTCCAAGATCTAGCCTGACGGGTCCCGAAGCCGCCGGCAGTCAACCGAGCTGATCAAGGAAGTGGCGAAGTCATGGGCACGCTGACCCCACAGTGGCGAAAGTCGACCCGGTCCGGCGGCAACGGCGGCGCCTGCGTCGAGGTCGCCGACAACCTGCCGAGCGTGGTGCTGGTGCGCGACACCAAGGACCGCGACGGCGGCGCCCTGCACGTCGACCCGACGGCCTGGAAGTCCTTCATCCAGTACGCCAAGCAGCACTGAACGCGAACTCGGAGAAACCCTCAGACGGGGGCTTCTCCAGAGGAGACAGGTCCCGACCGGCGGCCCGCGCCGATCTTGCAGTTTCGGTCTCCAAAAAGCGTGGAATGCCCCCTTACGTCAGGACAGTAAGTGCAAGATCGCGGCCGGGTCGGGTCGATCATGGAGTTATGGTGCCTGGTTTGGGATGATCGCGGACTTTGTCACCCACCACAACTCCATGATCGACGAGGCGCCGAGCGGCACTGACTCCGCCACGCGGCGCTTGTTCCACGGGCGGCCAGCTCGGACCGGGCATGCTGGAAGGATGATCGCGCGCTTCAAGGACCTCTGTCTGGACGCCGCTGACCCGCTCGCACTGGGCGCCTTCTGGGCCCGGATGCTCGACGGTGACGTGGCCGACGCCGGTGACGACGACACCCGGGTGGACCCGCGCTCGGCGCGCTCGAACGCCGAGTCGATCTGGGTCAACAAGGTGCCGGAGCCTCGGGTCGGCAAGACCCGCGTACACCTGGATCTGCGGATGGCCGGTGCGGACCCGGCGGCGCTGCTCGCGGACGGTGCCCGACTGGTCCGCGAACCGGCCGGCGACGCGACCTGGTGGGTGCTCGACGACCCGGAGGGCAACGAGTTCTGCGCGTTCCCGGCCCGCGACGACACCCCACCCGGCCCGTTCGAGCTGGTCGTCGACTCGGCCGACCCGGCGGCGCAGGCGACCTGGTGGGCCGGGGTGGTCGGCGGCACCGTCGAGCACGAGCCGGCCCACGCGTCGGTGGTCGGCGCGTCCGGGTTCCCCTGGGACTACTGGGTGTTCGCCGCGGTGCCCGAGCCCAAGACGGTCAAGAACCGGCTGCACTGGGACGTCGAGTTGGACGACCCGGAGCCGATGGCGCTGATCGCGGCGGGCGCGACGCTGCTGCGGGAGCCGCTCGACGAGGCGCACTGGTGGTGGGTGCTGGCCGACCCGGAGGGCAACGAGTTCTGCGCCTTCGCACCACGCCCCACCGGGTGAACGACCGACTACCCAGCGCGGGCGTCGTCGGCTAGCGTTTTCCTAGCGCCGTAGCCGGCGCGTTCGCCGCCGCCGTCGACACGCCTCCGGCCGACCCCACACCTGCCCGATCGGTTGGTAATCGCGGGAACGACCCACCGCCGCTCCCCCGGTTCGGCAGGATCGTCCCAACGAGGAGGTGCCGTCGTGCAGGACACCCGCGCTCTCGCCCTGACGTTCGAGGTGAGCGGCCTGCCACCGGTCAAGACCGAAGCGTTGTCCATCTTCGCCGCCGGGCATCGGCAGGCGACGAGGGTCCGCACCCTGCTCCAGGCCGCCCTCGTCGCGGCTCAGCGCACCGGCTGGACGCCGTTGCCCGGGCCGATCGAGGTGGACCTGGTGTTGCGCTGCCCGCCCGGGCACCGTACGTCCGACGCCAGCACCCTGCTCGGCGGCATCTGCGCGGTGCTGCAGGACAAGAAGCGGGTGTCGAGCATCGGGCTCGCCCACCTCGGCGTCCTTGTGGACGTCGCTTTGTACGACGACGACCGGCAGATCCGCCGGTTGTCGTACCACGAGGAGCCGGCCGAGGAATTCTCGTACCAGGTGCGGGTCGCCGCCGTACCGACCGGGGTTTGACCGACGTCCGCGGTGGGGTATCGCGGACGCCGACGAAGGGAGCACCGATGTCGGAGCCACATGTCACGCTCGACCCCCGCGGGCTCGATCCTGTGCAGCAGAAGCTGCGCGGCCCGCTGGAGGAGCAGCTGACCTCGGCCCTTCAGGCGGCCACCGACCGGGTCCGCGGCGACTACGCGGGCGAACCGGTCGAGCAGGTCTGCCAGCGACTGTTGGAGGAAACCCGCTCCGGGTTGCACCCCGACATCGCGGCCGGGTTCAACCCGGACATGGACGAGTTCTGCCGGGTGGCGGTGGCGATCGTCCGGCGCGAGGCCGACTGAGCCGCGGCGCTTCTCAGTATCGGCTGAGCTGGGCGTACGGGCTGAGCACGATGCGTGGCGACAGCGCCGGGTCCAGCCAGTTGAGCACGTCGACCAGGTGGTCGTGTGCGAGGGAGACGCAGCCAGCGGTGGCGTTGCCGGCGGTGGTGCTGAACTGGTGCAGGAAGATCCCGCTGCCCGCGTTCGGCACCGGCTTCGACACGTTCGGCGGCATGTTGTAGGTGATCACCGCGAAGTGTGTGTACGCGGGAACCTCCTTCCACAGTGCCTCGCTGGCCCCGCCCGGGTTGGTCGCACTGTGCTGGAAGGTGTTGTACAGCGCGGACGACGGATTCTCGTTCCACCAGTCACCGCTGACCAGCCGGTGGTAGGGGAACCGCACGCCCGGGTTGGCGGCGATGCCGTACATGGTGGGGCCGATCGAGTAGACCCCCGTCGGCGTGGTCGGCACACCCTCCACGTGGTTGTCGCTGAAGCCCTTCGAGCCGATCCGGGCCGGCAACTTCGCCGCGGCCGGCTGCCAGCCGTTGCGCACCCGCACGTACGCCTCCAGGGTCGCGTAGGTGGTGGTGTAGCTGGTGGCGCCGACGATGATCACCTGCTTGGTCTCCGCCGGCAGCGTCCGCAGCTCACTGGCCCGGTTGTGGAGCGGCAGCGACGACCGGGGGCCGGGCACCGGGGCGATGCCCCAGGCCGGCCGCAGCGGCCCGCTCGCGCCGAGTGCCGGCGCGGCCGGGCTGAGCACCGCCGGGGCGGCCAGACCTGCCGCCGTACCGAGCAGGAGAGATCTGCGCTTCATGCCGCCATCCTGACAGTCGATCGGCCGCGCGGTCTGCCCCGCTCGGCCCGGTTGAGCGATTCGCCGGCCGGGTCAGGACCGGGTCCGCAACTACCCGGCCCTGACCCTCGGCCGTCCGACAGGGGAGCGGACAGCTTCGGCACCCCGCCGCGCGGGCGTGGCACGACGCCACGCGCGAGAACGGGGTGGGCCAGCCACTCCGTCAGCACTCAGCTCCACGGTGCTCGCCCGCCGAACGCCGACGCGCCCCGACACACCCCGAAAGGCCGTGAGCGCCGGACCAGGCTAGGCGGGCTCCGGTCGGCCGGACAAGCCGCGTCGGGCTGCCGGAGGCAGGACTGATGCCACTGTGAAAAACAGGCATCTCGGCGTAACGCCACCATGATCGCCGACGCTGTTTGCCTTCGAGACGGTCAGAAGTGCCGCAGCAGGTCCCGGAACGCGGCGAGCCGCAGCACCCCGTCGTCGGTCGGGTCCAGCTCGTCCTCCTCCAGCACCCACGTGTTCGCGTTCGGAATGAACACCGCGTTCAACCCGGCCGCCCGCGCCGGCAGGATGTCGGACTTCGGGGAGTTGCCGATCATCCACGCGCCGGCCGGCGCGAAGCCGTGCTCCCGGGTGAGCCACCGGTACGTGTCGACGTTCTTCTCGGCGACGATGTGCGCGGCCCCGAAGTGGTGCAGCAGGCCGCAGGCGTCCAGCTTGCGCTGCTGCTCCTCCTGGTCACCCTTGGTCAGCAGCAGCAGCTCGTGCCGGCCGGCCAGCTCGTCGAGCGCGTCGGCCACCCCGGGCATCAGCTCCACCTGGTGCTCTACCAGGGCCACCGCCAGCCGGTCGATCTCCTCACGTTCCGAGTCGGTGGCCGGCCGCTCACGCAACCGCTCCAGGCACTCCGCCAGGCTGCGCAGGAAGACCTTGCTGCCGTACCCGTGCGCCACCGCGTTGGCCCGCTCGATGTCGTCGAGGACCGCCCGCAGCTCGGCCCGGTCCAGGGTGGGGTGGTCCAGCCAGCCCAGGAAGTCGTCGATCACCCGCTCGAAGACGACGTTGTTCTCCCACAACGTGTCGTCCGCATCGAAGATCAACACCTGTGCCTGCCGCCGCGCCGCCACGCCGACCGTCATGCCATCGCCTCCCCGCGCCCAAAGCCCGCTAAGCCGAGGGCCAGGATAGGCGGCAGACAGATGTCAGATCTTCCCGATTTTCCGTGAACCGCTCGGGACGGCTCTTGAGGAGTACGGCATGGTCACCATGAAGTGGGTCACCGGCGCGGCGATGCTGGCCTGCGCCAGCGCGCTGGTGGGGTGCCAGGGCGGTGCGGACAGGGCGCCGGGCACCGCGGCGGGCACCCCGACGCCGTCGGGCGCGGTGACAGGCGCGCCGTCGCCCACCGCGGGGGCACCGGCCACGTCGTCGGCAGCGGCGGCCGACCCGCTGCTCTCCGGCAAGCGCGAGGTCACGATCACCCGGGTGCAGGGTTCGGGGAAGGCGCTGGAGCTCAGCGGACGGCTCGAGGAGGGCGGTGACACCGGCGGTCGCGTCCTGTTCGTGCCGACGCCGATCGGCGGCGACCGGTACGTGATCAGGGCATTCGGCGTGAAGGACGGCCACCCCGCCAACGACGACCCCTCCTGCTGGCAGGTCAACGGGCTGGACATCGAGCCCGAACTGACCATCGAGTCCGTCGTCTGCGACCAGGACGACCCGATCCAGCGGTTCACCATCATCGCCAAGGGCAACGGCACGTACGCGATCGGCAGCGAGACCCGTTTCCTCCAGCACCTTTCCGGCAACGGCCTGGTCCTCAAGGAGTTGGGCAACGCCCCGCTGAACACCACGTTCCGGTTCACCGACAAGGGCCCGGCCGACCGCGAGCCCCTCAACTGACCACGATCGGGGGCGTCGGCGGCGGCGTGGTCACGGGCCACCGCAACAGCCGTTGCGCGATCAGAGCCTCGCGTTCCTCCTGCCCCTCGGGTCGGAGCCGGCCACCACGGGTGAGCATCACCACGCCGTGCAGCAGGCTCCAGCCCACCTCGGCGAGGGTGTCCGGGTCCCGGCCCTCGGCCAGTGGGGTCAGGGCCGCCCGCAGCTCGGCGAAGACCGCCCGCGGCGCGGCCGGCACACCATCCACGCCGAGGGCCAGGTCGGGGGTCAGCGCGAGCATCGCGTCATAGACCTCGGGATTCGTGTACGCGAAGTCGAGGTACGCGGTCGCGACCGCCGGCCAGACCCCCTCGGGGCTGCCGGCGATCTCCGCGTGCGCCTCGGCGAGGTCGGCGGCCAGGTCGGCGAAGGCGCACACCGCGACGGCGGCGATCAGCGCCTCCAGGTCGGCGAAGTGCCGGTAGATGTCACCCATGTCGATCTCGGTCCGTTCGGCGAGCCGCCGGGTGGTCACACCCGCCCAGCCCTCCGTCTCGGCCAGCTCTCGCGCGACCGTGACGAGAAGGTCACGCCGGTCCTGTTCAGTGGCCTTCTCGGCAGGTCCGGGCACGCCCACGAGCGTAAGGGCGTACACGTGCCGTAGCGGCCGGGTGACGGATTGGTGACTGTTGTGGTGGGCCCGACCCCTCCCCCACGTGCCACAGCAGGCCCCTGGCTCGTTAGGCGAGGAGATCACCGCGACGGGAGGGCACGTGCTCGTTCGGCGACACCGGCGCGTGGCGAGCCGATGAGCGAGAACCACGCCGGACGACTGGTGCGCAGCGAGGCCAGCTTCCAGCGGGCGACCTTCCTGGAGCTCTTCCTCGACCTGGTCTTCGTCTTCGCCCTCACCCGGATCTCGGCACGGGTGATCGTCGACTTCACCGACGGCCAACGCGGCGTGTACGCGGGGCTCGGTCAGGCCCTGCTGCTGTTTCTGGCCCTGTGGGCGGTCTGGGTGTTGACCGTCTGGTCCACCAGCTGGCTGGACCCGGAAGCGCCGATCGTCCAGACCGTCATCGTGATAACGATGATCGGCGCCATGACGATGGCCGTCGCGGTACCTGACGGCTTCGGCGTCCGGGCCGGTCTCTTCGCCATCACCTACGTCAGCCTCCAGATCGGCCGGGTGGTCTACTTCCACATCGCCGGGCACGGCCGACCCGACTCTCGACAAACCACCCGGGTCCTGGTCTGGTTCGGTCTGAGCGCGCCGCTCTGGGTCATCGGCGGCCTGGCCAGCACGGGCACGGTCCGCGGGACGCTCTGGACCCTGGCCGTGCTGATCGACTACACCGGACTGTTCCTCGGCTGGCCGACCCCGCGCCTCGGCGCGCAGCGCTTCGGTGGCCAGGTGATCGCGGCCGAGCACCTGGCCGAGCGGTACCAACAGTTCTTCCTCATCGCGATCGGTGAGGCGGTCTTCGTCATCGGGCTGGCGTACAGCGGTAGCGGTTTTCACGCCGACCAGACGGGCGGCTTCCTCCTTGCCCTGACGACCACCGTCCTGCTCTGGCTGGTCTACTTCCACGTCGCGGGGAGGGTGCTGGACGCCGCCATCGGCCGCTCCCGCGACGCCGCCCGGCTCGCGACCGACATGGCGTTCGCCCACATGGTCATGATCGCGGCGATCGTGCTGACCGGCGTCGGCTTCGAACTGTTCATCACCGAGCCGCTCGGGCACCTCCCGGCTGCCTGGCTCATCGCCATCTTCGGTGGCCCCGCGCTCTTCCTCGCCGGGCGATCCACCCTCGAATACCAGGTCTTCGGCCGCGTCTCCCGGAGTCGGATTGTTGGCCTGCTCGCCCTCGGCCTGCTCACGCCGGTTGCACTGCACCTCCAGCCGCTCACCGCTGGCGCGGTTGCCGCCGTGGTGCTGCTCGGCGTCGCCGGGGCGGACACGCGACGCTCCCGCCACCGGTCGCCGGAGACACCCACGCCCCCTTTCTAGATCCGCAGGACTGCTCCCTGCGGCGGTGTTGTCCCGCCACCAGGCCAGCCCCAGCCGGGCGAGGAAGCGCAGAACGCAGGCGGGCGATCAGCGGCGCAGGGCCGTTTCGCTCCGCATGTGCGACAACTTCTCCGGGTTGCGCACCGCGTAGACCCCGCTGATGAGACCGTCGTCGATACGCAGCGCGAGGACCGTGTCGACCGCGCCGTCGAGCCGCAGAACCAGCGCCGGGTGACCGTTGACCTGGGCGGGGTGCAGCGACATGGTCGCGGTCCTGCCGTGTGTGCTGCACAGCAGGCGGGCCACCTTGTCGGCCCCGGCGACAGGCCGCAGCACGGCCTGCTTGATCCCGCCGCCATCGCCGAGGAGCACGACATCCGGCGCGAGGACGTCGAGCAGGCCCTGCACGTCGCCGGTCTCGACCGCCAGCCGGAACGCGGTGAGCGCACGTCGGGTTTCGGCCGGCGAGACCATCCCACGGGGCCGCCGCGCGGCGACATGCGCCCGCGCCCGGTGGGCGATCTGACGGACCGCGGCCGAACTCTTGTCGACCGCCTCGGCGATCTCGTCGTATCCAAGGTCGAAGACCTCACGGAGTACGAACACCGCCCGCTCGGTCGGTGCCAGCGTCTCCAGCACCAGGAGCATCGCCATCGAGACGCTCTCGGCGAGTTCGACGTCGTCGGCGACGTCGGGTGCGGTCAACAACGGCTCGGGTAACCAGGAGCCGACGTAGGACTCCCGGCGCCGGCCGACCGCACGCAGCCGGTTGAGCGACTGGCGGGTGGTGATCCGGACCAGGTACGCACGCTGGTCCCGCACCGTCGAGAGATCAGCGTCCGCCCACCGCAGCCAGGTCTCCTGGAGTACGTCCTCGGCGTCGGCGGCCGAGCCCAGCATCTCGTACGCGACGGTGAAGAGCAGGTTCCGGTGGGTGACGAATCCATCGACAGCGGCGTCCGCTCCAGCATCCATGCGTTCTCCAGTCTCGTCGGTCTCGTTCGCGTCGCCCACAGGACACCACTCCCCCGCCTTTTGTGACGCCGAGCCCCCGTGCGCCACGTCACGTGTGCCGAGCCGTCACGGCGAGCGGGCTGGCGGTGTCTGGTGGGCGACCCCGACACGAAATGGAAGACTCATGAACCTGGCTCTGTGGATCGCGGCCGGACTGCTGGCCGCAGTCGCCCTGACCGGCGGCATCACCAAGACATTCGTACCCAAGGAGAAGTTGGCCGCGGCCAACGGCGGCGGGTGGACCGGCGACGCGAGCGTGGGCTTCGTCAAGACCCTCGGCGTCCTCGAACTCCTGGCCGCGGTCGGCCTGATCCTGCCCGCCGTGCTGGACATCGCACCGGTGCTGGTGCCGGTCACCGCCGTCTGCTGGATCCTGCTGATGGTCGGCGCGATGATCACCCACCTGCGCCACGGCGAGGCGAGGTTCATCGTGCTGAATCTGGTCTACCTCGCCGTGGCCGCGTTCGTGGCCTGGGGCCGGCTCGGACCCGAGCCCTTCACCGGCTGATCTCAGCCCACTCCTGCCCCGGCTGATCAACCGTGCCCGGCTATCCTCGCGCGATGACGTCACGGACCGCGCTGAGGAGACGCACCAGGCGCATCCTCGTGGCAGTGTCCGTCACGCTGGGCCTGCTGTCCTGCCTGTGGGTCCTGTCGTTCCTGTGGTTGCAGGTGTTCAAGACCGAGGGATCGTTGCCGCCGAAGTCACGGATACCGGAGGTGCCGGCCGGAGCAACGGTCGCCGAAGAGAGCATGGAATGCGCCTCCGGTGGATGCTGGCGAACGATCACTTTGGTGCCCGCGGCGGGGCAGTCTCCGGAGGATCTGGCACGCGAGATGGGTCTCACCGAGGAGCTGAGCCTGCCGCCGACCCTGTTCGACCCGGCGTCTGTCTACGTAGGAGCCAACCCCAGGGACGGCAGGCTGATCGTCCGCGTCGGCTATGAGTGAGCCGTTCCGGGCCTGCTCAGCGCCCCAGGTTGCGACACCGCCTTGCCGCGTTCGGCTCAGGAGCGTGCGGTGGCGGGGAAACCGGCGGTGAGCGCGTCGATCACCCGCTGGATCCGGTGCTCCGCTGTCGAGTCGGTGTGGCCGGTCAGCGCGACGTGGTGCAGCACGCTGACCACCGCCAGGGCCAGTGCCTCGGTGTCGGCGCCGGCCGGCACGCGCCCACGGCTCTGCTCGGCGGCCAGGTAGCCGGCGACCGCGCGTTCGACCCCCCGCAGCCCTGACATCCCGCTGCCCAGGACCGCCTCGACGTTCGCCGTCAACTCCGGACTGAACGCGGTCAGCCGGGTCAATGCCGTCAGCGTGTCCAGCGGTGTCGCCAGGACGGCCTGGCGCAGGTTGTCGGCGACAGTGCCGGACCCGGCGCGCTCCGGCAGGCCGGCCACCTCGCCGGAGATGTGGAAGACGCGGTCGACCGCGAACCCGGTCAGGAAATCGTCGAAGTTCGCGAAGTGCGCGTAGAGCAGGCCGGTCGCGACGCCCGCCTCGCGCGTCACGGCCCGGCCGGTGAGCCGGCTCGGCCCCTCCTCCACGATCAACCGCTCGACGGCAGCGAATAGCTGCTGTCTGAGCGCTGGGATGGCGACTCCGCGCGGCATGGCTGAAGTCTAGGCGGTCCCGCCGCCGTCATTGCGCGGGTATGAACAGTTGCTCATACTGGTTTGAGCAGATGCTCATTCTAGGTGGCGAGGTGCGGGATGAAACGTGCGGTGATCGTGGGCGCGGGGATAGCCGGGCTGGCCACAGCCCTGCGACTCCACCAGGAGGGGTGGCGGGTCATGGTGGCCGAGCGGGCCCCGGCCCGGCGCAGCAGCGGCTACATGGTGAACCTGATCGGTCCGGGCTACGACGCCGCCGAACGCCTCGGCCTGCTCCCCGCGCTGTCCGCCGCCGACCTGGGGCTGTTCACCACAGTGCTGGTCCACGCCGACGGACGACCCAAGTTCACCGTGCCGTCCGCCATCGCCGAGGCAGCACTCGGCACGCGGGCCCTCTCGGTGTTCCGTGGCGACCTGGAAGCCAGCCTCTTCGAAGCGGTGCGAGACCGTGTCGACATCCGCTTCGGCACCACCGTCACCTCCATCGACCAGAACACCGATCACGTACGCGTGGAGTTGAGCGACGGCACCATCGAACAGGCCGACCTGCTCGTCGGTGCCGACGGGGTGCACTCGGCCACCCGCACCGCCGTGTTCGGCCCCGACTTCCGGGTGGACCTCCCGTACCTCGTGGCCGCCTTCCCCCTGACCCACCCGGTGCCTGGCGTGCCCGAGTCGTCCGCCACCACGTACATCGGCCCCGGGCGCACCGCGGCGATCGTCAACCTGGGCCCGCAGCGGTCGTCGGCGTTCTTCACCTGGCGCAGCGCGGAGCCCACCGCCGACCTGAGGCGCGGACCAGTCGACGCGATCCGGGCCGCGTTCGGCGATCTGTCAGGCGGCGTGCCCGACGCGATCGACCACCTGGAAAAGAACCCGGCCAGCGCCTACTTCGACGCCGTCAGCCAGGTGGTCATGCCGCGCTGGAGCACCGGCCGCGTCGTACTGCTCGGAGACGCGGCGTGGTGTGTGACGCTCTTCGCCGGACACGGCGCGGCCCTCGCACTGGCCGGCGCCGACCACCTCGGCACCGCCCTGCGGCGACACCCCGACGACCTCCCGGCCGCACTCTCCGAGTGGGAGACCGGACTCCGCCCGGAGGTCAGCAAACGACAGGCACTCGCCCGCCGGGGAATGGCCCAGTACGCGCCACCCAGCCGATTCCACGTCTGGATGAGCGATCTGACCATCCGGGCGATCACCCTCCCCGGCATCAGCGGCCTCGTCCGACGAGGTATCAAACGGGCAAACCGCTGAGCGGTGCAGACCGCAGACCGCTGCCCGCTGCCCGCAGCCCGCCGCCCGCCGCCCGCCGCCCGCCGCCCGCCGCCCGCAGCCCGCAGCCCGCAGCCCGCATGATCGTGCTCGATCCTGGATCGAGTGGCCTCCTACGCCAGCGACACCACTACATCCTGGATCGAGCGCGATCATGCCGTGGCCGACGGGCGGGCGCAGGCCCTGGAAGAGCCGGCACGCGCCGCAGACCGGCCGCCGGCGGGTGGTGCACCTCGTCAACTGCTCACTGATCGAACAATCCCTTGATGCCATGGGTCTCGAGCAGCTCGGGCAGGGGGTCCGCAGAGCGTCGACGGCCCGGACGCCAGATGCGCCCCACGTTGATAGAGGCGTTGGGCCCCGGCACATCGTAGGGACCGCCCCGGGGGTAGACCGCCAGGGAATTCCCCCACATCATTCCCGCATCGACCCAACCCATTCGCTCGATCTCCTCCCAGGCGTACGAACGCCGTAAGCCTGAGCGGTCGCGGACCAGCAGCCCCAGGTCGTCAGCGAACACCGCATTTCGCAGATGCGTGATGGCGACGATGGTCGAGGCGGCACCAAACGCCACGACGATCCAGTTGACCAGGTCGAAGAGCACCCTGACAACGATCATCACCACCAGGATCACGGCCGGTATCGCGATGGCGGGCCAGGGCCGCGACTGACCGAGGACGTGCACCTCGCCCACCGGCTCCGCCGACTCCCCCATGGCGGTCCACGATAGTGAGTGGCCGGCATGTTCGCCCTGCGCGAGTACGGCCGCAGGCCGGTCACCGCTACGGCTGAGCCACCGGCCAGCTGGTCAGCGACGTGGACGGCCCACAGTCCTGCTGATCGGCCTGGCCTCGGCAGACCTTGAGCTGGCCGGTCACCGTCGGAAGGTAGCCGTAGTAGCGGGTGGTCACCGGGGTGGTCCCGGCACCGCACCGGCTGGCGACCTGGGTCCAGGGGAACGGGAAGAAGTCACGCCGCCACTGCACCCAGACCGCGTGGCAACCGGTACCGGTCGTCTCCAGCTGTCCCTCGACCACCACGTCGGGGATGAACTGACCGCTGCGCGTCTCCAGCCAGCGTCCACCGCTCGCGGTGGCGTCGCCGTGCGATGCCGACCACGGCACCACGGTCGGCGCCGCTGTGGCCCGGGCCGGAGCCGCCGCGGCCGGGGCGGCAACGCCGATCAGGGAGAGCGTGGCGATGGCCGTCACCAGGCCGGTACGAAACTTCCGCATGGTTCCTCCTGTCGCAAGGTCTGCCCCCGAGACCGCGCGGACGCGCCCCGGTCGACCACCGGGCGCACTGATCACCGACAGCTACCCTCGGGGTGTCGTGAAGGGATCTGGGGTGGGCGGCTGCCCTGGAATCCCGAGCCAGTATCTGCACCGCTCGAACACCTGTGGCGCGACACCTGTCGTGTCTTGAGGGCTTCTTGAGGAAACGATGATGGACGGATGACCGATCTGGATCTCCTCGTCCGACGGACCGCCGAGCGGCTGGCGAGGCGCGGAGTGGGTGCGGTCGCCGCCGCGGTCACGGCCGACAGCGTGGTGGTCCACGGCGCGGGCAGCACTGGCGGCCCGGCCCCGACGGTTCCCGACGCGAGCACCGTGTTCGAGATCGGGTCGATCACCAAGATCTTCACCGCGCTCGCCCTCGCGCGCCTGTCGCTCGCCGGCACGGTCAGCCTGGACGAGCCGCTGCAGGACCTGCTCCCGCCAGGTGCGTCGGTGCCGACCTGGGCCGGCGCGGAGATCACTCTGAGCCACCTCGCCACCCACACCGCGGGGCTGCCGCGACTGCCGGCCGGACTGCTGCGCCGCGCCCTGACGCATCCCGGCCACCCGGACCCGTACCGGGATTGCACGACGGATCGGCTACTGGCCGGCCTCGCGAGAACCCGGCTGCGGAGCCGGCCGGGCCGTCGCTTCCGGTACTCGAACCTCGGCATGGGTCTGCTGGGGCTGGCTCTCGCCCGGCGGGTGGGCACGACCTACGAGACCCTCGTGACGGATGCCGTCTGCCGCCCCCTGGCGCTCGACGACACAGGCGTGACCGTCGACGCCGACCGGCTCGCGCAGGGCCACAGCGCCCGGCGGCGACCAACTCCCCGGTGGAACCTCGCCGCCCTGGTCGGCGCGGGTGGGCTCTGCTCGACCGCCGGTGATCTGGCGCTGCTGCTCCGCGCCCATCTGCGTGACGGGGGCGAGCTGGCCGAGGCAACCGCGCTCTGCCAACGGATCGAGCACCGTGTCGACGGGTCGCGGGCGGTCCACCTGGGCTGGCTGAGCCACCGGCCGGACCTGACCACCGACGGTCCGCGGGAGTTCTGGCACAGCGGCACCACGGGCGGGTACGCCGCGTACCTCGCGTTCGACCCACAGAACCGGACCGGCGTCCTCGCACTGAGCAATACCGCCCGGTCGGTCCACCGCCCGGCCGTCCATCTCCATCGTGATCTGCGGCCTGCGCCCGGTGCTCGGTGACGAGTGCGCCCGGCGGCGGAAAAGCCTGCGGAGGCGGTCAGCGGAAACAATTCTTGACCGCGTCGAGAAATGCGGGAGCGCGACTCCGCACATCGAGCCGACACCTCAGCCTAGAAGGGCCGACAGAGCCATCCGGCGGCAAGGCCGCTTCTTGAGGTTTTCTTGAGCTGCCCTGATTAGGGCAGCCGGAAGACGGATAACGTTTAGGTAACACGACACCCTCATCGACCCTCCAATGTGACTCTACGTGTACCAGATTTCCCTGATCTCCATACTCATCGTGACCTTGGCGCGTCCAAAGCGGACATACGGGGTTCAAAATCCATGGTGACGGATTCCCACGGATCGCTGCTATAACCGAAAAGCACGAGGGCACCGGTTGATCCCTGAGTCGTCAATCAATCGGCACTCTTCGGCTCCGACGGGGAAGGACGGGAAGGCGTCAGGGACCCAAACTTCCGCCACTATGGTCAGTCGAAAACGGCTTGATCCCGCGATTTCCCGTTACGGCGAACCAGGCCCTGGCGCATGGTCGCCAACGCTTTCACACAGTTGTCTCCACACACCCTGGAAAGGAAATCCATGCTTCTCGACAAGGTCAACAGCAACCCGGCGCTGGCGGGCTACGTGCCGCTGACGCCGACCGAGGGTGCCGCAGCGCCGATCATGGCCACCTTCACCATCGCCTGCCCGACAACCCCGGCCATCGCCGCCGGTGCCGCCAAGGCGCTCGGCTTCGCGGCCGGCGCCGGCATGGTGACCGGTGCGGCCTACGTCGCGTACGAGGTGACGAACCAGTGACCTGCACGAACATCATGCTGAGCAAGGTGAACGCCTGCCAGGCCGTGGCCGGTAACCAGGCGATCATGCCGGTCATGGCGACGCCTGCGGCATTCGTCGTGGCCTTCAAGGCCGGTGCGCAGATCGCGGCGTGGGCCGTGGCCGGCGCGGCGGCCGGCGCCGCAATCGCCAAGACCGCCAACAGCTAGCCGAAAGTTTGGGTCCCCGACGTGAAGCTGCAGAACCGTCTCCGACGGGCTGCCGAGCAGGTCGGCGCTCAGCCTCTCAGCAGTGCCGAGAGGCTGAGCGCCGTCACCCACCTGCTGAGCAGTCTCGAATACATGGCCCGCTCCGTCGATCGACAGCCGGGCGGACTCAACAACTGGGAGTACACCCGCGACCAGTTCCCACTCAAGTCGCGCCGTGTCCAGAAGCTGATGGACCTCGTCGCCCGTGAGCCAGTCACCCAGGCCATCCACGCCTCCCGCGCGGCGGCTGCCGCCGTCCTCATCTCACCGGTCGGCGACAACCGCGTCCGGATGGCGTGCAACGCGTACCTCTCGGCCTCGCAACTGGTGGTCTACCCACGACACTTCTTCGGCACGGACGGCTCCGACCAGGTGTCGTTCCTGGTGCAGACCGCGGCGGCGCTGGGCCGGCTCGGCGGCACCGACCGCAGCCGCAAGATCGCCAGTGACTTCATCGGCGCCCAGGCGGTGCTCGCCTACGGCGCCTCCGGCCTCGCCAAGCTGCCGGGGCACCGGTGGCGCAGCGGCGACGCCCTCATCAAGATCATGCGAACCCAGACGTACGGCGACGAGCAGTTCTTCCAGCTCCTGTCGAAGTGGCCGGCCGCCTCGCGCCTGCTCTGCCATGCGGTGTTGGCCCTGGAGTGCGGGTTCCCGCTGCTCCTGCTCAAGAACGGGCGCCACATCGATCTCGGCCTGCTCGCCATGGGTTCGTTCCACCTGGCGAACGCCCGACTGATGGGGCTGTCCCGCTTCGCCTGGGCGTTCGTGGCCACCTACCCCTCCGTCCGGGCACTGGCGAAAGGAACGGGGCAGTCATGACGAGTCTCGGTAAGGTGACCGGGCTGCTGGTGGGCGCCCTCGGTGTCGCCGGCGTCGGTCACCAGATCTACTGCAGCCTGCGGGCCAAGGCCGACCCGCCGGAGTTGGAGCGGGAGCGGGTCGTCAGCCCGACCGGCAACATCCTCGCCTGCTACCGACGCCCGGGGCTCCCGGGCGGGCCGACCATGCTGCTCGAAGCCGGGCACATCACCAGCGCGATGGCGTGGCGGCAACTGCTCGACCACCTCGACCCCACCGCGACCGTGGTCATCTACGACCGGGCCGGGTACCGCAACTCCCTGCGTCGGAACAACGAGCGGTACTGCATCGCGGAGAGCGTCACCGATCTGGTCGAGGTGCTGACCGTCATGACCGAGGGTCCGACCGTCCTGGTCGGGCACTCGCTCGGCGGTTACCTCGTGCAGCGGGCCGCCCGTGAGGCAGCCGAGCGGACCGCCGGGATCATCCTGCTCGACCCGATGCACCCACGGCAGCTCCAGCTCAGCCGGTCGCAGCGGGCCGGAGCCACCCAGCTCGACTCCACCCTCGTGCTGGCGTCGACAACGATGCTGCTGGGCGGTGGCGCACTGCTCGACAAGCGGGGCATCCTCGCCTTCGCGCAACACAGCCCGTACCGGCAGCAGCTGCGCTGGGAGCTGTCGGCCGCCTCGACCTGGCGCACCAGCCGCCGGGAGTGGTCGTACGTGTACCCGTTCATGCTCGACGGGGGCCGCCCGATCGAGAAGGTGCAGGTGCCGGTCAGCGTGATCGCGGCCGGCGAGACCCGCGAGCACCTACCCGAACAGTTCCAACTGTACGAGGAGTACGTCGAGGCGGGCACCGGCGGCGAGATCACCACCGTCGAGGGTTCCAGCCACCTGTCGCTCCTGCACGACCCGGAGCACTGCGCGGACGTCGCCAAGCAGGTCACGGCGATCGTGGACAGGTGGACCGGCGGACCCCTCCGGGCCGACTCCGTGGGAAAGGTGGCCTGACCATGCTCAAGGCCAGGGAAGCGATCCTGTTGGGCGCCCTGTCGTCCTGGTTCGTCGCCAGCGTGATCTCCCAGCACCCCGACCGCAGCTACGACAAGCTTCGCAAATTCGACAAGACTGGAATCTTCATTCCCAACTGGCGCTTCTTCGCGCCCGAGCCGGCGGTCGAGGACCAACACTTCCTCTACCGGCTGGCGACCGCCGACAAGAGCAGCCACACCGAGTGGCGTTCGGTGTACGAGGTGGCACCGCGACGGGCGATCCACGGGATCTGGTTTCCCGGGCGTCGCATCGAGAAGAGCATCTTCGACGTCGCCGCCACGCTGACCTCGAACACCAACACCAACAACCCGATGACCGAGCGCGCCCGCGAATCGGCCTACCGGCTGATCGTCGACTTCGTCCGCAACCGGGTCCAGCCCGAACCGGACCACCCGCTGATGCAGCTCATGCTGGTGCGCTACGCGGGCTACGACCACAGCGAGGACCCGAAGTACGACCTGATCATGGACTACGAACCGGTGGCGCCATGACCAGCGTGCAGTACGGCGCCGGGGTCGCCCTGGTCTACGACCGGATGTTCGCCGATCCGACGCCCACCGAGATGACAGTGCAGAGCCTGACTCCGTACGTGCGGGGCCGAGACGTGGTGGAACTGGGTGTCGGGACGGGGCGTATCGCCGTACCACTGGCCGGCGAGGCGCGCTCGATCACCGGCGTGGACAACTCACCCGACATGCTGCGGACCTTTCGCGAGAAGGGCGTTCCGCCCAATGTGACTCTCGTCGAGGCCGACTTCCGCGACCCGGTGCCGGGTCGGCCGGGCCAGCGGTTCGACGCCGCCTACAGCACTCTCGGCTCGATGGCCTGTTGCCTGACCCGCGACGATCTCCGCACTGCGCTGGGGCATGTCCGCAACGTGCTGCACCCCGGCGCGGTCTTCTGCATGGAGTACTACGCCCGGGAGTTGTACCTGGAGGTCATCCGGCTGACCGGCGGCACCATGAGCACCTCGCTTCCCGGCGGGGAGCAGATGCACACCCGGCTCGCGGTCGACCCGGACACCGACATCATGACCGCGACCACCGACGTGCGCGCCGGCAACGAGACGACCAGCTTCGCCGAGCAGGTGCTGCTCCTCGACTCGGCAGAGATCGCCAAGCTGCTGCGGGTGGCGGGCTTCGGCGCTGTCCACGTAGCTGGCGGTCCGGAGCAACCGTTCATCTGGTATATCGCCGAGACCCCGGCACAGCACCCCGAGAGAACGGAGTCGACACCATGATCAAGCGCCGACGTGGCCTACGGTTTCTGGCGGTCTTCGCCCTGACCCTGCCGATCCTGTTGGCCGTCCTGCGCGACGGTGACCTCGATGGCGGCACCTGGGCGCTGGCGATCGTGATCGCCTTCGTCCTCGGCGCGGCCTTCGCGTCGATCGGTGGCCGGGAGGCGAAGCGGTGAGCGTGCAGACCGCACCGCGGGTGGCCGAACCGCCGGCGCCCGCCGTGGGCGCCGGCGACGTCGAGGTGCACGCGGTGACCAAGAAGTACGGCGACAAGCTCGCCCTAGACGCGGTCGGCTTCACCGTCCCGGCCGGCACCATCACCGGCTTCGTCGGCAACAACGGCTCGGGAAAGACGACAGCCATCCGCATCATCACCGGCCTGTTGCAACAGGACGGCGGTGAGGTGCGGGTCGCCGGGCGGCCCGTCACCACGGAGTTCCGCTCGGCGATCGGCTACATGCCGGAGGAGCGCGGCCTCTATCCGGAGATGCGGGTGGCCCGCCAGCTCGAGTACCTGGCCCGGCTGTACGGCGCCGGCAAGACGCAGGCTCGCCAGCAGGTCGCGGACTGGCTCGAACGACTCGGCGCGGCGCAGTACGCGTCCGCCAAGCTCAACACGCTGAGCCTCGGCAACCAGCAACGGGTGCAGTTGATCGCCGCCCTCCTCAACGGGCCCCGACTGGTGATCCTCGACGAGCCGTTCTCCGGTCTGGACCGGGCCGCCGTGGCCTCGATGTCGGACATCCTCCGCGAGCTCGCCGCCGACGGCGTGGCGGTGTTCTTCTCCAGCCACCAGCTCGACATCGTCGAGAGCGTCTGCGAGCGGGCGGTGATCCTGCACGCCGGCCGGGTGGTCGCCGAAGGCACTGTCGCACGACTGCTCGACCGGGGCGACACCGTCGTCCGGGTCACCTTCGAGGCCCCGGTGCCGGCCGACCGGGTGCGGGCGGCGCTGCCCGCCGCCCGGCTCCTGCACGGCGACACCTGGGCGGTGCCGGTCGACGCGGACGACCCGTCGCGGGTGCTGCGCGAGTGCATGCGGCTCGGCGAGGTAACCGAATTCACCCGTGCCCGTCAGTCACTGAGTGACATCTTCGCGGAGGTGTGGCGTGCCGACGTTCCCGAGTAACGGACGCGTCCCGTTCGGACGGTCGCTGCGTATCATCGCCGGCCGGGAGATCCGCCTGCGGACCTTCTCCCGCGCCGCGCTGATGGGCCTGGCGTTCAGCGTCCTCATCATCGCTGGCCTGATCTTCGTACCGAAGCTGATCGGCGGCGATGCCGAACGCGCCCGCGTCGCGGTGGTCGGGATGACCCCGACGCAGCTACAGGCCGCGTCGGCCCAGCTGCCCGGTCACGAGCTGGTGCAGGGCCAGCCCGGGCAGGTGCCGGACAAGCAGACGCCGTACGTGGTGTCGCTCGGCGACGCCGGCACCACCGGCGCGGCCTGGAAGTCGTCCCAGCTGACCGACCTGGAGGGCATCGTCACCCGGTTGCAGTTGGACCGGCTCGCGGGCGAGGACAGCGCGGTGGCGACGCCGCAGCTCACGGCGGTCTCCGACGACTCGGAGGACACCGCCCGGCTGCTGATCGGGTACCTCGTCGTCGTGCTGCTCTTCGGGCAGATCGTCGGCATGGCCTCCGCCGTCACGCAGGCGCTGATGGAGGAGAAGGCCAACCGGGTCATCGACCTGCTGCTGCCCAAGGTCAAGACGCTCGCGCTGCTCTGGGGCAAGGTCATCGGTGCGGGTGTCGCCGGCCTGGTGCAGACCGGGGTGATGGCCGCCGCAGCCCTGCTCCTCCTCGCCGTCAGCGGCGATCACACGACGATGGGCATCGTGCTGGAGATCGGCTGGGTGGTGCTGCTCTGGTACGCCCTCGGCTTCCTGTTCATGGGCGTCATCTACGGCGCGGTTGGTGGGTTGATGCGCAAGCCTGACGACGCGCCGACCATCACCGTACCCATGCAGCTGATCAACATGATGACCTTCCTGGTCGGCATCGTCGCCGTGCAGAACCCCGCCGCCGCCTGGGTGGACGTGATCAACAAGGTGCCTCCGTTCTCGGCCGTCCTCGTGCCGCTCGGCGTGATCACCCGGGAGATCTCGACGGCGGACGTCCTGGCCAGCACGGCGGTGATCCTCGCCTGCGCGCTGGTCCTGAGCCTGATCGGGGCGCGGCTGTTCGCCGCGGCGGTCCGGATGGACACACCCGGGGAGGCGTTGCGCCGGTTCTGGCGTCGTACCGCCTGATGGCATCGAGCGACAGGAGGATCGACGTGGCACCGACGGCGGCACACCCCCACCGGGGCACCCGAACCGAGGTCGACGTGGTCGTCGTCGGCTCGGGCCCCAACGGCCTGGCCGCGGCCCTGGTGCTGGCCGGCGCTGGCCTGGACGTCGTGGTCTACGAGGCAGCCGGGACTCCGGGGGGTGGGCTGCGCACGGAACAGCTCACCCTCCCCGGGTTCTGGCACGACGTCTGCTCGGCGGTCCATCCGATGGCCGTGGCGTCACCCTTCTTCCGGGCCTTCGATCTGCCGGCACACGGCGTCGAACTGGTGCAACCCGAGGTCGCGTACGCGCACCCGCTCGACGGCGGTCGCGCCGGGCTGGCGTGGCGTGACCTGGAGCGGACGGCCGAGGGCCTGGGCCGGGACGCTGCCGCCTGGCGCTCGCTGTTCGGGCCGCTGGTTTCGCGCTGGCAGTCCCTCGTCGACCTGGCGATGTCCGACTACCGCAGCCCTCCACGCGACCTCGGCAGCGCGGTGCGGCTGGCGGCGCGCACCCTCGAACAGGGATCCCCCCTGTGGGACGTCCGGTTCCGCGGTGAGGTGGCACCGGCGCTGTTGACCGGGGTGGGCGCACACGCCATCGCCCCGCCACGGGCGCTGGCGCCAGCAGGCGCCGGGTTGCTGCTCGGCACCCTGGCCCACGCGGTGGGCTGGCCACTGCCCCGGGGCGGCAGTCAGGCCATCGCGGCGGCGCTGCTCGCCGAGCTCTCCCGTCGGGGAGCACGGGTCATCACCGACCACCGGGTCGACAGCCTGCCGGAACTACCAGCCGCCCGGGCGGTCCTGCTCGACGTGGCGCCCCGGGGCCTCCTGCGACTGGCCGGTGGCGACCTTCCCTCCGGGTACGCCCGGCAGCTACGCCGGTACCGACACGGCGGTGCCGCTTGCAAGGTCGACTTCGCGCTGTCCGGGCCGGTGCCGTGGGCCGCCGACGGTTGCGACCGGGCGGGCACCCTGCACCTGGTCGGCAGCCGCGCCGAGGCGGTACGGGCCGAACGGGCGGTCGCCGCCGGGCGGCACGCGGACCGACCGTACGTCCTGGCCGTGCAACCGGGTGTCGTCGACCCCGGCCGCGCGCCGGCCGGCCGGCACGTTCTCTGGACCTACGCCCACGTGCCGAACGGCTCCACCATGGACGTCACCGACGCGGTCGTCGCGCAGGTGGAGCGTTTCGCACCCGGCTTCCGGGACCTGATCCTCGCCCGGCACGCGGTGACTGCCGCGGGCGAGGAGACCCGCAACCCGAACTACGTCGGCGGTGACATCTCCGGTGGGGCCACCACGCTGTGGCAACTCGTCGCGCGTCCGGTGCCCCGCTGGGACCCGTACCGCACCCCGTTGCCAGGCGTGTACCTCTGCTCTGCCTCGACGCCTCCGGGGCAGGCCGTGCACGGCATGGCCGGGGTGCACGCCGCCGCCCGCGTCCTGCGACAACGCTTCGGCATCTCGGTCAACCCTCTCGACCTGGTGCGGGGCCACGTCCCGCAGCTTCGGTGAGCCCACCATGGGTGAGACGAACCGCCGGGGCATCGATGATGCTGCTCGCCTAAATGATGACCATCCCGATACTGTCAAAGCCATGCGGGTGCTTCTGGTCGAGGACGACGTGCGAGTGTCCGCCGCCCTCGCCGGCGCGCTGCGTCGGCACGGCTACTCCGTCAACTGCGCGACCACCGCAGAGGAGGCGCTGGCCGCGCCGACCGCCGACCTGGTCCTGCTCGACCTGGGGCTACCCGACCGGGACGGCCTCGAGGTGTGCCGACGGCTCCGCGAGCGTCACCCCCATCTGTCGATCATCGCGGTGACCGCGCGCGGCGAGGAGCACGAGCGCGTCGCCGGCCTCCGCACGGGCGCCGACGACTACGTGGTGAAACCGTTCTCGATGGCCGAGCTCCAGGCGCGCATCGAGGCCGTGCTGCGCCGTGCGGTCCGCGCCGCCCGCCCGCCCGGCGACGTGGTGGAGGTCGGTTCGCTGCGGCTCGACACGGCCGCCCGGCAGGTCAGCCTCAACGGCCGCGAGATCAGCCTCACCCGGATGGAGTTCGAGGTGCTGTTGACACTGGCGAACCGACCCGGCGTGGCGGTCACCCGCGAGGAGCTACTGCTGGCGGTCTGGCAGACCACCTTCGGCGGAGGCCGCACTCTGGAGGTGCACATCGCGGCACTACGCGCCAAGCTGGGCGACCCCGACGTGGTCCGCACCGTGCGGGGCGTCGGCTACCGCCTGCAGCCCCGGTAGGACCCGGCACCGTGCGCCGACGGTTGGTCCTTGGCTACGCCTCACTCCTGGCGGCGGTGCTGCTCGCCCTTGCCGTGCCGCTGGCGATCACCGACGTCGGGCATGACAGTCACCGGGTCACCGCTGACCGGTTGGCCGACGCGATCTCCCTCGCCGCTGTCGCCGAACCGGCGCTGCGCACCGGCGAGAGCGAAGCGCTCCGAACAGCGCTCGTCCGGTACGAGGACCTGTACGGGATCCACGCCCTCGTCGTCGACGCCGACGGTCGTACCGTCGCCCAGTCCCGCGTCCTCGCGGACACCGGCGACGACGCCGGCCGGGCAGCCGAAGAGGCCACCGGGGTAGACATCGGGCCGGTGCTACGCCGTGCACTTGCCGGTGCACAGGAGGGCTCCGACACCCGGATCTGGCCGTGGGGACCGCACTGGCTGGTGATCGCCATTCCGGTTTCCAGCGGTGGCCAGGCCGTCGGTGCGGTGGTGACGCTGTCCCCCACCGATCGGCAACGCTCGGAGTCGGTCCGCAGTTGGCTGCTGCTGTCCGCCGCCGGCACGGTCCCCATGGCGGCGTGCCTCCTCGCCGCGACCCTGCTCGCCCGCTGGACCCTGCGACCGGTCCGCGAGTTGGACCGCGCCGCCCAGGAGCTGGCCGCCGGCAAGTACACGACCCGGGCGCTGGCCGACGTGGGTCCGCCCGAGCTGCGCCAGCTGGTGGTGGTGTTCAACGACATGGCCGACACGGTCACCGAGGCACTCGCCCGACAACGGGCGTTCGTCGCCCAGGCCAGCCACCAGCTGCGCAACCCGCTCACCGCGTTGCTGCTGCGGATGGAGTCGCTGGGCGTGGAGCCGCTGACCGAGGAGGGGCGCACCGAGCATCGACTCGCCGTGGAGGAGGTCGACCGGCTGCGCCGAATGCTTGAAGGTCTGCTGGCGCTGGCCCGCGCCGAACGCGGCGGCGACGCCACCGTGACCGTCGACGCGGTCACCGTCGCCGCGGCCCGGGTACGCGCCTGGGAACCGGTGGCGACCGCCCGCGGAGGCCGGCTGCGCCTCGACGCACCGGATGGCCCGGTGCCGGTACTCAGCGTGGCGACCGGTCTGGATCAGTGCCTGGACGCGCTGATCGACAACGCGCTCAAGTTCGGCGCGCAGACCGTCACAGTGCGGGTTGTCGCCGGCGAGCGTCCGGCGGTTCATGTCCTCGACGACGGGCCGGGCCTGTCGCCCGAGCGCCTGGCGCGGGCCACCGAGCGGTTCTGGCGGGCACCGGAGTCGCAGAACGTGGCGGGGCACGGCCTGGGTCTGTCGATCGTCGCCGCGCTCACCGCCGTCGCCGGCGGGCGACTGGAACTCGACCATTCTGACGCCGGTGGCCTGGTGGCCGTACTGCACCTCGCGGTGAGCACCGCGGCGGAATCCGCGCCGGCCGGCGTCTAGGGCTTGCTCTCCTGGAAGTACGAGGCGGCCCCGGAGTGCAGTGGCAGGGGCCCGGTGTCGATCGCCTCGCGCCGATTGAAGTGCTCGGCCGCCGGATGCTCCTCGGCCAGCACGCTCCGCTGCTCCAGCAACACCTCGGTCAGCGCGTAGGCCGTTTCGGCGGGCATCGTCGGTGACACGACGAGGTAATTGGGCAGCGCGACCGTGGCAGTGGGCTCAACGCCGTAGATGGAGGTCGGGATGGACAGCTCCGCGTAGACCTCACCGAAGCGTAGGCGCAGGTCGGGAACATAGCGCCCGAGGCTGACGAGCCGCACCGGGGTCGCCTCGGCGAGCGTCGCGATGGCGGTCACGGGCAGTCCGCCGGAGAAGAAGAACGCGGACACGACACCGCTGGCGAGCGCGGCGGCCGACTCGTCGACACCCAGCCGTACGTTCACCACGTCGGCGGGAGGAAGCGCGGCGGCGGTCAGGACCCGCTCGGCGATCACCTCGGTGCCCGACCCCTGGGCGCCCAGCGACACGCGCTGCCCCCGTAGGTCGCTCACCGATCGCAGCGACCCGTCGGTGCGGACCACCAGGTGCAGGTAGTCGTCATGCAACCGGGCCAGCGCCGACACGGCCGGAAGCTGCCGCGGGTCCAGCACGTCGGCCTGGGTGAAGCCCACCTCGGCGGCGCCGGTGGCAACCAACTTCACGTTGCTCGCCGAGGCCGCGGTGACCAGGACCTCCGCTCGTAGCTCAGGATGGATCCGCCGCAGCGCGCGGACCAACCCCGTACCGAGCCGGAAATACACGCCGCCCCGCCCGCCGGTGGCGATTCGCAGCGGACCTCGCGGGTGCGGCGTGCCACCACAGCTCGCGGAACCGGCCACCAGGGCACCGGCCGCAGCCGTCAACAGACTCCGCCGACGCACCGCCGCGGACGACAGCACACCCTCACCTCATCCCCGTTTCACGGCAAGGACCCTCCGGGCACGAACCATAGTCGTACGACGATGGATCCGGCGTCCGTCGGATCGGCGGACCTTGCCGTCAACGGCGCAGGGTGAGGATCAGGTCGGCCACCAGGGCTGTCCAACCGGTCTGGTGCCAGGCGCCCAGGCCGGCCCCGTTGTCGCCGTGGAAGTACTCGGGGAAGGCGATCAGGTCGCGCCAGTCCGGGTGGGTCTGGAAGAGCTGGCACGCGCCGTAGATCGGCCGGCGACCCCAGTCGTCCTGGGTGAAGAGCGCGATCAGCCGGGCGGAGAGGTCGTCGGCGATCTCGTCCAGGGTGCGCTTCACCCCGGAGCGGGTCGGGTACTCCACCTGGAGGTCGTCGCCGAAGAACGCCGCATAATCCCGCAACGCGCTGATCAGCAGGAAGTTCGTCGGCATCCAGATCGGGCCACGCCAGTTCGAGTTGCCCCCGAACAGCCCGCTGGTCGACTCGGCCGGCTCGTAGCCGACGGAGAACTCCTGCCCACCGAGGGTGACCGAGAACGGTTTGTCCAGGTGCGCGCGGGACAGCGTCCGGAGGCCGAAGTCGGAGAGGAACTCGTCGGGGTCGAGCATCCGGGCGAGCAGGCGGACCACCTGCTCCGGGCCGACCATCGACAACAGCCGCTGCTGCCGGCCGTCGGGGCCCAGCCGGCGGGTGCCGATCACCTGCGCGTACTCCGGGCGGTTGGTGAGGAACCAGCGCAACCGGGCTCCCAGCTCCGGTAGGTGGTGCAGGGTCCGGGCGGTGAGCCGGGTGGTGGCGGCCAACGGCAGCAGCCCGACAACGGAGCGGACCTTCAACGGCACCTTCGTACCGTCGGCGAGGCGCAGCACGTCGTAGAAGAAGGCGTCCTCGTCGTCCCACAACCCCTGCTCGTACGCGGCGGCGGCGATGTAGGCGAAGTGCTCGAAGAACTTGGTGGCGGTGTCCACCCAGGTCCGGTCATGCTCGGCGAGCACGATCGCCATGTCCAGCAGGTTGAGCGCGTACATGCCCATCCAGCCGGTGCCGTCGGACTGCTCCAGCACCCCGGCGACCGGCAGCGCCGCCGAGCGGTCGAACGGCCCGACGTTGTCCAGCCCGAGGAAGCCGCCCTCGAAGACGTTGTTGCCGCCGGTGTCCTTGCGGTTGACCCACCAGGTGAAGTTGAGCAGCAGCTTGTGCATCACCCGGGCCAGGAACTCGTAGTCCCGGCCGCCGTCGATCTCGAACACCTTCAGCGCCGCCCACGCGTGCACCGGCGGGTTCACGTCACCGAACGCCCACTCGTACGCCGGGATCTGCCCGTTGGGGTGCAGGTACCACTCGCGGAGCAGCAGCAGGATCTGCTCCTTGGCGAAGCCCGGGTCGACCCGGGCGATGCTCACGCAGTGGAAGGCCAGGTCCCAGGCCGCGTACCAGGGGTACTCCCACGGGTCGGGCATGGAGATGACGTCGAAGCTGGTCATGTGCCACCAGGCGCTGTTGCGCCCGTGCCGACGCCCGGCCGGCGGCGGTGTCGAACCCGGGTCGCCTTCGAGCCAGCGTTTGACGTCGAAGTGGTAGAACTGCTTGCCCCACATCAGCCCGGCGATGGCCTGCCGGGCGACCAGCGCCTCGTCGGGTGTGGCGGCCGGCGGGATCACTCCGGCGAAGAACCGGTTCGCCTCGGCCCGCCGCGCCCACACCACGGCCTCGAAGCCGTCGCTGAGGTCGGCCGGGGGCGGCGGCGCGGCGGCCGGCGGTGACGCGGTACGGGTCAGCCGCAGCCGGATCTGGCGCTGCTCGCCGGCCGGCACGTCGAGCACGTAGTGCAGCGCGCCCTTGGTGCCCTCCCGGGCCGGGTTGACCGTGGCCGCGCCGTTGACGACGTGGTCGTTGATGCCGTCCTTCGGGTACGGCGTGCGGCCGGGCAGCCCCCAGAGCCGTTCGGCGTTGGTGTCGTTGTCGCAGAGCAGCGGCACCGGGCCGCCGTCGCCCTCCAGCAGCAGTTGGCCGAGCACCCGGTGTTCGCCGACGAGGCGGGTGCCCTGGCCGGTCAGCCGGGGGATCCGGTCGCCGCCGGGCAGGCCCCAGGACCAGGTGTTACGGAACCACAGGGTGGGCAGGACGTGCAGGGTCGCCGCCCGGTCGCCCCGGTTGGCGAGGGTCACCACCATGCAGAGGTCGGTCGGGGACGCCTTGGCGTAGTCGACGGTCACCGCCCAGTACCGGTCGTCGTCGAAGATCCCGGTGTCCACCAGCTCGTACTCGGTGTCGTCGCGGCCGCGCAACGCGTTCACCGCGACGAGTTCGTCGTACGGGAAGGCGGCCTGCGGGTAGTGGTAGCGCCAGCGCATCCAGGAGTGGGTGGGCGTGGAGTCCTCGTACCACCAGTACTCCTTGACGTCCTCGCCGTGGTTGCCGCCGTCGCCGCCGAGGCCGAACATCCGCTCCTTGAGGATCGGGTCCTTGCCGTTCCAGAGGGCCAGGGCGAAGGCGAAGGTCTGTCGTTCGTCGCAGACGCCGGCCATCCCGTCTTCATTCCACCGGTAGGCTCTGGACCGCGCGTGGTCATGCGGGAAGTAGTCCCAGGCCGTACCGTGCTCGCTGTAGTCCTCCCGTACCGTCCCCCACGCCCGTTCGGACAGATAGGGACCCCATGCACGCCAGTCCTGCTCCCCCGAGTCAGCCTGGGCGAGCCGGAGCCGCTCAGCGTCGGGTGGCGAGGCGTCGGAGGACGATCGGTCAGTGATCACGTGCACATCTTTGACGTCGCCGCGGTACTTGACCACAGCGGCCATTCTCGTCGTGGCGTGTTACACCCCGCCGCCGGTGGAGGAAAGTTGATCGACATTCACTTCGGCCCGCAGATCTGTGGCGATCTGACCAGCGCGGCCAGCCGGGAGTGGCTGGTCCCCGACGGCCTCGGCGGCTACGCGATGGGCACGGTCGGCGGGCTGCGGACCCGTCGCTACCACGGTCTGTTGGTGGTTCCCGGCGAAACGCCGGCATCCCGTCAGGTGGGACTGGTCAGTCTCGATCCGGCGGTCACCCTGCCGTCCGGCGCGCGGGTGCGCCTCGGCGCGCACGAGTGGGCCTCCGGCGACGTGGACCCGCGCGGCTTCGAGCTGTTGGAGCGCTTCGACCTCGTCGACGGGCTACCCCGCTGGCGGTGGCGGATCGGCGCGGTGGTGATCGAACGGGAGCTGGCCATGCTGCCCGGCCGCTCCTGCGTCGCCGTGGTGCACCGGTTGGTCGCCGGCGGTCCGGTCCGGCTGGAGCTGTCGGCCGCCTGCACCTGGCGGGACGCACACGGCGAACGGCGGGCCGACGGCCCGGTCCCGCAGGTCGAGGCGGTGGCCGACGGCGCGGTGGTCGAGGGCGCGTACCGGCTCGCCGGCCCGGGCTGGGCCCCCGAGGGGCAGTGGTGGCTGGGCGTGCACCACCGCGAGGAGGCCAACCGGGGGCTGCACCCGGACGAGGACCTCTGGTACGCGGGCCGCTTCTCCGGAGAGCTGGAACGCCCCGGCGACACGGTGTCGGTGCGGGCCTGGGCCGGTCGACTCGACGAGGAACCGCCGCCGGCGGAGGAGATCGTGGCGACGGCCCGACGGCGCAACCGTCAGGTGGTGGCGACGGCGAAGCCGGCCGACGACGTGGACGCCACCCTGGCGCTGGCCGCCGACGCGTTCGTGGTGCGCACCAACCAGGCGGCGGTGGACGTGGTCGCCGGCTACCCGTGGTTCGGGGCGTGGTCGCGGGACACGATGATCTCGTACGAGGGGTTGTTCCTCTGCACGGGTCGCGCCGACGAGGGTCGGGAGCTGCTGCGGGCGTACGCGGCGACGCTCTCCGAGGGGATGCTCGCCAACACGGCCGACACCGGGCGGGTGGAGTACAACACCGTCGACGGCACGCTGTGGTTCCTGCACGCGGTGAGCCGGCACGTCACCGTCACCGGTGACACCGACCTCGGCGACGAGCTGCTGCCCGCGCTCCGCGCCGTGATCGACGCGCACGCGGCCGGCACCCGGTACGGGATCCGCGTCGACCCGGCCGACGGGCTGCTCACCCAGGGCGCCGCCGGCACCGCGCTGACCTGGATGGACGCCCGGGTGTACGGGGTGCCGGTCACCCCGCGCACCGGCAAGCCGGTCGAGGTCAACGCGTTGTGGATCAACGGGCTGGCCGGGCTCGCGGAGCTGACCGAGCTGGCCGGGCAGGACGCGGACGAGCTGTGGCGACGGCACGGGCAGGCCAGCGCCTCGTTCCGGGAGCGGTTCCCGGCACCGACCGGGTGGCTGCACGACGTGCTGGACGCGCCCGCGCCGGCGTACCCGCTGGGTGGCGCCGCCCTGCACGACGACGACGCGTTGCGGCCGAACCAGTTGCTGGCCTGGTCGCTGCCGTACGCGCCGATAGAGCCGGACGAGGCCACGCTGCGGCGGGTCGCGGGCGGGCTGCTCACCCCGCTCGGGCCGCGCAGTCTCGCCCCGGACTCCACGGAGTTCGTGGGCCGGCACCGGGGCGGCCCGGCCGACCGGGACGGGGGCTACCACCAGGGCACGGTCTGGCCGTGGCTGCTCGGCCCGTACGTGGACGCCGCACGCCGTGGAAAGATGTCCGTCGATGACGTATTCGTCGGCATTGAGGCCCATTTGATGGAATATGGGTTAGGCTCGGTAAGCGAGACGGCCGATGGCCTCGCGCCGCACACCGCTACCGGGTGCCCGTTCCAGGCATGGTCGGTGGCCGAGCTGCTGCGGGTGCGGCGAAAGAGCCAGTAGCGCTTTACACGACCGCAACGGTGGTGTCGCCGCTGGTTATCGCGATCCCGGCAGGATTGGCCCCGATCCAGACGCGACGGCGACACCCATTCCGGTGTCGGTCGGCGCGCGCCCGGGGACAACTCAAAGGGGGCCGCATGTCACTCGATGCCCACGTGATCGACATCAACCCCGCCCGACAGCTGCGGGTGCTGATGCTCTCCTGGGAGTACCCGCCGGTGCTCGTCGGCGGTCTCGGCCGACACGTGCACGCCCTCTCCGTCGCCCTCGCCGCCGCCGGCCACGAGGTCACCGTCGTCACCCGCCACAGCGAAGGCGCACCCCTGGAGGAGTACGCCGACGGCGTCCGCATCCTGCGCGCCCCCGAAGACCCGGTCACCTTCCCCCTCGCCACCGGCTCCCTACTGGCCTGGACCATGGCCTTCAACCACACCCTCACCCGCACCGCCCTGCGCGCCACCCAGGCCGGCTCCTACGACGTCATCCACGCCCACGACTGGCTCGTCGCGCACACGGCCGTCACCCTGGCCGAGCACCTGGACCTCCCCCTGGTCACCACCATGCACGCCACCGAGGCCGGCCGGCACCAGGGCTGGCTGCCGGAGGAGATGAACCGCACCATCCACGGCGTCGAGCACTGGCTCAGCAGCTCCTCCATCCGGGTGATCACCTGCTCCGGCTACATGCGCGACCAGGTGACGGCGCTGTTCGACGTACCGGCCGCCCAGGTCGACGTGGTGCCCAACGGGGTCGACGACCGGGCCTGGCGGGCCCGCCCCCGAGCGGTCGCGTCGGCCCGGGCCCGGTTCGCCGGGGAAGGCCCGCTGGTCGGGTACGCCGGGCGGCTGGTCTACGAGAAGGGCGTCCAGCACCTGGTGCACGCCGTACCCCGGCTCCGCGAACGGCACCCCGGCCTGCGCGTGGTGATCGCCGGCGACGGCCCGTACCGCGCCGAGTTGGAGGCGGAGGCCCGGCGGCTGGCGCTCAGCTCGACCGTCCGGTTCACCGGGTTCCTCGACTCCACCCAACTGCCGGCCATGCTCGGCGCCACCGACGCGACAGTGGTCCCCAGCCTCTACGAACCGTTCGGCATGGTGGCGCTGGAGGCGGCGGCAGCCGGAGCGCCCCTCGCCGTGGCCCGTACCGGCGGCCTCGCCGAGATCGTCGAACCCGGCGTGACCGGGGTGACGTTCCCGCACAGCGACCCGGACGCGCTCGCCGGCGCGGTCGGCCAACTGCTCGGCGACGAGGTCTTCGCCCGGCGGTTGGCCCGCCGGGCCCGCACGATGGTCGGTGAGCGGTACGGCTGGGCCACCATCGCGGCCCGCACCGCCGCCAGCTACGCCACCGCCCGTCGCGAACACGGCCCCGTGCAGGCCCGACGCGCCGCCGCCCGGCTGGCCGGCGGGCGGACCCGGATCGCCATCCCGGAGGGGAACCTGTTCGCCGCCGCCGTCGACCACGCCGCATGCTGAGCTGAGTCGGACGATCGATAGGTGACTTCCGATCCGCTGGTTAGGGTGTAGCCCGGACAGCGGCTGAGGAGGAGCGTGCACAGGTGCTGATCGCCGGTCGGTACCGGCTGCTCGACCTGGTGGGTCGCGGGGGCATGGGTCGGGTGTGGCGCGCCCACGACGAGATGCTGCACCGCGAGGTGGCGGTCAAGGAGATCGTCCCACCGAGTTGGTTGGCCGATCGTGAACGGGAAGAGCTGCGCTCGCGCACCATGCGGGAGGCGCGCGCCGCGGCCCGACTCAACCACCCCGCCGTGGTCCGGCTCTACGACGTCGTCGCGGTCGAGGGCAGCCCATGGATCGTCATGGAGTACGTCCCGTCCCGCACCCTGCAGGACGTCGTGGACGCCGAGGGCCCCCTGGAGCCCGCCCGCGCGGCCCGGATCGGCCTGGCCGTGCTCGACGCGCTGCGGGCCGCGCACACCGCGGGGGTGCTGCACCGCGACATCAAACCGCAGAACGTGCTCGTGGCGCACGACGGGCGGGTGATGCTCACCGACTTCGGGCTGGCCACCTTCGACGGTGGCGACGGCGCGATGACCCGCCCCGGCATGGTCCTCGGCTCCCCGCAGTACGTGGCCCCGGAGCGGGCCGCCGAGGGGGCGTCCACCGTGGCCGCCGATCTGTGGTCGCTCGGGGCGACCCTGCACGCCGCCGTGGAGGGGCAGTCCCCGTACGCCCGCAGCACCGCGATGGCCACCCTGAGCGCACTGGCCGCCGGCCCTCCGGACCCCGCCCCGCACGCCGGGGCGCTCGCGCCGGTGCTCGACGGGCTGCTGCGCCGCGACCCGCGCGACCGCCTCGACCACGACACCGCCCGTCGGTTGCTCAGCACTGCCGCGACCGGCCGCGCCGACCCGCCGTCGGCGACCGACCGGCCCTCGGCCGACGGGCCGGTGCCGGGGCTGGTTGGCCAGCGCGCCACGGCGGACGACCCCGACGACCAGGACCCCACCGTTCCACTGCCCGACCCGGCCGTAGCCGTCAGCGCCTCCCCCACGCCGACCCCGGACCCGGCGGCCGCCGGGCGTACCGCACGTCGGGTGGCGGTGGTCGCCGTGGCGCTGCTGGTCGCCGTCGTGGCCGGCGTCGTGACCGCGCTGACCGTCGCCGACGACAAGCCCCGCGACACCACCGGCTGGTCCACCCCGCCACCGAACCGTCCGCCCAACGGCGGGCCGTTCGGCCCCGGCCCGCCACCCGGCCCGCCGCCGAACGGGCGGAACGTCCCCCCGCCCCCGTTCGCCTGTGTCCGCCCCGACATCGTCGGTACGCCAGTGCAGGCCGGCACGCCGAACTCGGGCGAAGAGTTCCGGCCGCCGCCCGGCTGGGTCTGGCACGCCGACACCGCCGGCTTCCGGGTCTCCGTACCGGCCACGTGGCTGACCTCCCGCGACGGCACGGTGGCGTGCTTCCAGGACCCGGCGACCGGCCGGGCCTTCAGCGTCGCCGAGGGCGGCGCCGTCGATCCCCTCGAACGGCTGCGCACCGCCCGCGACGCCGCGGCCGGGGCGGGCTCCCTACCGGGGTACGACGAGATCCGGCTCGCCGCGGACGAACGTGACGCCGAGTGGGAGCTCCGCTGGCAGACACCGCACGGCACGTGGCTGCACGCCCGCCAACAGGTCCTCGGGGCCGATCGCTGGACGCTGGGTTGGATCACCCGGGACGAGGACTGGGCCGGGGCCGCCGCCGACTGGGAACGGGCGCGAAGGAGTTTCCGAACACCCCGCTGACCTGCACCGTATGGCCATGATCCGAGCCACCGTCCGGCGTGGATCGAGGCCGCTCAGTGGATGAGAAAGCCGGCATCGGTGGCTATCGTGGATCCCGGGGTGACCGAGGGGGAGCGACCGTGCATCAGTTGCTGATCGCGGGTCGGTACCGGCTGCTCGACCTGGTCGGCACCGGCGGAATGGGCCGGGTGTGGCTTGCTCGCGACGAGATGCTGCATCGCGACGTGGCGGTGAAGGAAATCGTGCCGCCGTCCTGGCTGGCCGAGACCGAACGCGAGGAGCTGCGGCTCCGAACCCTGCGTGAGGCACGCACCGCCGCCCGACTCAACCATCCCAACGTGGTCCGCCTCTACGACGTGGTGCACGACCGGGAGAGCCCCTGGATCGTGATGGAGTACGTGCCGTCGCGGTCGGTACAGCAGATCATCAGCGCCGAGGGGCCGCTGAGCCCGCAGCGCACCGCCCGGATCGGGCTGGCGGTGCTCGCCGCGCTCCGGGCCGCGCACGCCGCCGGGGTGCTGCACCGCGACGTGAAGCCGCACAACGTGCTGGTGGCCGACGACGGACGGGTGGTGCTCACCGACTTCGGGCTGGCCACCTTCGACGGCGGTGAGGGTGTGATGACCGGGCCCGGCACGGTGCTCGGCTCACCGCAGTTCGTCGCCCCCGAACGGGCCCGCGAAGGCGTGTCCGACGCCCGCACCGACATGTGGTCGCTGGGCGCGACGCTCTACGCGACGGTCGAGGGGAAGTCACCGTACGCGCGCTCCAGCGCGATGGCGACGCTCAGCGCGCTGGCCACCGAACCGCCGGACCCAATGCGTCGGGCCGGCCCGCTGGGTCCCGTCATCACCGGCCTGTTGCAGCGCGACCCCTGGCGGCGGTTGACCGCCGTCGAGGCGGAACCGTTGCTGCGCAGCGCCGCGGCGAGCCACGACGAGCCCGCCGGTCCGGTCCGGTCCTCGGCGGTGGCGGCGGTCCGCAGCGCCGGCCGGGCCATCGCGCCCCACCCGGTCGAACCGGTGGCCCCGTCGGGCGAGCCGGCGACGCCGACCCCGAGCCCGCGCCGGCCCGGCCGGCGGCGGCGCCTGATCGCCCTGGGTGGTGCGGCCGCCGCGCTGCTCGTCGCGGGAGGCGTCACGCTGGCGCTGGTCACCCGGCACGACGAGCGGACGCCACCGTCCGGCTCGGGTGGTGGCGCGCCGACCTCCCGACCGGCGGCGTTCGCCTGCGCGTCGGCCCCGCCACCGTCGGCGACCCCGGTGGTGTCGGCGTCACCGCCGGCCGACGTGAAGTACGCGCTGCGCGAGGGCTGGACCTGGTACGACGACCCGACCGGGTTTCGGATCGCCGCGCCGGTGGGGTGGGCGCGCTGGACCGAGGGCCCGGTGACCTGCTTCCGGAGATCCGGCGGGTCCCGGGTGCTCAGCGTCGAGGCGGGGCCGGCCCGCGCGGATCCGGTGGCGCACTGGAAGGCCGAGGAGGCTCGGCTGACCGCGAGTGAGGCGCTGCCGGGCTATCGCAAGGTGGACATCTCCGCGATGGACATCTTCGAGGGTGGCGCGGTGTGGGAGTGCGGTTGGCAGAACGCCCTCGGCGTCGCGGTGCACAGTTTCCGGCTGCTGGCCAACACCTCGGCCGACCGCTCCTACACCGTCTCGTGGTTGACAGAAGAGTTCGACTGGCAGGTCAACGCGGCATACTTGCCGATGATCCGGCAGAGCTTCACCCCCACCCTGTGACACCGTCTGATGTGGACCTTCCGGGTGATGCCCCTGCGGCGCCGACGCTGACTACAGTGGCGTAGTTTTGGGCGCTCAAGATCCCTGGGGAGGGTGAGCCGAGATGATGGGACCGCAACACGCGCTGTCTGGCGCGGCGGTGTGGTTGGCGGGCTCCTGGGCACTGGAGCAGTTCGCCGACTACCACCAGTCGCCGCTCGCGTTGGCGGTGGGCACCGCGGTGTGCGCCGGTGGCGCACTCTTTCCCGACCTCGACATGTCGGGCAAGGTCACCAAGAACCAGGGTGGGGCCACCGTGGCCCGTACCTTCGGAGTCTTCTCGCTCTTCGCCGCCGAGGTGATGGAGAAGGTCTCCCTCGGGGTCTACTACGCCACGAAGCTCAGCAGAGACCCACGCCGCAACAACGGGCACCGGACGCTGACCCACACGCTGCCGTTCACCGTGCTGGTCGGCTGGGGCACCACCGCGCTCTGCGCCGCGTACGGCAAGTGGGCGGTCATCACCATCCTGTTCTTCATGTTCGGCCTGGCGCTGCGCGGGCTGTTCGACGAGTGGGCCGAACGGGCCGGCTGGGTGATCATCACCCTCGCCTCGGCCGGCGCGGCCTGGTTCACCTTCGCCAACCTGCCGGGCGGACGCGGCTATCCACTGATCGGCACCGCGCTCGGCGTGGGCTGCTTCGTGCACATCCTGGGCGACATGATCACCCGAGCCGGCGTGCCGATCCTCTGGCCGATCCCGATCAAACGGCGCATGTGGATGATGATCGGCCTGCCGAACAGCATCGCCCTGCGCGTCGGCAGCAAGGCCGAAGTGGTCGGGATGCGCATCGCACTGACCGTCGTCTCCGCGCTCGCGACCGTCGGCCTGATCGCGCCCTCGGTGCTGAGCCGATTCGACATCGACATATGACCGATCCGGCGCCAGTGGTCCCGCCAGCCGAGGACGAACGCGTGCCGGAGTTCTGCCGCTCGCTGGGGCTCCCCGGCCTCGCCGACGTGCACGTGCACTTCCTACCACCGCGACTGCTGCGTCGGGTGTGGGCCTACTTCGACGCCGCCGGACCGCTGGTCGGCACCGAATGGCCGATCCGCTACCGGTGGAGCGACGCCGACCGGGTCGCGCACCTGCGCCGGCTCGGGGTACGGGCGTTCAGCGCATTGGCGTACGCGCACCGGCCGGGCATGGCGGCCGAACTCAACCGCTGGACGCTGGACTTCGCCCGCGACACCCCCGGGTGCCTGGCCTCGGCCACGTTCTACCCCGAGCCGGACGCCCCCGGGTACGTCGAGGCGGCCCTCGCCGAAGGCGCCCGGCTGTTCAAGCTGCACCTGCAGGTCGGCGGTTTCGCGCCGACCGATCCGGCGCTGGACCCGGTATGGGGGATGCTCTCCGACGCGGGTGTGCCGGTGGTGGTGCACGCCGGACACGCGCCGGTGGGGACCGCCCACACCGGCCCGGACCCGTTCGCCGCCCTGCTCGCCCGCCACCCCCGGCTGACCGCCGTGGTGGCGCACCTGGGCGCCCCGGACTACCGCGCCTTTCTGGACCTCGCCGAGACGTACGAGCGGGTCCGGCTGGACACCACAATGGCGTTCACGCCGTTCTTCGACCAGTTCGTCCCCTTCCCCGCCGACGAGTTGCCCCGGCTGCGCGAGCTGGGGCTGGCCGGCAAGGTGCTGCTGGGCAGCGACTTCCCGAACATCCCCTACCCGTACGCCGAGCAGGTGACCGGGCTGGCCCGACTGGACCTGGGCGACGACTGGCTGCGCGCGGTCTGCTGGAACAGCGCCGCCACCCTCTTCAACCTGCCCTGACCCGCACCGCTCCGCGCCGCGATCTTGCACTTTCTGTCCCGACACAAGGTGCATATCCATCCATGTCGGCGACAGGAACTGCAAGATCGGCGCGGTCTGCTCGCTACGCAGGGGCGCCGCGCACCTCCTTGAATTCTTTTCGACATCGGCTATTGACGTCGCCGTAACAGGTGGCCTAGCGTCCTGTCGAACCGCTTCGTCGAAACGCTTCGACGAAGTTCGGGAGCGGTCCCACCCCAGGCCGGAGGAGGTGCGCGGTGGCCACCATGCACGACGTCGCCCGCCTCGCACAGGTCTCGGTCAGCACCGTCTCGTACGTGCTCACCGGCACCCGGCCGATCTCGCAGGCCACCCGCAACAAGGTGCTGGCCGCGATGGCGCAGCTCGACTACCAGCCCAACGCGATGGCCCGTGGGCTGGCCAGTCGCCGTAGCCGGATCCTCGGCCTGCTGATGCCGATGGACGAACGCGGCCTCGGCGCCACCGAGACCGCCTTCGTCACCGGTGCCGCCGCCGCGGCCAGCGTCGCCGGCTACCACCTGGTGCTCTCGCCGGTCGGCGGGGGCGACCTCGACGACCTGCGTCGGCTGGCCAGTCAGCGGATGCTCGACGGGGTCGTGCTGATGGAGGTCCAGCTGGCCGACGAGCGGGTCACCGTGCTCCAGGAGGCGGGGGTGCCGCTGGTGCTGATCGGCCGCACCGGCGACACCAGCACGCTCTCCTACGTCGACATCGACTTCGACCAGACCGTCCGGGAGGCCGTCGCGCACCTGGTCGGCCTCGGGCACCGGCGGATCGTCTACGTCAACCACTCCGCGGCCACGCTGGCCAGCGGTTACGGGCCGGCGCTGCGGACCCGTGACGCCTTCACCGCAGCGATGACCGGGCACGGCCTGGAGCCGGTGATGATCGCGGCCGAGGACAGCGCCGCCGGCGGGCGGGCCGCCCTGGCCGCCGCGTTCGCGCAGGCCCCGGAGCTGACCGCGGTGTTGGCCATGAACGAGACGGCGATCTTCGGCATCCTCGGCGAGTTGACCGGCCGCGGGTTGTCGGTGCCCGACGACGTCTCCGTCGTCTCGATGGTCACCTCACCGCAGGTCGCCGAACTGGCGACCCCGGCGCTGACCGCGATGACGTCACCCGGTTCGGCGCTCGGCCGGATCGCGATCGAGGCGCTGACGCGCCACCTGGATGGCCCCGCCGACCTTCGTCACCAGCAGTTGCTGCCGTGCGCGTTGGAGGTCCGGGGGTCGACCGCCGCGCCCCGAAGCCCTCATCCAATGAGGGCCGATCAGTAAATGGCCCGCCGCCGCGCTGCAACGCGACGACGGGCCCCGTGAAGTACCGGCTAGATACTCAACGAGGAGGATGCTAATGCAGCGATTCCACCGGCTCGTCGCCGCGATCGCCCTGGCCGCGACCGCGACGACCACCGTGGCCGCCTGCGGCGGTGGTGACAGCGGGAACGACAGCGACGCCAAGACCCTCAAGCTCTGGCACTACGAGAGCGAGAACAGCGCCATGGGGGTCGGCTGGAACCGGGCGATCGAGATCTTCAAGTCCGAGCACCCGGGCGTCGAGGTGCGCTTCGAGCGCAAGGCGTTCGAGCAGATCCAGCAGAACGCCGGCATGATCATCAATTCGTCCGAGGGCCCGGACATCATGGAGTACAACAAGGGCAACGCGACCGCCGGGCTGCTCTCCTCCCAGGGCCTGCTGGCCGACCTGAGCAGCGAGGCCGACAAGCGCGGCTGGGCCGGCAAGCTCAGCCCCAGCCTGCAGACCACCGCCCGGTACAGCGACAAGGGCGTGATGGGCTCCGGCAAGTGGTTCGGTGTGCCGAACTACGGCGAGTACGTCACGGTCTACTACAACAAGGACCTGTTCCAGAGCAACGGCGTCAAGGTCCCGACCACCATGGCCGAGATGACCGCCGCGATGGACACGTTCGTCGGCAAGGGCGTCACTCCGCTGGGCATGGCCGGCGCCGAGTACCCGGCCGGGCAGCTCTTCTACCAGCTCGCCCTCTCCAAGGGCGACCGGCAGTTCGTCGACAACTACCAGCTCTACAAGAACCCGGTCGACTTCAAGGCCGACCCGCTCAAGTACGGCGCGGACACCTTCGCCCAGTGGGTGCAGAAGGGCTACGTCGCGAAGAACTCGGCAAGCCTCAAGGCCGAGGACATGGGCACCGCCTTCATCGGCGGCAAGGTTCCGATGATCGTCTCGGGTAGCTGGTGGTACGGCCGGTTCAAGACCGAGATGAAGGCCAACTGGGACACCTTCCTCTTCCCCGGCAACACCCTGCAGGCCGGCTCCTCCGGCAACCTCTGGGTGGTCCCGGAGAACAGCAAGGCCAAGAGCCTGGCCTACGACTTCATCGACATCACCCTGCGTCCGGAGATCCAGGACCTGATCGGCAACAACGGTGGTGTTCCGGTCGCCGCCGACGCGTCGAAGATCAGCGACCCGAAGGACCGCAAGCTGATCGAGGACTTCAACACGGTCAGCAAGTCCGACGGGCTCGCCTTCTACCCGGACTGGCCGGTCCCCGGCTACTACGACGTGCTGGTCTCCGGCTTCCAGGGTCTGATCAACGGCTCGAAGACGCCCGACCAGGTCCTCGACACGATCGCCAAGCCGTACGCCGATGGCGTCAAGGAGATCACCGGCAAGTGACACGGCGAGCGGCGGGCGCGACCGGCAGGACCGGCGCGCCCGCCCGCCCCGCCGGGAAGGATCTTCCATGGCAGTCTCCGAGACGGTCGCCGCCACACCGCCGGCCGCGACTCCCACCCCGCCCGCGCCGAGCCGCAGGAGCCGCGGCCGCAACGCGGCGTACTGGCTCTACCTGCTCCCCGGAGCGGTGCTCTTTCTCCTGGTCATCGGCGCGCCGCTGGTCGGCACCCTCTACCTGTCGCTGACCAAGTGGTCCGGCATCGGCGACCCCCGGTGGGTCGGCCTGGACAACTACCAGCAGTTGCTGCACGACGACGTGTTCTGGGCGTCCTTCCGCAACACGGTCTGGATGCTCGTCGCGATGGTGGTGGTGCCTACCCTGCTCGGGCTGCTGCTCGCCGCTGTGCTCTTCGACGTCATCGGCCGCCGGTTCAAGCCCCGCACCGCCGCCGCGCTGCGGGCCGCGTTCTACCTCCCGCAGGTGCTGCCCGTCGTGGTGGCCGGCATCGTCTGGGGCTGGATCCTGCGCCCCGACGGCGCGTTCAACAGCCTCCTCGACGCGGTCGGTCTCGGCGCGCTGCGCCACGACTGGCTCGGTGACCCGGGTACCGCCCTGCCGGCGGTGATGGCCGTAATGATCTGGGTGCAGATCGGCTACCCGGTGGTCGTCTTCATGGCGGCGTTGCAGCGGGTCGACCCCGAGCTGTACGAGGCGGCCGAGGTCGACGGCGCGAACTGGCTGCACCGGTTCCGGGCGATCACCCTTCCGCAGATCCGGCCGGAGACCTTCGTGGTGGCCCTGACCTGCACCATCGCCGCGTTGAAGGTGTTCGGGCCGATCTTCGCCCTGACCCGGGGCGGCCCGGACAACGCCACGAACGTGCCGTCCTACTTCGCCTACTACACGTTCTTCAAGAAGCTGCAGGTCGGCTACGGCTCCGCGATCTCCATGGTGCTGACACTGATCATCGTGGTGGTGGCCGGGGTCTTCATCTGGATGCAGGCCCGCAGCGAGCGCCGGGACCGGGGGTTCTGACATGGCCGTCACACTCACACCGAGCGCCGCGCCGGTGACGCCGGCCCGGCCGGTACGCGATCGACACCACCGCGGCGTCAGCCGCTGGGTGGTGCTCGCCCTGGTCACCCTCGGCGCGCTCGTCATGCTGGTGCCGTTCGCGTTCATGCTGCTCAACGCGTTCAAGTCGCCCGGCGACTACTCGTCGGGCGGCCCGCTGAGCTGGCCGACGGAGTTCTACACCAAGGGTCTGCGCACGTACTGGACCGAGGTGAACTTCCCGCTGAAGTTCTGGAACTCGGCGGTCATCGCCGGCTCGGTGGCCGTGCTCGGCGTCGCCGTGTCACTGCTCAACGCGTACGCCCTGGGCATCGGCCGGGTGCGCGGCCGGCTGTGGATCGTCGGTCTCTTCCTGCTGGCCAACATGCTGCCGCAGGAGGCGCTGATCTACCCGCTGTACTACGTGGCGAAGCAGGTCGGCCTCTACAACACCCAGCTCTCGGTGATCATCATCTTCACCGTGATCCAGAGCGCGTTCGGCACCTACCTGCTCGCCTCGGTGCTGGGCACGTTCCCGCGCTCGCTGCTGGAGGCCGCCGCGCTGGACGGCGCCGGCAAGTGGACGGTGCTCTGGCGGGTGGTCTTCCCCAACCTGCGGCCCACCCTCGCGGTGCTGCTCATCTTCTTCTTCATCTGGACGTGGAACGAGTTCCTCATCCCGCTGGTCATGCTGATCGACAACCAGACGCAGACCATTCCGGTCGCGCTCGCCTCGTTGCAGGGCGACCGGCTGATGGACGCTCCGACCACCAACGCCGGCGCGCTGATCAGCCTGGTGCCGGCCATCCTCTTCTTCCTCATCTTCCAGCGCACTCTGGCGCGCGGCATCACGGCAGGAGCCGAGAAGTGAAGTTCACCGACGGGTACTGGCAGCTGCGCCCCGGCGTCAGCGTCCTGCGCCCCGGCACCGTGGAGTCGGTCGAGCCGGACGAGCGCGGCTTCACCGTCTTCGCACCGACCGGTCAGATCACCGGACGCGGCGACACCCTCAACCGCCCGGTGGTCACCGTCCGGTTCTTCTCCCCCGCCCCCGGCGTCATCGGGGTGACCATCGCCCACCACACCGGAGGGCTGCCCCGCGAGCCGCACTTCGGGCTGAACACCGACGAGACACACCCGGTCACCATCGACGTCACCGGGCTCAGCGCGACGCTGACCACCGGCGAGCTGACCGCGCGGGTCGCGCTCATCGACGGGTGGCGGGTCGACTTCCTGCACGGCGATCGGCTGGTCACCGCGTCCACCGCGCGCAGCATCGGCGTCGTCACCGACGCCGAGGGCCGCCGGCACGTACACGAACGGCTCGCCCTCGGTGTCGGTGAGACGGTGTACGGGCTGGGCGAGCGCTTCGGCCCGTTCGTCAAGAACGGGCAGACCGTCGACATCTGGAACGCCGACGGGGGCACCGCCAGCGAGCAGGCGTACAAGAACGTGCCGTTCTACCTGAGCAGCGCCGGGTACGGGGTGTTCGTGGACCACCCGGAGCACGTGTCGTTCGAGGTCGGTTCCGAGGTCGTCACGCAGACCCAGTTCAGCGTCGAGGGCCAGTCGCTCACCTACTACGTCATCGACGGGCCCCACCCGAAGGACGTGCTGCGCCGCTACACCGCCCTCACCGGCCGCCCGGCCCGGATCCCCGCGTGGTCGTACGGCCTCTGGTTGTCCACGTCGTTCACCACCTCGTACGACGAGAAGACGGTGACCGAGTTCGTCGACGGGATGGCCGAGCGTGGGCTGCCGCTGTCGGTGTTCCACTTCGACTGCTTCTGGATGCGTCAGTTCCACTGGGTCGACTTCGTCTGGGACCCGGCGACCTTCCCCGACCCGGAGGGGATGCTGCGCCGGCTGCACGAGCGTGACCTGAAGGTGTGCGTCTGGATCAACCCGTACATCGCGCAGCGCTCGTACCTCTTCGAGGAGGGCCGCGCGGCCGGTTACCTGGTCCGCAACCCCGACGGTTCGGTCTGGCAGTGGGACAAGTGGCAGGCCGGCATGGCGCTCGTCGACTTCACCAACCCGGACGCGGTCCGCTGGTTCACCGGCAAGCTCAAGGCGCTGCTGGACATGGGCGTCGACTGCTTCAAGACCGACTTCGGCGAGCGCATCCCGACCGACGTGGTGTGGCACGACGGCTCGGACCCGCAGCGTATGCACAACTACTACTCGTACCTCTACAACAAGGCGGTCTTCGAGCTGCTGGAGACCGAGCGCGGTGAGGGCGAGGCGGTGCTGTTCGCCCGCTCGGCCACCGCCGGCGGGCAGCAGTTCCCGGTGCACTGGGGCGGCGACTGCGAGTCGACGTTCGTCGCGATGGCCGAGTCGCTGCGCGGCGGGTTGTCGCTGGCGGCGTCCGGCTTCGGCTACTGGAGCCACGACATCGGCGGCTTCGAGGGCACCCCCGACCCGGCGGTGTTCAAGCGCTGGGTCGCCTTCGGGCTGCTCTCCTCGCACTCCCGGCTGCACGGGTCCGGCTCGTACCGGGTGCCGTGGGCGTACGACGAGGAGGCCGTCGACGTGCTGCGGCACTTCACCCACCTCAAGCTCGGCCTGATGCCGTACCTGGCGGCCGCCGCCCAGGAGGCACACCGCGACGGGACGCCTGTGATGCGGCCGATGTTCCTGGAGTTCCCGGACGACCCGGCGACGACGCACCTGGACCGGCAGTACATGCTCGGCCCGGACGTGCTGGTCGCCCCGGTGCTCAGCGCCGACGGCGACGTCACGTACTACGTACCCGCCGGCACCTGGACGCACCTGGTCACCGGCGCGCAGGTCACCGGCCCGGCGTGGGTGACCGAGAAGCACGGCTTCGACAGCCTGCCGGTGCTGGCCCGACCGGGCGCGGTCATCCCGTTCGGCTCGCGCACCGACCGACCGGACTACGAGTGGGCCGACGATGTGCGGCTGCGGGTGTACGCACCGACCGAGGGGCAGCGGACCCGGGTACGGGTACCGTCACCCGGCAACGGACCGGGCGCCGAGTTCGACGTGCGCTACGAGGGTGGGACGGCCAGCGCCGAACTGGTCGCCGGCACCTCGACGGGCTACATCTGCGAGATCCAGGGGACGGAACGATGACGCAACACCACTTCCCGGAGAGCTTCGTCTGGGGCTCGGCGACCGCCGCGTACCAGATCGAGGGCGCGGCGACCGAGGACGGGCGCGGACCGTCCATCTGGGACACCTACAGCCACACGCCCGGCCGGACCCTCAACGGTGACACCGGTGACGTGGCCGCCGACCACTACCACCGGTGGGCCGACGACCTCGGGCACATCGCCGACCTCGGGCTCGGGGCGTACCGGTTCTCCATCTCCTGGCCCCGGGTGCAGCCGGGCGGCTCGGGCCGGTTCAACCAGGCGGGCATCGACTTCTACTCGCGGCTGGTGGACGGGCTGCTGGAGCGGGGCGTCCGCCCGGTCGCGACCATGTACCACTGGGACCTGCCGCAGGAGTTGGAGGACGCCGGCGGGTGGGCGGCGCGGGAGACCGCGTTGCGCTTCCAGGAGTACGCGGCGGGCATCGTCGGCGCGCTGGGCGACCGGGTGCACACCTGGACGACGCTCAACGAGCCGTGGTGCTCCGCGTACCTGGGCTACGCCTCCGGCGTGCACGCGCCGGGTCGGACCGAGCCGGCGGCGGCGCTGGCCGCGGTGCACCACCTCAACCTCGCGCACGGCCTGGCCGGCCGGGTGGTCCGGGAGCTGGCCCCGTCCGCCGAGCTGTCGGTGACACTGAACCTGCACGTGATTCGGGGCGCGTCCGACTCGGCCGCCGACCAGGACGCGGTCCGGCGGATCGACGCGTTGGCGAACCGGGCGTTCCTCGGCCCGATGCTGGACGGGGAGTACCCGGCCGACCTGTTGGCCGACACCGCCTCCGTCACCGACTGGTCGTTCGTCCGCGAGGGCGACGAGAAGCTGATCGCGGTGCCGCTGGACGTGCTCGGGGTCAACTACTACTCCAGCACCCTGGTCCGGGCCTGGGACGGGGTGTCGGCCCGCTCCGACGCCGACGGGCACGGCGCGTCGACGTCCACGCCGTGGGTCGCCGCGGACAACGTCGACTTCCTGCCGCAGCCCGGCCCGTACACGGCGATGGGTTGGAACATCGACCCGCCGGCGCTGACCGAGCTGCTGCTGCGCCTCCAGCGCGAATACCCCAGCCAGCCCATGATGATCACCGAGAACGGCGCGGCGTTCGACGATGTGGTGTCGGCCGACGGCCGGATCCACGACGACCGGCGGATCGACTACCTGCGTCGCCACATCGGCGCGATGGCCGACGCCCGCGCGCAGGGCGCGGACGTCCGCGGCTACTTCGTCTGGTCGTTGCTGGACAACTTCGAGTGGGGCTACGGCTACGACCGTCGCTTCGGGATCATCCGGGTCGACTACGACACCCAGGTACGCACCTGGAAGGACAGCGCCCACTGGTACCAGCGCCTCGCCGCCACCGGTGAGCTGGACCAGGCGCAGGACTGACCGACCGATTGCGCGTCGCCGTCACCCGCCCGTTCAGGGTTGGTGGCGGCGACGTCGTTCCGGCACCCCGACCGCCACGCACCCGACTGTCACCGGGAACGGCGTCCGTCTCAGGCGTTGCTGCGGCGGGCACGAAGCCCGCCCCACAGCATCAGGAGGCAGATGCCGATCAGTACCGGCTCGAGGGCGAAGGCGGTGACCAGCCCGTACTGGTCCGCCAGGCTGCCGAGCAGGAAGGGCGAGACGCCGGCGACCACGCCGAGGATCAGTTGCGAGCGGGCGTTGGCCCGGTCCTCGTGTCCGCCGGCCGCGCCGAGGGTGAGGGCGAGCGAGAGTGGATAGAGATTCGCGATTCCCAGCCCGCACAGGAACAGCCCGAGGACGGCGAGGAACGGCTGGTCGGTCAGCCAGAACAGGACGAAACTGGGGCCGGTGACCGCCAGTGAGGCGTACAGCAACACGACACCGCGACCGGGACGGCGGGTCAGCCGCGCGCCGAGCAGGCGCCCGATCAGGATACCGAGGTAGTTGCTGCTCAGCGCGGTGCTGGCGGCGGTGGCGGACATGCCGGCGTGGATGAGCATCTGGGGTCCGAAGTACACCAGGCAGAACTCGATCGCCGAACTGACCGCGGTCAGTACGGCGAACAGCCAGCAGGCCAGCGGCAAGCCTCCGGCGCCCTTCGCCGCGGCGGGCTGAGGCACCGCCGGTAGCGGTTGGTGGCGGTAGCGCAGGTACAGCACCAGGAGGACGGCGGCCGGCAACGCGAACGTGGCGCGCCAGCCCACCGCGCTGGCCGCCAGCACGCCGAGGATCAGCGGGGCGAACACCGCGGAGGCGCCCGCGCCCACGTTGGCCTCGGTCAACGCCCGGTCGCGCCGATCACCGTGTCGGTCGGACAGAACCGCCTGAACCACGGTGAGCATCGTGGTCCCGGCAAGGCCGAGCACCACGGCTCCGAGCAGGGTGGCCGGCACGGCCCCGCCAAGGGTGAACAGACCCGCACCGACGACCGTGGCGAGGGCCGAGCACCACAACAGCACACCCCTGGCCAGACGGCGAGCCGCCCACACGAACCCCATCGCGGCGAGGGCAGCGCCGGTCGCCAGGAGGAGTTCGTAGACGCCGAGCAGGGTGTAGGAAAACCCCCACTCCTCGCGCAGGAGGGTCAGCGCCGGCCCGAAGGCGTACAGCCAGAACGTCCAGCAACCCAGGGCGGCGTACGACAGCACGGTCGGCGCATCCCGTACGAACGTCTCGGTCTCGGTCGCGGCCTGCCGCCGCGTTGTGTATCGATACACAGATAGAGTCTGTGCCATGACCCGCCCCGCAGGCAACCCCAGGCGGCCGACGCTGCGCCAGGTGGCAAGCGCTGCCGGCGTCTCGCCGATGACGGTTTCCTACACCTACTCCCAGCCGGGAAGGGTTTCCGCGGAGACTGCGGAGAAGGTGCGCGCGGCAGCGCGGAAGCTGGGCTATCCCGGGCCGCACCCAGCGGCCCGCGGGTTGCGCCGTGGGCGGGTCGGCACGCTCGGCGTCGTGCTCGGTGAGCGGTTGAGCTATGCCTTCGACGATCCGCAGGCGGCACGCTTTCTTGCCGGGGTCTCCGACGTGTGCGCCGCCGAAGGCGTCGGACTCACCCTGGTCCCGATCACGGGCGCACCCTCCGACGCCGAGCGCGTCGCGCAGGCAGCCGTGGACGGCTTCGTCGTCTGGACCACCAGCGACGACGACCCGGTTCTGGACGCCGTCGCCGACACCGGCCTGCCCGCGGTGGTGCACGCCGGCCCGCACCGGCGGGACCTACCGGTGATCGGCATCGATGACCGGGCCGCTGCCGCCGCGGTCGGACGGGTGGCCTTCGCCGAGGCCCGACGCCCGCTCGTGCTCGGCTTTCCGCTCGATCGGAGCCGCGCCCGCCACCTGCTCACCGGCGACGAGGAGCCGGAGGTGAGGTTTCCGGTGACCCGGCACCGGTGGGAGGGGTTCCGGGACGCCTGGACCCACTCGGGTCAGCGAGTCGAGGACCTGCGACTGGCCGTCTGTCCGATCAACCACATCGCCGAGGGCGAGACCTTCGTCGCCGAACTGCTCCGGGGCACCGACCCACCGGACGCCATCGCCGCGATGAGCGACGAACTCGCCCTGGGTGCGCTGCGCGCCGTGGCGAGCGCCGGCCTACGCGTCCCCGACGACGTCGCATTGACGGGCTGGGACGATTCCGACGCGGCTACGGACGCCGGACTGACCACCCTGGCACAGTCCCTGCGCGAGCAGGGCGCGCACTGTGCCCGTACGGCGCTGGGACGCCCCGCCACGGCATCAACACGCCACGATTGGCGCGTCGTGGTGCGCGCGACCACCCGCCGCCAGACCTGATTCGGACCGCGCCCCGCCGCGGTGGCCAAGCGGCTGGCCGGTCGGCTCGACCCGCAGCCGCCGGGGAGGCACCGCGATCACGGTCGGGGCAGGTCGGCGCAGAGCCTGCTCGGGAACGTCGGCTCGGTGGCGCGGACATCTCCACAGCCGGCCCTCGTCGAGTTGGCGATCGTCGCCCAGCCGCCCTGGCCGGCCCACCGCAGGAAGTACCGGCGAACGTTGACCGACGCGTCGCAGCCGGGCCGCGCCTCAGCACCGCACGGCACCGGATCGAACGGGACCGTCATGACCAACCAGGTGCCGTCGCAGCCCTCGACCGATCCGGTGGAGTGCCGGGAGACGTCCATGCCGCGGACCGCGACGCTGACCCACGCCGGGTCGCAGCGGTCCGTCGGCATCGGATCGCAACCGAACGTCGGGTCGCAGCGGTGGTACTCGGCGCCGTCGCGTTTCCAGGGCTCCTGGTTCAACACGACGACCCGGCCGGCGATCTGCCCCGGCGCTGTCAACGTCACCTCGCCCGGCGTGTGGGTGGGGCAGGCCCCGACCACCTCGGACAGGCGCGAATCCTGCACCACGTTGGCGTAAACGCGGTTGTTCTCCTCGGTGAAGTAGGTGATTCGCGGGTTCCGGGAGCAACCGTCGGCGTCGCCCAGCAGCGCCACGGTCAGCACGAGCGCGCGCGGGTCCGCGCTGACCCGGACGGCCGTGACATCAGCCTGGTAAGTGACCCAACCGTCGTCCGCGGCTGGGCCGGCCCGCACGGGCACTTCGCCCGGCCTGGCGCAGCTGACGAGCGCGGCCAGGCACAGCAGAGCGGTGACGAGTCGACGCATGGCAACGAGTATCGCCGCTGGACGGCCCGACGCATCCGTACGGATACCCAGTCCGCCTCAGACCCCGACGCGCTGCGGCGGGACCGTCAGGCCGTACATCTCCATCAGCTCCGGGGTGTCGACCCGGCTGCCGTCGGCCACCGAGTCGCAGGCGATGTCGACGATCTGGTCCTTGTGCGCCAACAGGTACGGTCGGGCACCCACGTCGGCGCTGGCCAGGGTGGCGATGCCGGGCCAGTGCCGGCGACCGAACAGCATCGGGTAGCCGCGCAACCCGTCGTAGGTGGCGCAGACCAGCACGTCCGGGTACGGCAGCGCGGCCACCCGGCTGACCGCCTCGGCGGTCAGGCCCGGCATGTCGACCGGGACCACCACCACCGCCTCGATCCCCTCGTCGTCCATGGCGGCCAGGCCGGCCCGGATGGACGAGCCGACTCCGGTGCCCCACGCCTTGTTGATCACAACGGTGGCCTTGCCCAGGTCGGCGGTCTCCTGGACCTGCTCGGCGGCGGCACCCAGGACGACCACGATCTGCTCGCAGCCCGCCTCGGTCATCGTGTCGATCATCTGGTTGACCAGGGGTTTATCGCCCTGGTGCAGCAGCGCCTCGGGACCACCGATCCGTCGTCCCCCGCCTGCGGCGATGATCATTCCTGCGATCCCGTTCAGCTGCGCCCCCTCCAGCACGGGACGGACCGTGACCGATCCATCCCCTCCTACGGACACTGCAACGAGGACGGCCAGCCGGGGGTGGCGGGGCGAAAAGGAGAAATAGCACAACCGTTACACGACCGGCATCTCCCGACGCGGACACTCCGTCGGTCAGACCGCGTCGGCGTAGCAGTCGACGATGGACAGATCCAGCGGAAACCGGACCGGCGTCGCACCGAAGAGCAGCGCCGAGGCGCGCTCGCCGGACCGGTTGACCGCCTCCGCGACCGCGTCCGCCTGACCGGCGGGCGCGTGCACGACCACCTCGTCATGCTGGAAGAAGACCAACTCGGCGTCGGTGCCGGACAACTCCGTCCGCAACGTGGCCAGCAACGTGGACGCCCACTCCGCCGCCGTGGCCTGGATGACGAAGTTGCGGGTGAAGCGCCCCCGGGACCGGGCGGCACGCGCCCGTGGACTGTGCGGATCTGCCGCCCCCTCCGAAGCGGAGGGCTCGTCGTCGAGATCACCGAACCCGGCCGAGCCGGGCGGGCACGTCCGCCCCAGCCACGACCGCACCAGCCCACCCGTCTCACCGGTGCGCGCGGCCGCCTCGACGTAACCGAACGCCGTCGGGTAGCTGCGCTTCAGCACCGCCAACGCGGGCACCGCCGCCCCGCCGGTCTGCCCGTACATCGCCCCGAGCAGGGCCACCTTGGCCTTGGCCCGGTCGCCGCCGAACGAGTCCCGGGCCAGGGCCGCGTAGAGGTCGCCGGCGCCGCCCGCCGCCGCCAACCGGGCGTCGCCGGAGACCGCGGCCAGCACCCGAGGCTCCAACTGGCCGGCGTCGGCGACCACCAACCGCCAGCCCGGATCGGCCACCACCGCCCGCCGGATCACCTTGGGAATCTGCAACGCGCCACCACCCCGGGTGGCCCACCGGCCGGAGACGACACCACCCGGCACGTACTCCGGTTGGAACCGGCCACCCCGCACCCACTGATCGAGCCAGGCCCAGCCGTGCGCCGTCCAGATCCGATAGAGCTCCTTGTATTCCAGCACCAGCGGCACCGCCGGATGGTCCACCCCGCGCAGCACCCAGGCCCGGGTGTTGGGCAGCTCCACCCCGACCCGGGCGAACGCCTTCAGCAGCTCGGCCGGGGAGTCCGTGTGCAGGCCGCGTACGCCGAGCGCGTCGGCGATCCGGGCGGCCAACTCGGCGAGTCGGCGTGGCGGCCCACCGACCGGGGAAGCCTCACCGAGCAGCTCGTGCAGGATCTCGTTGTGCACGTCGGCCCGCCAGGGCAGCCCGGCGACGCCCATCTCCACCGCGATCAGCGCGCCGGCCGACTCGGCGGCCACCAGCAGCCGGAACCGGCCGGGGTGCTCGGTCGCCGCGACACGGGCGAGCTGGTCGGCGTACACCTGGGTCAGTGCCTCGATGCCCGGGCCCGGCGGACCGGGCAGGGTGTCGAAGAGCGCGCCCTGCCCGTGCCCGGGCGGCGCGGCGGCGCGCGGCGGCGGGTCCGGCGGCACCGCCGCGCCGGTCAGCCGGGCCCACGCGGCGGCCAGCGAGCGAGGCTCGCCCCAGCGGCCCGCGTGCCCGAGCAGCAACGCCTCGGTCAACTCCACGTCGTGACACCGATCGACCCGGACGCCGGCGCGCAGCAGCGTCGGGTAGACCGCCACGGCGCTCGACCAGACCCAGCGCGGGTGCGCGGCGGCCTCGCGGGCGGCGACCGCGGCGACCAGATCGGTGACGGCCTCGGGCGGGCCGGTCGGCCGGCCGGCGGCGTCCAGCGGGCACAGCACTCCCCCACCCCGCTCGTCGGACACCACCGCCACCAGCACGAACGTGATTCTGCCTCTCCCATCCGACAGAAACGGAGGCGCACCTCACCGCCGCCGGGTCGGTGCGGTGTCGGGGCCGGTCGGTAGCGTGACCGGGTGCCTCCGCAGATCCCGCACTCCGATCCTGGCACCCCCGACACCCGGGGTCCGATGCGATACCTCTGGTGGCTGGTCCGCTGCCAACCCTGGCGGGTGCTGCGCGGCAGCCTGATCGGCACGGCCTGGATGATCGGGCTCTCGGCCCGGCCCTACCTGATCGCCCGCGCCGTCGACGACGGGCTACGCGAACGCGACACCCAGGCCCTGGCGCTCTGGGTCGCGGCCATCGTCGTCGCGGGCGTGGGCCTGTCCTACCTGGGCATCATGCGGCACCGCACGATGACCTTCATCCGGGAGGACGCCAAGGCCCGCTCGGCGGAGGTCCTGCTGCGCCACCTGTCCCGCATCGGCGCCGTGCTGCCCCGCCGGGTCGGGGCGGGCGAGGTGTCCACCATCGGCGGCTCCGACATCGACTGGACGGCGCAGGTGCTGACGCTGACCGGGCCGGGCGTCGGCGCGGTCGTCGCGTACGGGGTGATCGCCGTGGTGCTCTGGTCGATCTCCCCGATGCTCGCGCTGTGCGTGCTGGTGGGGGTGCCGGCGGTCGGTCTGGTCGTGGGGCCGCTGCTGCGCCGCCTGGAGCAGGTCGAATCGGTCTACCGCCGGCAACAGGGCGCGCTCACCGCCCGATCCGGCGACATCGTGGCCGGGCTGCGGGTGCTCGCCGGGGTGGGCGGTCGGGACCTGTTCGCCCGGCGCTACGCGGCCCGGTCCCAGGAGCTGCGCGCCGAGGGCTACCGGGTCGGCGCGGTCAACAGCTGGATCGACGCGGCGACCGTCGCCATCCCCGGGTTGTTCCTGGCGGCGGTGGTGTGGCTGACGGCCCGGATGGCGGTGACCGGTGACGTCACGATCGGCGAGCTGGTCGCCGTCTACGGCTACGTGGCCACCCTGATCGTGCCGGTCTGGTTTCTGTTGGAGGGCAGTTACCAGCTCATCCGCGGTCGGGTCGCCGCCCGACGGATCGCCGACCTGCTCACCGTGACACCGGACGACGTCGGTGGCCCGGGTCGGCGGTGGCCGGGCGCCGTGCCCGAGGCCCGCCGGCCGGACGACCCGGGAGCGCCGGACGGCCCGGCCGACCTGCACGACCCGGTGACCGGCCTGACCGTACGCGCCGGCCAGCTGACCGGCGTGGCGGCAGACGATCCGGCGGCGGCCGTGGCGTTGGCCGACCGGCTCGGCCGGTACGTGGCCAGCGGCGTCACCTGGGGTGGTGTGCCGCTGCGCGAGGTCGCCCTGGACGAGGTCCGCGCGCGGATCCTCGTCGCCGACCACGACTCCTACCTCTTCGCCGGGACGCTGCGCGACATCCTGCGCGCCGGCGCCGACGACGATGACGAGCGGATGAGCGCGGCCGTGCGGACCGCCTCGGCGCAGGACATCGTCGACGCCCTGCCCGCCAGACTGGACACCCCGATCGAGGCCCGCGCCCGGACGCTCTCCGGCGGTCAGCGCCAACGGGTCCGCCTGGCCCGGGCGCTGCACAGCGAGCCGGAGGTGCTCATCCTCGTCGACCCGACCTCGGCGGTGGACGCGCACACCGAGGCACGCATCGCCGAGCGGCTGAGGGCCGCACGGGCCGGACGGACCACCGTGGTGATCACCACGTCACCGCTGCTACTCGGCCGGGCCGACCTGGTCGCGCACCTGAGCGCCGGCCGGATCACCGCCACCGGCAGCCACCCCGACCTGCTCGACACCGACCCGGCCTACCGGCACCTGGTGGCCCGCGGCAGCGAGGAGGCGTACCGGTGAGCCGGCTGCCGGTGGCCGACCGCGGCACCGTCCGCCGGGCCCTACGGGACATGATCAGCCGGCACCGGCGCGCCGTCGGGGTCGTGCTGGCGCTGCACAGCGCCGCCGCGGTCGCCGGGCTCGCCCCGCCGTGGCTGCTGGGCACCATCGTCGACCGGGTCACCGCGGGCGCGGGCGTGGCCACCGTGGACCGGCTGGCACTGGCCATCGCCGGCTGCGTCCTGGTCAGCGCCCTGCTCTCCCGGTACGCCCAGTACGCCGGCCACCGCTTCGGCGAACGGGCCGTCGCCGAGCTGCGCGAGGAGTTCGTCTCCCGGGTCCTCGGGCTGCCCGTCTCGGTTGTCGAACGCGCCGGCGCCGGTGACCTGGCCACCCGCAGCTCCGTCGACGTGTCGACGGTCGGCACGACCGTCCGGGACGTGGTGCCCACCATCGTCATCGCCACGGTGCAGTTGACGTTGCTGTTCGGCGCGGTCTTCCTGCTGCACCCGCTGCTCGGGCTGGCCGCGCTGGCCGGGCTCCCGTCGATCGTGGCGGTGACCCGCTGGTACCTGCGCCGGGCCAGCTCGGCGTACCTCGCCGAGGGCGCGGCGGCAGCCGAGCTGACCGAGACGCTGACCACCACCGCCGAGGGCGCGCGCACGGTGGAGGCGCTGCGGCTGACCGACGACCGGGTCCGGCACGGCACCACCCGCGTCACCCTGGTGTGGCGGGCCCGCCGGGCGACCCTCGCGCTGCGGACCGTGTTCTTCTCGGTCGTCGAGGCGAGCTACCCGCTGCCGGTCGCCATGGTCCTGCTCGTCGGGGGCTACCTGCTCTCCCGGGACATGGTGTCGCTCGGCGCGGTGGTCGCCGCCGCGCTCTACCTGCAACAGGCGATCGACCCGTTGGACCGGCTGTTGCAGTGGACGGAGCAGGCGCAACGCGGCTTCGCGTCGTACGCCCGGCTGCTCGGCGTCGGCATGGTCCCACCGGAACCACCCGGCACGACCGCCTCCTCACGGGGTGAGCGGCTCGTCGTGCGGGGGGCGCGGTTCTCCTACTCCGACGACGGGCCGGACGTGCTGCACGGCATCGACCTGGAGGTGCAGCCCGGTGAGCGGCTGGCCGTCGTCGGGCCGTCCGGCGCCGGCAAGTCGACCCTGGCCCGGCTGCTGGCCGGGATCGACGCGCCGCGGCACGGCGTCGTCAGCATCGGCGGCTGCCCGGTCACCGACCTCGACCCGGCGGAGCGACGCCGCCGGATCGCCCTGGTCACCCAGGAGCACCACGTCTTCATCGGCTCGGTACGCGACAACCTCTCCTTCGCCGCGCCCGACGCCTCCGACGAACAGATGCGCGCCGCGCTACTCACCGTGGGCGCCGAGTGGTACGCCGAGCTGCCCGACGACCTGGACACCCAGCTCGGCGACGGGGCCCGTCAGCTCGGTGCGGCCGAGGCCCAGCAGCTCGCGCTGGCCCGGTTGGTGCTCGCCGACCCGCACACGCTGATCCTGGACGAGGCGACCGCCGCGCTCGACCCGTCCACCGCCCGACGGACCGAGCGTGCGCTGGCCGCCGTGCTGGTCGGGCGGACCGTCATCGCTATCGCGCACCGGCTCAACACCGCGCACGACGCCGACCGGGTCGCCGTGCTCGCGGACGGCCGGATCACGGAGATCGGCAGCCACGACGAGTTGGTCGCGGCCGGTGGCGCGTACGCCGCCCTGTGGCGCTCCTGGCACACCCGTGTGGACGAGCGGTGAGGCGCCCTACTTCACCGCGCCGGAGGTGAGGCCGGCCTGGATCTGACGCTGGAAGACCGCGTACACGATGATCATCGGGAGGATGGCGATGGTCAGCGCGGCGAACAGCCCGGACCAGTCCGCCTCGTAACCGGCGTTGACCGAGATGTCGGCGATGCCCTGGGTGAGCACCCACTTGTCCTTGGCGTTGGAGAGCAGCACCAACGGAAGCTGGTACTGCGCCCACTGACCGATGATGTTGAAGATCGCGACGCTGATCAGGCCCGGCTTCGCCATCGGCATCATCACCTGGAAGAACAGCCGGCTGTGCCCACAGCCGTCGATCATCCCCGCCTCGGCCACCGACGACGGCAGCGTCTTGAAGAACGCGGCCAGGAAGAACACCGTGAACGGCAACGAGTACGCGGTGTAGACCAGCACCACGCCGGTGTGCGTGTCCAGCAGACCCAGGTTCTTCACCACGAAGAACAGCGGCACCAGGGCCAGGAAGACCGGGAAGGCCAACCCCGAGACGAAGAGGAAGTAGATCGCCCGGTTGCCCCAGAACTTGTAGCGGGCCAGCACGTACGCGGCCATCGAGCCGAGCAGCATGGTGAGGAACGTGCTGCACGACACCACGATCACGCTGTTGAGGAAGTACCGCCCCACGTGCGCCTTGGTCCAGGCCCGCCCGAAGTTCTCCCAGCGCAGCTCGGCCGGGAGCGTCCACGGGCTGCTGAAGATCTCGCTGGTGTTCTTGAACGCGGCGAGGAAGGTCCAGAGGATCGGCACGATCACGATCACCGCCCACACGGCGAGCGCGACGTGCCCCAGGCCGGCGAAGAACCGTACCTCCGAGCGGGGGCCCCTGGGCCCCGGCCCGGCGGGGGCGGACGGGTCACCGGTCTTCGGCGGCAGCGCCGCCGGCGTCGGCGGCAGCGTCGACTGCGGATTCATCAGTACTCCACGCTTTCCCGCTTGGTGAGCCGCAGCGTCAGCGCCGCGAACGTGAGGGTGAGGAAGAACAGCGCCACGCCCATCGCCGAGGCGTAGCCGTACTTCGAGTAGACGAACGCGTTGCGGTAGATCTCCATGGCCAGCACGGTGGTGGCGCCGTCCGGGCCGCCACCGTCCACCGAGAGCACCGCCACGATGGCGAACGCGTCGAACGCCGCGATCCCGAGGTACACCCAGGCCACCTGGAGGGTGTCCCACAGCAGCGGCAGGGTGACCCGGAAGAACAGGGTCACCTTCGTCGCCCCGTCCATCTCGGCGGCCTCGTAGATCTCACCGGGGATGGACGCCATCCCCGCCGAGAAGAGCACCACGTAGAAGCCGACCGCCTGCCACACCAGCACCGCGATGATCGACCAGAGGGCCAGGTTCGGCTTGATGAGGAAGAGGACCGGCTCCAGGCCGAACTTCATCAGCACGCCGTTGATCAGGCCGGACTCGTTCGGCCGGTACACCATCTGGAACAACACCGCGATGATGGCCACCGCCAGGACCTGGGGGAAGAAGAACACCACCCGGTAGAACTTCGCCCCCCAGACCCCCTGGCGTTGACCACCGCTGCTCTTGCCGCCCACGTTGAGCAGGAAGGCGAAGAACAGGGCGATGGCAATGGTGATCAGCGGCAGGGCAAGCAGCAGTACGCCGTGGTGCTGGACCGCCTTCCAGAAGGCGCCGTCGTCGAGCAGCCTCCGGTAGTTGTCGAAGCCCACCCACTGCGGGGCGGAAAGCCCCCGCCAGTTGGTCATCGAGATCTGGAACGCCTGCGCGTACGGCCAGATCACGAATGTCACGTACAGCGCGACCGGGGCGAACAGGAACCCGACCACGAATGGATACTTGCCGTGCCGCATGACCCTAGCTCCGATCGATCAGCGCTTGAACTTGGTGACGGAGCTGTCCTTCTTGATGGCGTCGGCGCGCTTCTGGATCCGCTCCACGAAGGCGTCCGCCTTGATCCGGCCGAACATCAGCTCGTTGGTGGCGGTACGCGCCTCCGTGTCGAGCTCCTTGTACCAGTTGTCGAAGAGCATGTTGAACACGTCCTTACCGGCTGCCTTCAGGGCCACCTGCGCGCTGGCCACACCCGGCGGGAACTGGAAGCCCTCGCTGCCGGCCGGCACGACAGTGGCCGCACCGACGGTCTCGGTGAAGCCCCGCGCGCCCGCCTTCGACAGCATCTGGCGCATGTACTCCAGGCCGCCACGCGGGTTCTTGCTCTTGGACGAAACGAAGTATCCCTCGCCACCGGCCGCCCGGATAGCGGCCGCCGGCAGCTTGTCCGACGCGGTGAGGCTGGGCACCGGCATGAGCTGGTAGGTGAAGCCCGCCGGCGTGTCCTTCTTCTGCTCGTTCTCCAGCCAGTCGCCGGACGGGTAGAAGGCGACCTTGCCCTGGTTCTGCCGCAGCTGCACGTCGGTGTGCTTGAGCCCCTCGAAGCTCTTGTCCGAGTACTTCGCGCCGATCTCCGCCCATGCCTCCGCGGCCTGCTTGACAGCGTCCTGCTTCCAGGCGCCGTCCTCCAGGTTGTCGATGTTCTTCAGGACGTCGGCGCCGCCGATCTTCGCGGCCTGGGTGAGGATCACGTTCCACTGGTAGTAGGCCGCGTTCGCCCCGGCGTAGCCGTACGGGGTGATGCCCTTGGCCTTGATCTGCTCGCAGAGCGCCTTGAACTGGTCGAAGTTGGTGGGCGCGGTCCAGCCGTTGTCCTTGAAGAGCTTGCCCGAGTACCAGATGCCGTAGACGGTCGACACGTAGTACAGGACGAAGGGCTTGCGCTGCCCGTCGGCCGTACTGAACATGCCCTGCTCGACGATGCCCGGGATGACGGTGTCGCGGACCTTCTTGCTCGGGTCGTCGACCGACGGCGCGTCCCACAGCTCGGTGAGATCCTGCAGCTGGCCGTCGTTGACGAGCGCACCGAAGTCGAGGAACTTCTCGCCCGAGTTGTTCACGAACTCCGGCGGGTTGCCGGAGGCGAACCGCGGCTGGAGCACGGTGGAGACGGCCTGGGTGGCCTGGTGCTTGATCTCCGCCTTGGGGAACGCCGTCTTGTACAGCGGCTCGTGCACGTCGGTGGCGTACTTCTCGCCGTAGCCACCGTTGAAGATGACCACCTCGATCGCGGCGTCCTCCTTGACGCCCAGCGGGTTCTTCTCGCTCTTGGTGCCGCCGGCGACCTGCTCGCTGTCACCGTCGCTGCCGCTGGTGGCGCAGGCGCTGAGCAGGCCGATGGCCGGAGTGGCGAGCATGCCCACGGCGGCGGCGCGACGCAGCACCGTGCGACGGTCGAGTGCGGCCGGGTGTTCGGGGGTAATCGACATCGTCGTCTCTCCTTGTGGAATTCGGGTCATGCGGTACGCCGGAGACGTCCGGCGTACCGCGACTCGAGGGCGAGGTTGTGCTCGTCCCCGCCGGGGACGTTGGCGGAGAGGTAGATAGGGGGTACCTCCCCGGCCTGGTGGAACCGTCGTACGACCTCCGCGGTCAGCAGCTGCGCCAGCAGCGCCGTGGTGACCGAGGAGACCGCACAGACCGCGCCGCCGCCCTCGAGCGGCAGCAGTGCATCGCCGTACGGCGCGCCATTGTCCAGCACGACGTCGGCGAGGTCGGCGAGCCGATGCCCGGACGGGTGCCGTGGAGCCACCCGTGCGGTGTGCTCGACCGAGGTGACCGCGATCAACGGGTGACCGCGCTCGGTAACCAGCGCCGCCAGCTCGACCACCGAGCCGTTGATGCCGGATTGGGACGCCACCACGAACACGTCGCGCGGCTGAGGCGCCGCTAGCGCGTAGATCTGGTGGGCGATGGAGGGATCACGTTCCAGCTTGGGGTCGGCGAGCACGTCGCGCGGGGCGTCACCGTGCATCACCAGGTCCCGTACCGAGAGCCGGTTGGTGGGGACCAACCCGCCGGCCCGGGCGACCAGCTCGGCGGCGAACGCCTCCGAGTGCCCCGCGCCGAACGCCTGGAGCACACCGCCGTCGCGCAGGCTGTCGGCGATCAGGTCGGCGGCCCGGGTGATCCCGTCGGCCTCCGAGTCGAGCAGCCGGTCGAGCACCGGGCGGACGGCGTCCGCGTACCCCTGGGCGCTGATCATGAATGGGCTCCCTTCGCTGCCTTGTGCCCGTCGACGGCCTGCGCGGTCCGCCGGAAGGCCGCGTGCGCGCGGTCGTGCGTGCGTTGGGCGACGGCGATGTAGAGCAGGTCGAGCACCACCAGCTGGGGGTGCCGGGCGGAGAGCGCGTCCGGCCGGAAGGTGGTCGCCTGGCTGGCCGTGAGCAGCACGATGTCGGCCAGCTCGGCCAACGGCGAACGGGGGAAGCCGGTGAGCGCGAGCGTGGTGGCGCCCCGGCTGCCCGCCTCGGCGAGCATCTCGATCGTCTCCCGGGTCTGCCCGGTGTGCGAGATGCCGAGCGCCACGTCCCCCGATCGCAGCAACGCGGCGCTGGCCAGCCCCTCGTGCACGTCGTTCCACGCCCACGCCGCAACCCCGATGCGATGCAGGCTGAACTGCATCTCCTCGCCGACCAGGGCGCTGCCGCTGGCGCCGAAGATGTTCACCCGGCTGGCGCCGGCGATCGCCACCGCGGCCCGCTCCACCTCGGCGAGGTCGAGCAGGGTGGCGGTGTCGTGCATGGCCCGGGTGTCGGCGGCCATGATCTGGTCGAGCACCCGGGCCAGCGGGTCGCTCGGCTGGATCTCCCGTCCGATGTCGACGGTCCAGCCGGCCGAGCGGGCCCGGCCGGTCTCGGACGCGATGCCCAACCGCAGGTCCGCGTACCCCTCGAAGCCCATCGCCCGGCAGAAGCGGGTGATGGTCGCCGGTGAGGTGCCACTGCGCTCGGCCAGCTCCACGATGGTGGACCGGGCGGCGGCCTCCGGGTCGCTGAGCACGTGCTCGGCGACCCGGCGCAGGGCGCCGGTCAACTCGCCGAGGCCGTTGCGGACCCGGGCCAGCACCCCGTCGGAGGCCGAGGCCCTCCGGTCGAGCACGTCGGCGTCGACCACCGCGGTCCCCGCGGCGGTGTCCACCTCGTGATCAACCATGAGCTGCCTCCGCTTTCCGAAAAGACTGTTAACTGTTAGTGGTAAAAGTTCTTACTGAAGGGCCCTCTGTGTCAAGACTGTGGGCGAAGTTTTCAAACTGTTACCTGCTGCACAGCCCCTCACGCCCGCCACAACTTGCCCCGCACGACGCCGCCGACCAGCATGAACAAGCCAGATCGCCGTTCCGCGCAAGGAGACCCGTGCCGATGTCCGACACCGTCGTGGTGGGTCTCGATGTCGGCGGTACGTCCACCCGGGCGACCGTCCTCACCCTCACCGGGCAACGCGTCGGCGCCGGCCGCGCGGGCGGCGGCAACCCCACGAGTCACGGTGCCGAACGCGCCGCCGCCGAACTGCTGACCGCGCTCCGCGAGGCGCTCACCGGCCTCGACCCGACCCGGGTGGCCGCCGGCACCATCGGGCTCGCCGGAGCCGGCCGGCTGCTCGCCGACCCGGCCGGGCGGGCCGCCTTCGACCAGGCCTGGCACGACGCCGGCCTGCGCTGCCCGTACGAGGTGCACGGCGACGCCCTGGTCGCGTACGCCTCCGGCACCGCCGCCCCGGACGGAACCATCCTCATCGCCGGCACCGGGGCGATCACCGCGCACGTCCACGAGCTGCGGCTCGACCGGATCGCCGACGGCCACGGCTGGCTCCTCGGCGACGCCGGCTCGGGCTTCTGGCTCGGCCGGGAAGCGGTACGCCGGCTGCTCGCCGACCTGGACACCGGCCGTGGGCTTGGCGGGCTGGCCACGACCGTGCTCACCGAACTCCTGGGCAGCGCGGACATCGCCGCCCGCCCCCGGGACACCGTCGACGCCACCATCCAGACGGTGACCCGTCGACCCCCCATCGAACTGGCCCGGCTCGCGCCGCTTGTCGTCGACGCCGCCACCCACGGCGACCCGGTCGCCACCGAGCTGATCACCGACGCCGCCGCGCACCTCACCGAGAGCGTGAGCCGCATCCGCCCCGCCGGCGCGGTGACACCGATCGTGCTCGGCGGCGGTCTGCTCACCGCGGACACCCCGCTGGCCACCGCCGTCCGGGCCGAGATCGCGCGACACTGGCCGGACGCGCCCCTGCGGACCGCCGGAGACGGGGCCGCCGCCGCAGCCTGGCTCGCCGCCCGCGGCCTACCCGAGGTGACCGACCCAGCCGCCCTGCACGCCCGCCTCTTCCCCACCCCCTGAAGCCCGAGCGCTGGGCGTGCGCCCCGCATGATCGCGCCCCGCGCCCCGCGCCGCACGCCCGGCACGCCGCACGCCGCGCATGATCGCACTCGATCCAGGATGTAGTGCCCTCCGGCCGCGACGAGGGGACTCTTTCCAGGATTTAGCGCGATCACCAGCGCGCGGCGCCCGACACGACCGCGATCACCGGCGCGCGACGGCGTATCCGCACGGGCTGCCCCGACCCTGAGCAGGTGACGGCACTTGTCGCAGCCGTAGCCCCGGCCGCGACCGCCGATTCCGGGGGATGCGGTCTCGGCACCCGCCCTCCAGTGGTGGCATTGCACCAGAGCCCGTACCTGCCAGGGAATCACCCGCTATCCTTGCTTGTTCAAGCAATTAACCATGGGCTTGACGAGATGTTCAGCCGTCCCACGTCCCATGACATCACCGCAAGAACCGGAGGTACCGACATGAAACGCCTCGAAGGGCGCGCTGCCCTGGTCACAGGCTCGACCAGCGGAATTGGGCGCGGTGTGGCGGAGGCGATGGCCCGCGAGGGCGCCATCGTGGTCGTGACCGGGCTTGGCGCGGAGCAGGGTGCCCAGATCGTCGACGGAATCGTCGCGGAGGGTGGCATCGCCCACTTCGTCGAGGCGGACCTCTCCGCGGGTGGCTCCGAGATCCGCCGCCTCGCACAGGAGGCGACGGCCCTGGCGGGTCGGCCGATCGACATCCTGGTCAACAACGCGGCCTTTCTCGTGCCGCCGCACCCCATGACGGAGTCGACCGAGGAACAGATCGACCTGGTGCTGGAGGTCAACATCAAGGCCCCGTTCCTCCTGACGGCGGCCCTGGTGCCCGGCATGGTGGAACACGGCGGCGGCTCGGTGATCAACATCGGCTCGATCGGCGGCGTGGATGGAATCAAGTTCACCTCGCTGTACGGCGCCAGCAAGGCAGGCCTGCACTCGCTGACGAGGTCGTGGGCCGCGGAGTTGGCCGCCGAGGGTGTGCGGGTGAACACCGTCGCCCCCGGACCCACCATCACGCAGGGAAACGAAGACCTCCGCCCCCTCCTGGAGAAGCTCGCCGAGAGCAACCCGGACAGGCGTACGGGCACGGTGCAGGACACCGCCGCGGCGGTGATCTTCCTCGCCAGTGACGAGGCGTCACACATCCACGGTGTACTCCTCCCGGTGGACGGCGGGGCCCTCGCGATCTGAGGGACAGGCCGGCTTGGCTCGTCGGAGCCGAGCCGGCCCCCGAGCCGACGCCGACCGGCGCCGCAGGGCCGGCGCACGTCGGCCAGCGCACGTCGGCCAGCGCGCACGTCGGGCAGTGCCGTCGACCGATCAGGATCGGTCAGACCTGGGTTGCCTGGAGGACGACGGGCCTACCCGACGGCGAGGAGGCAGGAACGTACCTACTTGAGTTGCCCTGCGGTGAGGCCCGCCTGCACCTGCCGCTGGAAGGCCACGTAGACCGCGAGCACCGGAAGCACCGCGATGCTCAGCCCGGCAAAGAGCCGAGCGTAGTCGCCGGCATAGCCCTGGCTGACCGAGAGCGCGAACAACCCCTGCGCCAGCATCCACTTGGAGTCGTCGCCCTGCAACAGCACCTGCGGCAGCAGGAACTGGTTCCAGTGGCTGAGGAAGTTGAAGATTGCCACGCTGATCAGTCCCGGACGGGCCATTGGCAGCATCACCCGGAAGAAGAGCCGGAAGTGACCGCAGCCGTCGACGAGTGCGGCTTCCGCCACCGAGGTCGGCAGGGTTCGGAAGAACGCGGTCAGGAAGAACACCGTGAACGGCAGCGAGTAGGCCGCGTACACGAGGATCAGCCCGAGCCAGGTGTTGAAGAGGCCGGCGTTGCGGACCACGAAGAAGAGCGGCACCAGGGCGAGGAACACCGGGAACATGAGGCCGCCGACGAACAGGTAGTAGACGACCTGGCTGCCGCGGAACTCGTACCTGGCGAAGACGTACGCGGCGGTGGCGCCCATCAACATGGTGAGGCTCACCGAGCCGGTCACCACCACCAGGCTGTTGAGGAAGTACCGGCCGATGTGGGCGCCGGTCCAGGCCCGCGCCCAGTTGTCCAGGTGCAGCGCGCCGGGGAGCCCCCACGGGTCGGCGAGGATCTCACCGTTGGTCTTGAACGAGCTGATGAACATCCACAGCAGTGGCAGTACGGTGAGCAGGCCCCAGAGCAGCAGGAAGCCGTGCGAGAGGGCGTTGGCCACGCCGAGTTCCCGGCGTACCGGGCGGTCCCCGCTGGTGACCGGGGTCGGGGCGGTCGCGGTGGGCTGGTCCAGAGTGGTCACGAGTACTCGATCCGTTCGCGCCGGCCGACCCGCAGCGACAGCACCGCCACCGAGAGGGTCAGGAAGAACATCACCACGCCGATCGCGGAGGCGTAGCCGAACTTGGTCTCGCTGCCGAAGGCGGTGTCGTACATCCGTACGCCGATCACGTCGGTGGAGAAGTTCGGCCCGCCGTTGGTCATCAGCTGCACGAGGATGAACCCGTCCAGGGCGAAGATGGCCAGATAGACCCAGGCGACCTGGACGGTGTCCCAGAGCAGCGGCAGGGTGACCCGGCGCAGGGTGGTGAACCGGGACGCGCCGTCGAGCAGCACCGCCTCGTAGATCTCCTTCGGCACGGCCGACATCGCCGCGCCGAACAGCACCACGTAGAAGCCGACGTTGCTCCAGACCATCACCGCCAGCACGCACCAGAAGGCGGTCGCCGGGTCGCCGAGCCAGGTCGGCGCGGGCAGGCCGACGGCGTGTGCGGCGCTGGTGAGCAGCCCCTGGTTGGGGTGGTACACCTCCTTCCAGAGCAGCGCGATGATCACCACGGAGAGCACCTGGGGGAAGAAGTAGACGGTGCGGTAGAGCGCACTCCCGCGTACGCCGGTCACGCCGGCGCTGCCCTTGCGCCCGCCCATGGCGAGCATGGTGGCGAAGAAGAGCCCGAGCACGATGGTCAGCACCGGCACCAGACCCAGCAGGATCGCGTTGTTCTTCAGCGCGTTCCACACGTAGTCGTCGTGCCAGAGGGTCTTGAAGTTGGCCAGGCCGACGGGGTTGGCGTCCGCCGAGTAGCCGAGCCAGTCGGTGGTGGAGATCTGGAACGCCTGCAGGTACGGCGAGACGACGAAGAACACGTACAACAGCACCGGCGGCACCAGGAAAGTGACGATCAGCGGCCACTTGCCATGTTTCACGAGAGGGACCTTTCCGTCGGGGTACGGCCGGTGGGGGCGGACCTCTCCCCCACCGGCCGGGCGGGTCAGGCCGCTCGCTTGTACTTCTTGATCGAGCTGTCCTGGGCGATCGAGTCGGCGCCCTTCTGGCACTGTTCGAGGAACTCCGCGGGGCCGATCCGGCCGCTGAAGAACTCGCCGCACGCGGCGTCGACGAGGTTGCGCTCCAGCTTGCGGTAGAAGTTGTTGTAGACCCAGTTGAAGCCGTTGGCGCCGGACGCGTCGAGGGCCTTGACCACGGTGCTCAGCCCGTACGGCAGCTCGACGCCCTCGGTGGCGCCGGCGACCACGGTGAGGCTGGCGACCTTCTTCGTGAAGTCCTGGGCGCCCTTCTTGGAGAGCATGGTCCGGAAGTACTCCAGACCGCCGGCGACGTTGCGGGCCTTGGCCGGCACCATGAACGGTTCCCCGGCGGTGCCGCGGATCGCCTCGAACGGCAACTTGTCGCCGCTGCCCAGGCTCGGCGTCGGCGCGATGGTCATGTTGAACCCGGCCGGGGTGACGTCCTTCTGCTCGCTCTCCAGCCAGGAGCCGCAGGAGATGAAGGCGGCCTTGCCCTGGCACCAGGCGGTCTGCGACTGCTTGTGGTCCAGGCCGGGCGAGCCCTCCAGGATGTACTTGTCCTTGACGATCTGGTGCCAGGCGTCGGCGGCGGTCCGCATCGAGTCGGACTTCCAGGCGTTCGGCTCCAGGTTGTCGATGGCGGTCGCCACCGAGGGGCCGCCGAGTTTGATCGCGGTGGAGATCAGCGGCCAGCTCATGTAGCGCGGGTGCAGGCCGGCGTACGTCCAGGGGGCGATGCCGGCGGCCTTGATCTGCTTGCAGAGCGCGATGTGATCGTCCCAGGTCTTCGCGTACGACCAGCCGCGGTCGGCGAAGAGCTTGGCGGAGTGCCAGATGCCGTAGGCGGTGTAGGTGTAGTTGAGCACCAGGAACTTGCCGTCGTAGGACCCGACCTCTACCGCGCCGGGCAGCAGCGTGTCCTTGACCGTCTTGCCGGGGATGTCGAGGCTCGGGGCGGCCAGCAGGTCGTCGAGGCCGGCGAGGGCGTTCTGGCTCACCAGGCCGTTGAAGTCGATCTGGCCGGAGCCGGAGTTGTTGACCACGTCCGGCGGGGTGCCGTCGACGAACCGCGGCTGGAGGGTCTTGCTGATCTCCTGGGTGGAGGAGTGCTTGATCTTCGCCTTCGGGTACTTCTCGGTGTACAGGGCCTCGTGGGCCTTGGCGTACTCCTCACCGAACCCGCCGCCGAAGATCACCACCTCGAGAGGGGCGTCCTCCTTCACGCCGAGCGGGTTCTGCGCGCTCTTGGTGCCCTGGTAGGTCTCGGCATCGTTCTTGTCACCGCCACCGCCGGTGGCGCAGCCGGACAGCAGGCCGGCGGCGGGGGTGGCCAGGAGGCCGGCGGCGGCGCTGCGCCGCAGGATGTCACGCCTGTTCATGGGTTCTCCTCGGGTCGGGTCGGGCGGGTCGCCGGTCTGTGGGGGGAGGCGTCCGCCGCGCGAGGCGCGGTGATTCTCTTCAGTTCATGCTCTGTTGCTGAAGAATTTCTACGACAGCCGGGCTCGGACTTCAAGTCCTGACGGTCGAACCGTTATCACCACCAGCCGTCGCCGGGTCGCCCAACCCGGGCCTACGCGCCGTCGGCGCCAACCGACCGAGCGCACCCCGGCTGGGCGGGAGCGGTACGTCGGCCCGCTCCGCGCGCTCGCCATCACCATGGTCGTTTTCGGACACCGGGTCATCACCCCGACCGTCCAGGGGTACGCAGCGGGCCCCGGCGCCGCTCGCACGCCCGCCCCGGCGCTGGTGGCGTACCTGGCCGGGGCGGGCGTGCTGCGACTGCTCAGGTCTGGGTGGGGAACCCCAGGTTGACCCCGCCGTGCCGCGGATCCAACCAGCGGCTGGTGACGACCTTGCCCCGGGTGAAGAAGCGCACCCCGTCCTCGCCGTGCGCGTGCAGGTCACCGAAGAGCGACGACTTCCAGCCGCCGAACGAGTGGTACGCCATCGGCACCGGGATGGGCACGTTGATCCCGACCATGCCCACCTCCACCTCGTGCTGGTAGCGCCGGGCCGCACCACCGTCGTTGGTGAAGATCGCCGTGCCGTTGCCGTACGGGCTGGCGTTGACCAGGTCCACCGCCTCGTCGTACGAGCCGACCCGGACCACGCTCAGCACCGGCCCGAAGATCTCGTCGGTGTAGATCGACATGTCCGGGGTCACCCTGTCGAACAGGGTCGGGCCGAGCCAGAAACCGTCCGGGTCGCCGTCCGGCGTCACGTCCCGCCCGTCCACCACCGGCACCGCGCCGGCGCCGACACCGGCGTCCACGTAGGAGCGGACCTTCGCCGCGTGCGCGGCGGTGACCAGCGGGCCCATGTCGCAGCCCCGTCGGCCGTCGCCGGTGCGCAGCCCGATCACCCGCTGGGCGATCCGCTCGACCAGCGCGTCCGCCACCGGCTCCACCGCCACCAGCACCGAGATGGCCATGCACCGCTCCCCCGCCGAGCCGAACCCGGCGTTGACCGCCGCGTCGGCGGCCAGGTCCAGGTCGGCGTCCGGGAGCACCACCATGTGGTTCTTCGCCCCACCGAGCGCCTGCACCCGCTTGCCGGCGGCCGTTCCGCGCTGGTAGACGTACCGGGCGATCGGGGTGGAGCCGACGAACGAGACCGCCCGCACCTCCGGGTGCTCCAGCAGTGCGTCGACCGCCTCGGAGTCGCCGTTGACCACGTTGAGCACCCCGTCGGGCAGGCCCGCCTCGGCGAACCACTCGGCCAGCAGCAACGCCGCGCTCGGGTCCTTCTCACTCGGCTTGAGCACCACCGCGTTGCCGCAGGCCACGGCCACCGGCACGAACCACAGCGGCACCATCACCGGGAAGTTGAACGGGGAGATCACCGCGACCACCCCGAGCGGCTGCCGGATGGTGTACGAGTCGACCTCGGTGGACACGTTCTCGCTGAACGCGCCGCGCAGCGCCGACGGCAGACCGCACGCGTACTCGATGACCTCCAGGCCGCGCTGCACCTCGCCGGCGGCGTCGGCGAGCACCTTGCCGTGCTCGGCGGTGACCACCTCGGCGAGCCGGTCCCGCCGGGCGTGCACCAACTCCCGGAAGGCGAACAGCACGGCGGACCGCCGGGCCAGCGACGCGTCCCGCCAGGCCCGCGCCGCGCGGGCGGCGGCCTGCACCGCCACGTCGACGTCCGCGGTCGAGGCCAGCTCGACCTCGGCGGTACGCCGACCGGTCGCCGGGTCGAACACGTCGCCGCGCCGCTCCGACGTGCCGCCGACCCGCTTGCCGTCGATGAAGTGACCGATGCTCATGCCGCCGCCCCCGCCGTGGTGCGGATCGCGTCGACGAGGATCGCCAGGCCCTCCCGGGCCTCCTCCTCGGTCAGCGTCAACGGTGGACCCATCCGCAGCACGTTGCCGTAGAGGCCACCCTTGCCGGCCAGCAGGCCACCGTCGCGGGCGGCTTCGAAGACCCGGTTGGTCAGCGCCGGGTCCGGCTCACTGGTGCCCGGTCGGACGAACTCGACGCCGAGCATCAGCCCCTTCCCGCGTACCTCGGCGACGCAGTCGAGCCCGCCCACGGCGGACCGCAGGCCGTCGGCGAGGATCGCGCCGACGCGGGCCGCGTTCGCCTGGAGGTCGTGCTCCAGGAGGTAGTCGAGCACCGCGTTGCCGGCCGCCGTGGAGATCGGGTTGCCGCCGAAGGTGGAGAAGCTGATGGCCGGCACCGACTCCAGCACCTCGGCCCGCCCAACCACCCCGGCGAGGGCGAACCCGTTGCCGATGCCCTTGGCGAAGGTGAGCAGGTCGGGGGTGACGCCGTGCGCCTGGTAACCCCAGAAGTGCTCCCCGGTACGCCCCCAGCCGGTCTGCACCTCGTCGGCGATGAACAGGATGCCGTGCTCGTCGAGGACCTTCTTCCAACCGGCGAAGAGCCCGTCCGGCGGGTGCACGAAACCGCCCACGCCCTGGATCGGCTCGGCGATCAGCGCGGCCACGTCACCGGCGGTCTGGGTGGCCAGCACCTCGCGCAGGTCCTCCACCGCCGCGTCGACCTGCTCGTCGTCGCTGAGCCGGGACAGCAGACCGCGCACCCGGTCACCGGAGTGCAGCCAGGCCACCTGGAGCGGGTTGAGGCCGCTGGCCGACCAGTTGCGGTTGCCGGTGACGCCCATCGCCGCGTACGACCGGCCGTGGTAGCTGTTGCGCACGGCCAGGATCTGGTGCGAACGGCGGTGGTTGGTGGCGACCAGCAGCGCCGCCTCGTTCGCCTCGGTGCCGGAGTTGGTGAAGAACACCCGGGCATCCGGGATGCCGGAGCGCTGGGCGATCTTCTCGGCCAACTCCACCTGTTGCCGGATCAGGTAGAGCGTCGAGGTGTGCACGACGCCGGTGGCGAGCTGCCGCTCGACGGCCTCCCGGATCTCCGGGATGTCGTACCCGATCATGTTGGTCAGCACGCCGCCGAAGAAGTCCAGGTAGCTGCGACCCTGCGCGTCGGTGACCCGGCGGCCCGAGCCGGACACCAGCTCGATCGGCTCGGCGTAGTACAACGGCATCCAGGACGGGAGTACGGCCCGGTGCCGGGCCAGCAGGTCGTCGGTCATCGTGGCAACCCTTCAGCGGCGTTCGTGGATACCGCACGCTCCCACCGCCGGTCGATGCGAACAACTGTCAGCCTGTAGCGCAAGGACGTCCCCACCTGACAGCACGTCAACGATTTCCAGGGGTCGGGATCGTTATTGACCACTGGATTTCGCGGCAATCCTGGCATCCTTCCACTCGATCCGCAGTATGGCCGCCCACCGCTACCCTGGGTCGGTCCACTGTCGACGGGGAGGCACGAGGTGCGCATCGAGGAGACGATCGCCGAGCTGGAGCGCGTCGCGGCGCGCGAGGTGGGCCGGGGCAGCGAGGCGCTGGCCGCGCCCGCTGCGGGTGGACTGCTGGCCGCCGCCCGGTCGCTCGCCGCCGCCAGGTCGCCCGAGGCGGCGGTGTTCACCGGGTTCTTCATCCCCGGCGCCGAGCCGCCCAACGCGGAGACCGACGGCCCGCTCGGCGCGGTCCAGATCGCCGCCGCGCTGCGCCTGCTCGGTGGCCGGTGCCGGCTCGTCACCGACGAGCCCTGCGCCCCGGTCGTCGAGGCGGCCGTCGCCGCCGCCGCGCCGGGCCTGCCGGTCGACGTCGCACCCCTGCGCGGGTACGAGGACTGGGCTACCGCCCTCCTTCCCGAGTACGCCCGGCTGACCCACCTCGTCGCCTGCGAACGGGTCGGGCCCGGAGTGGACGGTCGGCCGCGCAACATGCGCGGCGAGGACATCGGCGCGCACACGGCACCCCTGGACCGGCTCTACACCGCCGGGTCGGCGTACCGGATCGGCATCGGCGACGGGGGCAACGAACTCGGCATGGGCCGTCTGCCGGCGGACCTGATCGGCCGGGTGGTCGCCTCCGGCGAGCGGATCCGGTGCGTGGTGGGCGCGGACGCGCTGCTCGTCGGCGGCACCTCCAACTGGGCCGCCGCCGCCCTCGTCGGCGCGCTGTCGCTGCTGCGCCCCGAGGTGCCCGAGCTTCGGACGCTGCTGGAGCCGTCCTGGTCGTACGACCTGCTGACCGCGATCGTGCGCGCGGGGGCGGTGGACGGGGTGCGTCGCCGCCCCACGCTCAGCGTCGACGGCCTCGACTGGCCCGCGTACGCCGAACCGCTCACCGAGATCGCCGAGCTGGTCAGGGCAGGCCGCTAGGGGTGGGTGGTTCGGTCGCCGGCCGCAGTGCCGGGCGGCTCGCCGCTCGCGCCTGCGCAACCCGACGGGGGCGCAACGGCAGGTGCAGAGCGGCGGCGACCACCGCGAAGGCCGCCCAGCCGGCGCCCAACGCCACGGCCCACGAGACGTCTTGAAGGTAGTGATACGCGGTGAGGAAGCCGACAAGGGCGAGACTGTTGCGAGCGAAGTGCCGACTGAACTCGGCCAACTGCCGGCGGGCCTCCACGGCGACCAGCACCCCCGAGTACGGGAAGGTCACCACCATGCCGCGCAGCACGGCACCGAGCAGTTGGGTGAGAACCGCACCAACGAAGATCACCACCAGCTTGAGCAACGCCGGCAGCCCGTCCGGGCGGGTCTCCGGGACGGCTACCGTCTCCTCGGCGGAAGCGGCACGTGGGCCGGCGCTGCGGCTCGCGCTGCGGCTGGCGCTGCGGCTGGCGCTGCGGCTCGCGCTGCGGCTGGCGCTGCGGCTCGCGCTGCGGCTGGCGCGACGGCGCAGCCACAGGATGGCCGCCAGCCAGAGCACGAGCGTTCCGGCGAGGGCCACCTCGAACGGGATGTCGACGGCCAACAGGCCGGCGCTCAACGCCACGTACCCGGCGATCCCCGCGACGTCGGCGAGCAGGATCGGCCAACGCCACCGCTGGTGGGTGACCGCCACGATGACGAAGAAGAGGTTGAGCCCGAGCACACCGAGCACCTGCGCGCCGTCCACCCGGTAGTCGGTGGTGACCAGGGCGAGCGTCATCGGCAGCGGCAGACTGTAGACCAGCGCGCGGAGCCGGACGGAGCGGATCACGCTGACCGCCCAGACCACTGCCGTCACCAGCAGGACCGCGCTCAACGTCATGGCTCACCCGTTCCCGCCCCTGGGGGCCGTCAGTCCTGGAACGTCGCGGCGTTCGCGCAGAGGTCGAACACGCGGGTGAGCCGAGCGACGTCCGTCCGGTTGACCGAGAACTGATTCTCGCCGATCTCGCCGTGCGCGGTCATGTGGGCCTCCCAACAGCTCGACCCGTCCCAGAGTGTCAAATTGACGTGCAAGTGCGGACTGACCACCCCGAGGGGCAGCAGACCCACCCGCGCCCCGGCCGCGCGCTGCTTCTCCACCAGGGCGGACAGCTCCTCGGTCAGCGTGGCGTAGACGAAGACCCGGGTAATCTGGACACCCCGTTGCAGGGCCTCCACGTTGGCCTCCCAGTAGCGCCGGCCGATCTCGCTGCGCCACCAGCTCAACTCCCCGCTCACCCGGGGCATCACGTTTGTCAACCCGTCCAGCCGACGCACGCAGGCGCGGGTCGCACCGACCAGGTCCTCGTCCTCGTCGCCGCGCCGGATGATCCGACCGTCCGCGAGCTGCTCGGCCTCCAACCGGAACTGCTCGTAGCGCCGCTGCGCCTCCTCGGCGACCCGGGTGCCCGCGTGCTGCTCGGCCGCCTCCCGCATGGCCCCGGCCAGCTCGGTGGTGGTGTGTACCAGCCAGGGCGGGCCGTCCAGCAGGGTGCGCAGGTGAAAGCGGCGCTCCGCGCGGGCCAGTGAGTCGACCAACAGCGAGATGGTGATGCCCATCAGGCCGGCCAACAGCGACTCCACCCCGGTGGCGGCGTTGCTGAGGTCGAGCACGATGCTGAGGGTGACCGACAGCGTGATGCCGACCAACGCCACCGGGTCGGTGTGCGCCACCAGCCGGACGAAGCCCGCGCCGGAGCCGCCGCCCTCCCGTAACCGCTGACGGGCCACGTCACGGGTCATCGAGATCCCCCAATCAGCCGCTCCCGCCAGCGTAGACAGCAACCACAACCGCCGGCCTCACCCCAGCGGGCCGGTAGCATCCGGCTGTGCAGAGAGCGGACGCGGCGCCGTCGACCGAGACGGACGACGAGCGGATCACGGCGGAGGTCCGGACCTGGGTCTGCTCCACCCCGCTGCGCGGCCTCGTCGCCCACTTCGGCGGCACCTGGCCCGACGGCGACCTCACCGAGGTGCTCCGCTTCCTCGACGACTTCTCCGCCCACCACTGGGACTTTCGGGGCGGTCGAGAGCGCCCCGACGCCCGGGAACCCGACCTCGACCCGGCCACCGCGACACTGGTGCTCGACGCGGCTGCCGCGCTCGGGCTGATCCACCCGGTGCCACCGGGCCGGTCGGCGTACGCCCACCTGGTGGTGCTCGGCGGCCTGGCGCATGCCTGCGTACGCCGCGTCGGGTACGCCGCGCACCTGCTCCGCGCCGGCCTACCGGTGAGCGGCGAGGTCGCCGTCCTGGGCAGCTTCCGGCCGCTGTCGGACTGGGAACGCCGCACCCTCGCCGACGCGGGCCTGCCGGCCGACGAGACCGAGGTGGACGTGCTGGACACGGCCGTCCGCCGGGTGTTCGAGGTGACCGCCCCGGCGGAGCAGGACGGCGTCGACGCCGGCCACCCGCACCACTCCTGGTCGTCGCGGACCTACCGACCGGACGGGCTACCCCCGATCCGGGTGCTGGCCGCGCCGTCCAGCGAACCGGACCAGCGCCGCGCGCACACCGCCGACACCCAGCGGTTCTGGGCCGGCCATGTCCGGCTCGCCCCGGGTGACGAGGTCCTGATGGTCACGGCGCCGATCTACGTGCCGTTCCAGCACTGCGACGCGCTGCGCACACTGGCCCTGCCGTACGGGTGCGCCATCGACACGGTCGGGGTGGACCCGACGTTGGCCGACCTGGCGGTGCTGCCCGAGCAGACCCTCACGCCGGGGCGCTACCTGCAAGAGATCCGGTCGGCGATCCGCTCGATGCGCGCCCTGCACGACGAGGTCGCCCGGCAGTGACCCGGGCGACCAGGTCGCGCCACGGTGTCTCATCCCGTCGTGGATTCGGCGGGTGCGGGACGCCCGGTGGTCGTGGCCGGCGCGAGGCGGCGGTGTCGCGGTAGCACGGCGCCGGCAGCGGTGGCCGCGAAGGCGAGCGCGGCGGAGACACTCATCGCTGGGACGTAGCCGTCGCTGAACGCGTCAGCGGTGGCGTAGCCGCCGGCCGTGGCGAAGACGGCGCCGGTGAGGGCGACCCCGAACGCGCCGCCGAACTGCCGGAGCGTGCTGAAGGTGCCTGATGCCCGGCCGATGTCCTGCGGCGCGACGCGGCTGACGACCGATCTGGTGACGGCGGGAAGGGCCAGCGAGAACCCGAGGCCACCGACGGTCATCGCGACGGCGGTCGTGGCGTAGCCGATGTCGGGCTCGGAGATCAGCGCGATCCATCCCATGCCGACGCCGAGCAGGAGCGTGCCGGCGATGACCAGCGCCCGTTCGCCGATTCGATCGGTGAGCGCGCCCGCCCGCGGCGCGATGAGGAACGGTGCGATGCCCCACGGCAACAGCCGCAAGCCGGCTTCTACCGCACCGTGGCCGAGTGCGACCTGCTGGAATTGGGCGGTGAAGAAGATCGCGCTGGTCAGCGAGGCGTTGATGAAGAACACGGCGGCGTTGCCGGCGGAGAAGGCCGGTGAGCGGAACAACCGCATCGGCAGCATCGGGGCGGGGGTCTTCAGCTCCCTGACGACGAACAGGCCACCGAGCACGATCCCGCCGACCAGCGTCGACCGCGTCTCGGCGCTGCTCCATCCGGTCGTGTTGCCGCGCACCAGGGCCCAGGTGACGCCCAGAGCCGATCCGGCGGCCAGGGCCAGGCCCGGGAGGTCGAGCGTACGGCCGGGCCCGCGGGTTTCGACAATCCGGCTGAGCACCAGCGGAATCGCGATCAGCGTGATCGGAACGTTCAGCCAGAAGATCCACTGCCAGGCGAGGTTCTGGGTGACGACGCCACCCAGAACCGGCCCGGCGATCGCGGCGAGCCCGGTAACGCTGCCGTAGACGCCCGTCGCCCAGCCACGCCGCTCGGGCGGGAACGCCCCGTTGAGCACGCCCAGCGCGACCGGCATGATCATCGCCGCGCCGGCGCCCTGCACGGCCCGCGCCGCGATCAGCGGGCCCGCCTGGGTGGACAGCGCGCAGGCGGCCGAGGCCACGGCGAACAGGCCCAGCCCGATCGCGAACAGGCGACGCCGCCCGTAGCGGTCGCCCAGCGCCGACCCGGTCATCAGCAGGACCGCGAAGCTGAGCGTGTAGGCGTTGACGGTCCACTCAAGGTCTTCGAGCGACGCGCCGAGGTCTCGCTGAAGAGCGGGCAGCGCGGTCGCCACCACCAGCATGTCCAGCACCACGACGAACGATGCCAGGGAGCTGAGGGCCAGAGCCCACCGCTGTGCCGGCGTGGAGCGTGCCGGCGTTCTTGTTGCTGTCTTGTCCACGTCCTTCTCCAGGAGTTCGTCTGTCCGGTACTCGGGTTGTTCCGCCTCGCTCCAGGAGCGGTCAGGCGGCGGGGCAATCGTGGTACGCCTCGATGAGCCAACGCCCGGAGCGGCCGGACAGGACCCACGTGGCGATCGACCAGCGACCGTCGCCTGGCTCGTTCTCGCCGACATCGACGGTCACGCTGCGGCTGATCACGATCGCGGTGACGTCGTCGAGGAACCGCACGCCCTGCACGCGATGGACACGTCGGGTGCCCTTGAGCTGGTCGGCGAACGCCGCCGCCATCGCGGTACGGATCACCGCCTTGCTCAGCAGGGCGACCCCGGGCAGTACTGCGGTCGCGTCGTCGGCATAGTGGGCGACGAAAGCGGCCACGTCGTTGTCGACCCACGCGGCCGAAACGGCGTCGATCACCGCTCGCACCGGTTGCTCGGCGGTGTCCTGGCTCGTCGTGACAGTCATGGTCGTCCTCTCCTCGGTGCGGGAGGTGCCTCGGGCGGCCTGGGGCCCAGGCGGAGTCGGCAGCTCACCGATCAGGAATGGAGACTCGGTGGATGGATCGGACTGGTCGGCCACCGACAGCGACGTGGGCTTGGCCACACCCAGGTCGCGAGCCGATCACTTCCCGACGGACCGCAGGTCTGTACAAAGACAGGTCAGGCCGCAGACGGGTGGAGTGACGACATGACCCAGGCAGCGCAGGCTCCGGTGCGGGAGACGTACGCGGGGACGGACGACGAGGAGTTCTCCCGGCTCACCGAGCCGTTCCGCCGCGAACTCCTGGCGCACTGCTACCGCATGTTGGGCTCGACGCACGACGCCCAGGACGTCGTCCAGGACACCTATCTGCGGGCCTGGCGCGGCTTCTCCGGTTTCGAGGGCCGATCGTCGGTGCGGGTCTGGCTGTACCGCATCGCCACCAGCGCCTGCCTCACCACGCTCAAGCACCGCAGTCGACGGGTCCTGCCCTCTGGGCTGGGCCCGTCGGGCGACCCGGACCAGCCGCTGACGGTCGCCGGCCCCGACGTCGCCTGGGTCCAACCGCTGCCGGAGGCGGACCTGCCCGTCACGGATCCTGCCGCGATCGTCACCACACGCAGCAGCGTCCGACTCGCCCTGGTGGCAGCGCTGCAATATCTTCCGGCCCGACAGCGGGCCGTGCTGATCCTGCGCGACGTGCTCGCCTGGCACGCCTCCGAGGTCGCCGATCTGCTCGACACCACCACCGACGCGGTCAACAGCGCGCTCGCCCGGGCCCGCGCGCACCTGGCTCGCACCGGCCTCACCGAGGACATGTTCACCGAACCAGCCGATCCGGCCGACCGGATGCTGCTCGACCGATACGCACGGGCCTTCCAGAACGCGGACACGGCGGCACTGCTACAGGTGTTACGCGAGGACGTCACGATGGAGATGCCGCCACACCTGACCTGGTTCGCGGGACGCGACGCTGTCATTCGCTTCCTCACCACCACCGTGTTCAGCCGCGTCGGTACGATCCGCACAATCCCCGCGAGGGCCAACGGCCAGCCGGCGCTCGCCACCTACACCCAGGGCACCGAGGGGCTCTATCACCCCCACAGCCTCCAGGTGCTCACGCCCACTCGCACAGGCGTCTCCCGGATCGTCTCCTTCCACGACCCGAGCCTCTTCGCACCCTGCGGTCTCCCGACGTGCGTCGACGAGACCAGCCGGCCCGTCGGAGGACGCTAGCCCCGCTGGCGGTGACGCCCGGCCCTATGCCCCGGCGGTGTCGGCGACGGCCTGGGCGAAGACCTCGGAGCGGTGCTCGAAGTTGCGGAACCGGCCGTAGCTGGGCGCGGCCGGGGACAGCAGCACCACCCCACCGGCCGGGGTCACCTCGCGCGACAGCCGGACCGCGTCCAGCAGGTCGTCGACCAGTTCGGTACGCACCTTCGGCAGGCCGGCGAGCACCTCGACGATGCGGGGCCCGCTGTCCGGGATCCCGATCACGGTCAGCTCCCGCTCGGCCAGGTGCTCGGCCAACGGCGTGTAGTCCAGACCCCGGTCGTTGCCCCCGACGATCACCGTCAACGGCCGCCCGTCGTACGCGTCGATGGCGTGCATGGCCGCGTACGGGCTGGTGGCCAGGGTGTCGTCGACGAACGTCAGCCCGGACGGGTCGGTGATCTCGGTGAGCCGGTGGGCCAGCCCCTGGAACTCGGCGACCGCCACGGCGAGGTGGTCCTTGCCGGCCACCACGTCCACACCGAGCGCGTCGAGCACGGCGAGCGCGACGCAGAGGTTGCCCTCGTTGTGCCGGCCGACCAGCGGCAGCACAGCACGCGGGAAGAGCGGCTGGTCACCGACGTGGAACCAGGGCGTGCCGTCAGCGCCGGTGGCGACGTGCGTGGTGTCGGGACGACCGGCCCGGACCGCGGGCAGCTCACCCAACTCCGCGGCGAGCCGGGGGTCGCCACCGTTGACCACGATCGTCTCCGGGTCGTGGGCGAGCAGGTTGAGCTTGTCCCGGTAGTACTCCCGTTCCCCACCGTGCGCGTCCAGGTGCTCGGGGAAGAGCGCGGTGACCACCGCCACGCGGGGCGAGTCGGTGAGGTCGCTGCACTGGTAACTGGACAGCTCCAGGACGTACAGCTCCGCGTCCGGCAGGTCCAGGGTCGGCACCCCGATGTTGCCGCCGAAGACGTTCGGCCGGCCCATCGCGGTGAGCAGGTGACTGATCAGGCTGGAGGTGGTGCTCTTGCCCTTGCTGCCGGTGACCCCGACGGTGCGCGCGGCGTGGTCGGCCATCCACAACGCGGTGCCCTGGGTCACCAGGATCCCGCGGCGGCGCAGCTCGACCAGCCACGGGTGGGTCTGCGGCACGCCCGGAGAGCGGACCACCACGTCGGCGGCGGCCAGCCGTTCGAAGCCTGCCTCGCCGGTGACCAGCGGCGCCGCCTCGGCCAGGGGGCCGTCCCAGGGCAGCGACAGGAAGTTCGCGCTGTCGTCCACGGCGACCAGCTCGGCCGGGCCGTGCGCGGCGATGGCGGTCACAGCGGCCCGGCCCTCCCGACCGGTGCCCCAGACGGCGACGGTACGTCCGCGCAGGTCAGAAAGGCGCACGGGGCTCTCCTCGTGGGTCACGGCGGCGGCAGGGCGGGCCCGGTCCGGACACGGCCGGACGAACCAGGGCCTAGTATGGCGTGTGCCCAACGAGCAGCTCCGGCGGATGGACGCCTTCACCTTCCCGTCCTACTCGATCGACTTCGCCACCGGCGAGGTGTTGTTCGACTACGCGCTGACCGGCCCGGCCGGTGAGCAGCGGTTCACCGAGGTGATCACACTTCCGCTGCCGGCGGAGCCACCCTCCGACGAGACGGTGGCGACCCTCAACCGGGTGCTGGAGGTGCTGCACCTCGTCGCCGGGGTCAGCTACTACAAGGCCGCCGCGCCGCCGCGACTCGTGCTGCCGGCGCCGCTGGGCGCGGCCACCGTCGACTACGTCACGGCCGTCTACACCAAGGGCCTCGCGGAGTACGCGTACCGCAACCAGCTGCCGCACGTGCTCGAGCTGCGCCCGGAGGTGCCCGCCGGTTCGCCGGATTCACCCCGCGTGTACGACGACTCGGACCGTCGCCCGCTCTCGGCGGTCGGCGGCGGTAAGGACTCGATCGTCAGCCTGGAGGCGCTGCGCCGCGCCGAGCTGGACCCGGTGCCGTTCTCGGTCAACCCGAACCACGTGATCGTCGCCGTCAACGAGGCGTCCGGGCTGGTCCCGCTGGCCGCCCGGCGGCGCATCGACCCGGTGCTGTTCGACCTGAACGCAGCAGGCGCGCTGAACGGGCACATCCCGGTCACCGCCATCAACTCCCTGATCGCGGTGGCCACCGCCGTCCTGCACGGGCTGGGCCCGGTGGTGATGTCCAACGAGCGTTCGGCGTCCGACCCGAACCTGGCCTGGAACGGCCACGAGATCAACCACCAGTGGTCCAAGGGCGTCGAGGCGGAAGGGCTGCTGCGGGCGTCGCTGGCCGAGCACGCCGGCCTCACCGACCCGTACTTCTCCCTGCTGCGGTCGCTGTCCGAGCTGCACATCGCCCGGCTGTTCGCCGAGTTCACCCGGTACGACGACGTGGTGACCAGCTGCAACCAGGCGTTCAAGCTGCGCGACGCGAGTGAGCGCTGGTGCCGTGACTGCCCGAAGTGCCGCTTCGTCTTCCTGGCCATGGCGCCGTTCATGCCCCGGGAGCGGGTCACCCACATCTTCGGCGGCGACCTGCTGGCCGACGAGTCACAGATCCCCGGCTACCGCGAGCTGCTGGGCGTGGACGGGCACAAGCCGTTCGAGTGCGTGGGCGAGGTCGAGGAGTCGGTGGTGGCCCTCGGCCTGCTCGCCGAGCAGGAGCAGTGGCGCGACGCCCCGGTGATCCAGGCCCTGGTCGAAGCCGTCCCGGCAACGGCCTGGTCCGCGGTGGCCAACTCCGACGTCTTCACCCCCGGCGGCCCCAACCACATCCCCCCCACCTACGCCAAAGCCCTAAGTTCCCTCACCTAACCCCACCCCTCCCCCGGCGTCCCCACCCACCCTCCGGCCCCTTCCCCCGGTTGATCATGAAGTTATTGCCACTCCCATCGGCGTGTCATGGCAATAACTTCATGATCAACGCGGGAGGGGGCGCGGGCGAGGGCGCGGGCGCGGGGTGGGGTGGGGTTAGGGGGTGCGGACTGCTTCTAGGGCTAGTAGGGCTACGTGTAGGGACAGGCTGGCTTCGACCGAGTCCAGGTCCACGTCGAGGATGCGGGCGATTCGGGCCAGGCGTTCGTAGAAGGCCGGCCGGGACAGGTGGGCGGCGGCGGCACCGGCGGACTTGTTGCGTCCCTGCTCCAGGTAGGCGCGCAGGGTGTCGAGCAGCTGTTCGCGGGGGTGCCGGGCGTCGTACTCCAGCAGCGCGCCGAGTTCGCGTTCCACGAACGTCTGTAGGCGGGGTTCGTCGCGCAGCAGGTGCAGCAGCCCGGCCAGACCGACGTGCGGTAGCCGGAAGATCGGCAGGTCACGCCGGTCACGCCGGGCCGCCTCGGCGATCTGCCGTGCCTCGACCAGGGACCGGCGGGCCTCCCGCAGGGTGCTCACCCCGGACCCGGCGGCAACGATCACGGCACCCGGGCCAGCGCCCCGGGAAACATCGACACCCGCCCGCACGGTCTCGACCCCGAACCCCGCGCGCGACGGGTCGGCACCCAACGCCGCACGGGAAGCCTCGGCTCCGGGACGGGACACGTCGGTGCTGGCAGCCGCCCGAGCCGGTTCGGCGCCGGGCCCCGGCCGTCCGGTGCCGGCGTCGACGCGTACCCGACGAAGTGCGCCGGCGAACGCGGACAGCGCCCGGTCCTCGGCGGCCGGGTCCGACAGGGCCAGCAGCGCGCCCACCGAGTGGTCGTCGACGGCGCTGGTCAGCGCGGTCAGCTTCGCCTCCCGCAGGGCCTGGCCGACCGCCTCGGAGAGATCCCGTAGCCGGGCCTGACCGGCCTCCGGGCCGACCTCCCCGGCGGGGTCGTCGGCGCGGTGCCGGACCATCACGCCGACCAGGTGCCGCCGGTCCAGCACCACGCCGAGCGCCTTGGCCCGCAACCCCACCTCGTCCACCGGGCGGGAGTGGTCGAGCAGCGCGGTGAGCAGGGTGCGGTGGATCTGCCGTTCCAGACCCTCCGCGTCGCGGCGGATCAGCCGGCCCAGCGCGAGGGTGGACGCGGCGCGCTCGATCAGGATGGTGAGCCGGGTGGGCGGGCCGGCGGTCGGTTCGACGGCCCGGGCGCTGGGCACGTCCCCGCTGGCCGGCCAGCGCAGCAGCAGCCGTCCCCAGTCCTGCCCCCGGGCGCCGACGGTGGTCACGAGCCACCCGCTGTCCGGGTCGTACGCGGTCCGCCCGGCTGGACGGATCCGCCGGGAGTGCTGCTCCCAGCCGTCCAGCAGCAGCTCGGCGCTCTCCCCCGCCGGGTCGTACCCGAGCACCTGCCGGGACAGGTTCTCCAGCACCACCGGGCAGCCGGACAGCTCGGCGGCCTGTCGGATCACCTCGGCGGCGTCGGCGCCCTCGACGGAGAGGTCGTTGAACCGCTGGTGGATCTCCTCGCTGGCGCGCAGCTCGGTGAGCTGCGCGTCGACGATGAGCGCGTGCACCGCCTCGGTGATCCGGACGAACGGGGTGGCCCGGCGCAGCTCCACCAGGGGCAGCCCGCGCCGCTCGGCGGCGGCGGCCATCACCCGGGGCACCCCGCTGACGTACCGGCGGCCCAGCTCGACGACGAGTCCGGAGACTCCCACGTCGGCGAGGTCGCCGATGAACGCGCGCAGCCCGGCGTCGTCCCCGGGCAGGCCGATGCCGGTGGTGAGGACCAGTTCGCCGCCACCGAGCAGGGTGGCGATGTCCGGCACCTCGGCGACGTGCACCCAGCGGACGGGTCGGTCCAGCCCCTCGTCGCCGGCGACCACGCGCGGCGCGCCGTGGCGGACCGGGTCCAGGGCGAGGACCTCACGGACGGTAGGGAACACGGCCGACACGCTACCGTCCGTGACGCCGGAACTCGACTTGCCACCGCCGGCGGTGGCCGGCCGGGCTCAGTCGACGCCGAACTCCATCGCGGCGCGGTCGAGTGCCTCGTCCTCCGGCGAGGCGACGCCCCGGGAGGCGATAGCCTCCGCGCCACCCTGGGGCATCGCGCCGATCAACCCGGTGGAGGCGGCCTGCGCAGCGCCGATCATCCGCTGCGGGTTCCCGCCGCCGACCAGGCCGAGGGAGGCGTACTGCTCCAGCTTCGACCGCGAGTCGGCGATGTCCAGGTTGCGCATGGTGAGCTGGCCGATCCGGTCCGACGGGCCGAACGCCGAGTCCTCGGTACGCTCCATCGACAGCTTGTCCGGGTGGTAGCTGAACGACGGGCCGGTGGTGTCCAGGATCGAGTAGTCCTCGCCCCGGCGCAGCCGCAGCGTCACCTCGCCGGTGACCGCCGTGCCGACCCACCGCTGCAAAGACTCGCGGAGCATCAGCGCCTGCGGGTCCAGCCAGCGGCCCTCGTACATCAGCCGACCGAGGCGGCGACCCTCGTTGTGGTAGTTCGCCAGGGTGTCCTCGTTGTGGATGGCGTTGACCAGCCGCTCGTACGCGTAGTGCAGCAGCGCCATCCCGGGCGCCTCGTAGATGCCGCGGCTCTTGGCCTCGATGATCCGGTTCTCGATCTGGTCCGACATGCCCAGGCCATGCCGGCCGCCGATGGCGTTGGCCTCCAGCACCAGGTCGACGGCGTTGCCGAACTCCTTGCCGTTGATGGTGACCGGGCGGCCCTGGTCGAAGCCGACGGTGACGTCCTCGGTCGGGATCTCCACCGACGGGTCCCAGAACCGGACGCCCATGATCGGGTTGACCGTCTCGATGCCGGTGTCGAGGTGCTCCAGGGTCTTCGCCTCGTGCGTGGCGCCCCAGATGTTGGCGTCGGTCGAGTACGCCTTCTCGGTGCTGTCCCGGTAGGGCAGGCCGCGTTCGAGCAGCCACTCGGACATCTCCTTACGCCCACCCAACTCGGTGACGAAGGCGGTGTCGAGCCACGGCTTGTAGATGCGCAGCATCGGGTTGGCCAGCAGGCCGTACCTGTAGAACCGCTCGATGTCGTTGCCCTTGAAGGTCGAGCCGTCGCCCCAGATCTGGACGTCGTCGGCGACCATCGCCCGCACCAGCAGGGTGCCGGTCACGGCGCGGCCCAGCGGGGTCGTGTTGAAGTACGCCCGCCCGCCGGTGCGGATGTGGAAGGCGCCGCAGGTCAACGCGGCCAGGCCCTCCTCGACCAGGGCTGCGCGGCAGTCGACCAGGCGGGCGACCTCGGCCCCGTAGCTGAGCGCGCGGCCGGGCACCGAGGCGATGTCGGGCTCGTCGTACTGGCCGATGTCGGCGGTGTAGGCGCAGGGAATCGCGCCCTTGTCGCGCATCCACGCGACCGCGACCGAGGTGTCGAGGCCGCCGGAGAAGGCGATGCCGACACGTTCGCCGGTGGGCAGGGAGGTGAGAACCTTGGACACGGGGAAAATTATGCAATAGAACGCATGGCCATGCAAGCCAAAGCGACCTACTGGCCGCCGAACGGCGGATCGTCGCGGCCCAGCTCCCAGAACGCCACCGCCGCGGCGGCGGCGACGTTCAACGAGTCGACGCCGCGCCGCATCGGAAGGACCACCCGCACGTCGCTGGCGGCCTGGGCCGCCGCGGTGAGACCGGGCCCCTCGGCCCCGAGCAGCAGCGCCGCCCGCTCACGCTGTGCCGGGGTCAACCGCTGGATCGGTACGGCGTCCGGCGCGGGCGTCATGGCGAGCACCGTGAAGCCGGCCTCCCGTACCTGGTCCAGGCCCCCGGGCCAGTGGTCGAGCTTCGCGTACGGCATGGCGAAGACCTCACCCATGCTGACCCGGACACTGCGCCGGTACAGCGGGTCGGCGCAGGACGGCGACAGCAGCACCGCGTCGATGCCGAGCGCGGCGGCACCCCGGAAGACCGCACCGAGGTTGGTGTGGTTGTTCACGTCCTCCAGGAGCACGACCCGGCGCGCGGCCGCGAGCACCTCGGCCGCCGTCGGCAGCGGCCGGCGGTGGAACGACGCCAGCACCCCCCGGTGTACGTGGAAGCCGGTGGCCCGTTGCAGCACGTCCTGCGTGGCGGCGTAGACCGGCGCGTCGCCGGTGTCCAGGTCGGCGAGCTGGTCGACCCGCTTGGCGTCGACCAGATAGGACCGGGCCGGATAGCCCGCGCGCAGCGCCCGGCGCAGCACCAGCTCCCCCTCGGCGATGAACAGGCCGTGCGGCGGCTCCCAGCGGGTGCGCAGCTCGACGTCGGTGAGCGCCCGGTAGTCGGCGATCCGGTCGTCGTCAGGGTCGGTGATCTCGTGGACAGGCACCCGACGATTCTGCCGGACGCGGACCCCCGCACTTCGACGCCCGCTCGGCGGGGTGTTTTGTCCGAAGAAGAAGGGGAATGGCCGGCGAGCATCGGACGCGACCGGAAGGACCAGCCAGGTGAGCGCAGACGACACCGCGCCGGGCGAAGCGGGCACCCTGCCCCGGCGTCCGACCGTCGCGGACCACATCGTGTCGCGGCTGTTCAGCTGGGGCGTACACCGCTACTTCGGCTATCCCGGCGACGGCATCAACGGCCTCACCTCCGCGCTGCAACGCACCAACGGTCGGGCCCAGTTCGTCCAGGTCCGCCATGAGGAGACCGCCGGCTTCGCCGCCTCCGCGCACGTGAAGTACGGCGGCGGCCCGTTGGGCTGCGCGCTGGTCACCAGCGGGCCGGGCGCCATCCACCTGCTCAACGGCCTGTACGACGCGAAGCTCGACCACCAACCGGTGGTCGCCCTGGTCGGGCACACCGCGACCACAGCCGAGGGCGGCGGTTACTACCAGGAGGTCGACCTGCTCGCCCTCTACAAGGACGTGGCAGCGGCGTTCCTGGCCCAGCTCGACCACCCGGCGCAGGTACGCCACCTGGTCGACCGGGCGTGCCGGACGGCGCTGGCCCGGCGTACCGTCACCGCCCTGATCCTGCCGCTGGACCTCCAGGACGAACCGGCCGTCCCGAACCCGCCGCACGCGCACGGCTACTACCAGACCAGCAACGCACCGAGCAGTACGCCGACCGTGCCGCCGGAGGCGGACGTGCGCCGGGCGGCCGAGGTTCTGCGCGGCGGGCAGCGGGTGGCCATGCTTGTCGGCCAGGGCGCGCTCGGCGCGCGCGACGAGGTCCGCGAGATCGCTGATCGGCTCGGCGCCGGCGTGTCCACCGCGTTGCTCGGCTTCACCGCCGTCGACCACCGCGAGCCGTGGGTGACCGGCGCGATCGGGCTGCTCGGCACCCGACCGAGCTGGCAGCTGATGAGCGGCTGCGACCGGCTGCTGATCGTGGGCAGCAACATGCCGTACTCGGAGTTCTACCCGCCGCCCGGGCAGGCCCGCGCGGTGCAGATCGACCTGGACGGCACCCAGCTCGGGCTGCGGTACCCGACCGAGGTGAACCTGACCGGCGACGCCCGCCCCACGCTGCGGGCGTTGCTGAACGAGCTGGGCCCCGGCCCCGGCCCGACCGCCTGGCGGGCGGAGATCGCCGAGGCCACCTCGGCGTGGCGCCGGACGCAACGTGACCTGGCCGAGCAGACCGCCGACCCGGTCAACCCGCAGTTGCTCTTCCACACCCTGAACGAGCGCCTGCCCGACGACGTGCTGCTCGCCGTCGACTGCGGCACCGCCACCGCCTGGTACGCCCGACACGTCCAGGTCCGCCCCGGGATGCTGGCCAGCCTCTCCGGCACGCTGCTGTCCATGGGCGGCGCCATGCCGTACGCGCTGAGCGCCAAGTTCGCCCACCCGGACCGGCCGCTGGTAGCGCTCATCGGCGACGGCGCCATGCAGATGAACGGCGTCAACGAGCTGATCACCGTGGCGAAGTACTGGCGCAGCTGGGCCGACCCGCGCTTCGTGGTGCTGGTGCTCAACAACCGGGACCTGGCGTTCGTCAGCTGGGAACAGCGCTCCACCGAGGGGACGCCGATGTTCCCGGACAGCCAGCAGTTGCCGGACATCGCCTACCACCAGTGGGCGGAGGTGCTCGGGCTGCACGGCGAGTTGATCGACTCACCGGAGCAGGTGGGGGACGTCTGGGACCGGGCGCTCACCGCCGACCGGCCGGTGGTGATCAACGCACTGGTCGACCCGGCCGAGCTGATGCTGCCACCGCACTTCACCGCCGAGCAGGCCCGCAAGACCGCCGCGGCGGTGCTGCGCGGCGACACCGACTGGGCCGGAATCATCCGCCGCGGCCTCCCCGCCACCCTGGCCAGCTACCGCCCCCGCCGCCGAGACCGCTGACCCGCCCACCCTGCACCCCACCCACCCACCCCACCCCACCCCCCATCCCGCCGCCGATCTTGCACTTTCGGCACGGACGAAGGCCCGCAAAAGGGTGCTATTCGGCGACCGAAAGTGCAAGATCGCGGGGGTGGGGCGGGTGAGGGCGGGTGGGGCGGGTGGGCGGGACGGTGGGGGGTCAGCCTCGGCGGTCTAGCCAGCGTTGGAGGGCTGAGCGGGGGTCCTCGGTGGTGGGGTCCTGCCGGCGGTCCGGGACCGCTGGGCGTTCCACCGGGCGGTGCGGGTCGCCGGCCAGCTCGTGGCTCGGTGCGACGAACGCCTTCTCCGGCAGGCCCTTCACGGCGGTGGCGATGACACGGGCCACCGCGTCGATCACCTTGGTCTGCACCGCCGAGCCCACCGAGTCGGCCGGGTCGTCCGGGTTGGCGGCGATACCGGCCACCGCGACCTGCGGGGTGAAGCCGACGAACGTCTCGGTGGAGTTCTGCTCCGAGCTACCCGTCTTACCAGCCACCGGTCGGCCGTCGAGGATGTCGTTCACGCCGGTGGCGGTACCGCCGTTGCACTGCCCGAACGCCGACTGCTGGCCCACTGGGCAGCGCGCCGCGTCGGTCGCGGCCCGGGCCACGTCGGCGTCGAGCACCCGCTTGCAGGAGGGCTGCCCGACCGGCACCTTCGTGCCGTCCGCGCCCGTCACCGAGACCACCGGCACCGGCGTGCAGTAGGTACCCTCGGCGGCCACCGTGGCGTACGCGTTGGCCAGGTCCAGCGGGGTGGTGGCCGCCACACCGAGGGTGAACGAACCCCAGTTCGCGGCGTCGTTCTTGGCGAAGGCGGCGTCCGAGTCGGCGCGGAACGTGATGCCGAGCCGCTGCGCCATCTGGACCACCTTGTCCTGGCCGACCTGCTCGGCCAGCCAGACGAAGTAGGTGTTCACCGAGCGGCCGAAGCCGTCCCACATCATCCGGTACCCGTCCATCCAGTCCGGGTTGGCGTTCGCCGGGCACCAGTGGCCGTCGCAGCTGCCCGGCCCCTCGGCCGCGTACCGGGTGGGCAGCTTGGCGGGCGCGTCGAAACCGGTGGAGAGGGTACGGCCCGACTCCAGGGCGGCGAGCATGGTGAACAGCTTGAACGTCGAACCCGCCTGGTACCCGTCGACGCTGGATCCGCCGGAGATCAACGGGTTCACGGTGTTCGGGTAGTTCGCCTGCCCGGCCGGGTTGTCGGCGAGGCTGTAGTGCCGGTTGACCGCCATCGCCAACACCCGCCCGGTGCCCGGCTGGACCGCCGCGATCGGCAGGGCGCGCTTGTTGTCGTACCCGTAGACCTTGGTGGCCTGCTGCTGCGCGGTGGCCTGGATCTTCGGGTCCAACGAGGTGACCACGGTGTAGCCGCCCGAGCGCAGCGCCTGCTCGCGCTCCGCGACCGTGGCCCCGAAGGCCGGCTGGGTCAGCCACCACTGGCGCAGGTAGTCGCAGAAGTAACCCCAGTCGTCGTGGCCCTGGGAGACGGCGGTGCAGCCGTTGGGCTGGGCGGTGGGGTGCAGGGCCAGCGGCTCCGCCTTGGCCTGGGCGGCCTGCGCGGCGGTGATCGCGTTGGTGGCGACCATCGAGTCCAGCACGTACGACCGGCGGGCCAACGCCTCGTTCTTGTCACCGTCGATCGGGCTGTACGCGTCCGGGGACTGCACCAGACCGGCCAGCAGGGCCGACTCGCCGAGGGTCAACTGCGCCGGCGGCTTGCCGAAGTACCGCTGGCTGGCCGCCGCGACCCCGTACGCGCCGGAGCCGAAGTAGGCGATGTTCAGGTACCGGTCGAGGATCTCGTCCTTGCCGAGGCTCTTGTCCAGCGCGCTCGCGTACCGGATCTCCTGGATCTTGCGACCCACGGTCGGGTCGGTCGCGGCGGCCCGCTCCTCGGCGGTGCGGGTGGGGTCGGTCTTGAGCACGTTACGGACGTACTGCATGGTCAGCGTCGAGCCGCCCTGCTCGGTGCCGCCGCCCTTGACGTTGGCCACCAGTGCCCGGGCCAGGCCGCGCAGGTCCGCGCCACCATGGTCGTAGAAGCGCCGGTCCTCGGCCGCCACGATCGCCTGCCGCATCACCGGGGCGATCTCCGACAACAGGACGTCGGTGCGGTTCACGTCGTAGAACGTGGTGATCAGCGTCTTGCCGTCGTTGGCATAGAGGTACGAACGCTGCGGCGTGGCCGGGGTCTTCAGCGAGGCCGGCAACGCGGCGTACGACCCGAGCGCGGAGCGGGCGGTGAGCCCGAGCAGCAGGTTGCCCGGCAGCGCGGCGACTGCCAGGACAAGCCCGGCCAACACGCCGGCAAGCAGCACGGTGAACAGCCGCGACAGCGGCGAGCGGGGGGCGGCCATGCTCCCCAGGATTGCCACGAAAGCCGCCAACCGACCACCCCCACCCCGAGATTGTCAGCAACTTCACCCCCACCCCCCAGCCAACTCCCACCCCCACCCCCACCCCCGCGCCCGCGCCCGCGCCCCGCCGCCCTCGGTGATCATGAAGTTATTGCCACGACACGCCGAGGCCGAGCGCAATAACTTCATGATCACCGAGGCAGGCGGAGGGCCGTAGGAGGCCGGGGGGCCGGGTGAGGGGCGGGTGGTGGGTGGGTGGGGTTAGGGGTTGGGGGTGCTTAGGCTGGCGCTGGCGGCGTCTCTGGCGGTTTCGCGGGGCATCAGGCGGCCGGAGCGGTAGCCGATGCCGATGCCGGCGATCAGTACGAAGATCGCGCCGAACGTCTGCAACGACCCGATCAGGGCACCGCCGAGGCCGAGCAGCGGCGCGGCGATGATCAACATGACGCCGTCGCCGAGGCTGAAGGTGCCTGAGCGGGCCACCGCCCACCCGGTGAGGAACCAGCCCGCGCTGTAGAACGTCGCGCCGAGCAGGACCAGCGACCGCGCCGTGGTGCCGAAGACCGGCGTCTGCTCTTCCAGCCCGGCGAACGGCAGCATGAGCACGGTGCCGGCGATGCTGACCAGCAGCCCGGCGGCGGCCACCCGGCGGCTGCGGGTCGCGGCCAGCAGCCCGGTGAGGGCCAGCAGCGCGAGCAGGCCGAGCCAGACCGCGGCCACCCATCCGATCAGGTACACCGCCCGGCCGTCGGCCGGATAGGGGTCGTTGCCCACCCCTCCGTCGCTGGCCATCGCCACCGCGCCGTAGAGGATGGCGTACGCGGGCAGCAGCCAGACGGCCGCCCGCGCGAACCGGCGCACCGACCAGGCCCAACTGGCGTTCGTGGCGGGGGCGCCCGGGGTCGGCTCGCCGACGAAGGGCAGTACGCCGAACCCGCCACCGCTGCGCCGGGAGCCCAGTGGGGCGATTGGGTCGTGCGCGCCGGGCACGGGGGCCGAGGACCACATCCGATTCGCCGGATCCTTCATGCGTCACCTCGCTCGCCGACGAGCGGTGCGGGACGCGCCGGGGCGCCCCGATTGCCTGGTCACCACCCGTCCTAGGACCGATCGTGGCAGGCGTCGGAGCGCCCCATGAGCCTTTCTCGCATTAACCCTGTGATCAGCCGCGCTCGCGCTGGTCGGCCGGGTCCTCGACGAGGCTGGTCGGGGACACCGGCTCCGGTGCGGGCAGCCCCTGCGGCCCCTTGCCGCCGGTGGCCTGCGCCTCGGCGACGCGTACCTCGTCGTGGATCTGCTGGGCGGCGTCCGCCGCGGCCTGCGCCGCCTCCGCGGCCTCGCGCTCCACCTGGCTCGCGTGGTCGGCCGCCTCCGGCGAGGGAAGGTCCCCCACCATCTGGCTCAGCCCACCGAGCGCGCCACCCATCCCCTCCAGGGCCTTGGTCAGCTCGGCCGGGATGATCCAGACCTTGTTGGCGCTGCCCTGGGCGATCTGCGGCAGAGCCTGCAGGTACTGGTAGGCGAGCACCTTCTGGCTCGGGTTGGCCTGGTGGATCGCGTCGAAGACCGTCCGGATCGCCTTCGCCTGACCCTCCGCCTGCAGGATCCGGGCCTGCCGGTCACCGTCGGCCCGCAACACCGCCGACTGCTTGTCACCCTCGGCGGTGAGGATCACCGACTGCTTGTGGCCCTCGGCGGTCAGGATCGCCGCGCGGCGGTCCCGCTCGGCGCGCATCTGCTTCTCCATCGAGTCGCGGATGCTGGCCGGCGGCTCGATCGCCTTGATCTCGACCCGGGTCACCTTGATGCCCCAGCGGCCGGTGGTCTCGTCCAGCACACCCGAGAGGTGCCGGTTGATCTCGTCCCGGCTGGTCAGCGCCCGCTCCAGATCGAGCGAACCGATCACGTTACGCAACGTGGTCACGGTCAACTGCTCGATGGCCTGGAGGAAGCTGGAGATCTCGTAGGTCGCCCGGACCGAGTCGACCACCTTGAAGTAGAGAACCGTGTCGATCGAGACCACCAGGTTGTCCGAGGTGATCACCGGCTGCGGCGGGAAGCTGACCACCTGCTCCCGCATGTCGACCTTGGTACGGACCGCGTCGATGAACGGCACCAGCAGGTTGAGGCCGGGGCTGAGGGTGCGCTTGTACTTGCCGAGCCGTTCCACCACGTCCTGGCGTTGCTGCGGCACGATCCGCACCGCCTTGGCCAGCGTTATCACGGCGATCAACGCCACCGCGATCACCACCACCCCGATTAAGGTCATCCCGTTCACCCTCTCGATTCCGGCAACTCGCCGGCGGAAGAAACATCGTCCTGCCACACCAGGGCGGTCGCGCCCCGGACCTTTATCACCCGAACCCGTTGACCGGGGTCGTAGACCTGCGTCGTGTCGTACGACCGGGCGCTCCACAACTCACCGTCGATCTTGACGAGACCGTGCTCGGCGTCCACCCGTTCCAGCACCAGCGCCGTGGAGCCCTCGATCGCCTCCACGCCGAACGGCTGCTCGCCGCTCTCCAGCGCGGAGCGGCTGTGCCGCCGGATCACCGGTCGGACCACCACCAGGCTCAACGCCGACACCACCGCGAAGACCAGCGCCTGCACGGCCACCGGCGCGCCCAGGGCGGCCGCACCGGCGGCGGCGAACGCACCGGCGCCGAACATGATCAGAAATAGCGTCGTCGTGAAAATCTCGGCGACGGCCAGCAGCACACCCAAAACGATCCACACCACGGCGTCCACACCCCGATCGTGACACGCAAATGCACGCGCGACCTCCCCGCGAAGATCAGTAGGCTCGGCGAGGCCCTTTCCGGCTCGCCAAACCACCACTAAACGGCGGCCCGACCCGAGGAGATCCCGTTGACCCTGCTACCCGAGACCGCCCGACAGGTCGACATCCGGGTCGCCCAGGCACAGGCCGACGGGCGCACCCCGTCGTTGGTGCTGGGCGTGGTCCGCGACGGCACGCTGGCACATGTTGCCGTCGCCGGCGAAAACCCCCGCCCGGATGTCGACCTGCAGTACCGGTTGGGCTCGATCAGCAAGACGATGACCGCCACCCTGGTCATGCAGTTGCGCGACGCCGGCCGACTGGCCCTCGACGACCGGCTGGAGCAGCACCTGCCGGGCACCGGTGTGGGCGCGCTCACCCTGCGGCAACTGCTCGGTCACGCCAGCGGCATCCAACGCGAACCCGAGGGCGACTGGTGGGAGCGGGCGGCGGGCGTCGACCTCACCACTCTTCTCGCCGACGTCGACGCAGACAAGATCGCTTACCCGCCGCACCGCGCGTACCACTACTCCAACCTGGCGTACGGGCTGCTCGGCGGGCTGCTCGAACGGCTCACCGGGAAATCCTGGGCCGACCTGCTCGACGAACGGATCCTCACCCCGCTGGGCCTGCGCCGCACCACCTACGCGGCCACCGAGCCGTACGCCCGCGGCTACGTCGTCCACCCCTGGCACGGCACGTTGCGCGAGGAACCGCGTACCGAGACCGGCGCCATGGCCCCCGCCGGGCAGCTCTGGTCGACGATCGAGGACCTGGGTCGGTGGGCCGCGTTCCTGGCCGACCCCGACCCGTCGGTGCTGGCCGCCGACACGCTGACCGAGATGTGCGCGCCCGTGGTGATCAGCGACCTCGACTCCTGGACCGGCGGGCACGGCCTCGGGCTGGAGCTCTACCGGGACGGCGAGCGCGTGTACGTCGGGCACGGCGGCTCGATGCCCGGGTACGTGGCCGCCCTCGCGGTGCACCGACCCACCCGTACCGCCGTGGTCGGCTTCGCCAACGCGTACGGCTTCCCGATCACCGGGCTCGGCCGCCAACTGCTGACCACCGTGCTGGACGCCGAGCCGGCGTTCCCGCAGCCGTGGCGGCCGGCCACCGCCGCGCCCGCCGCCGAGGTGGCCGAGCTGACCGGTCGCTGGTGGTGGATGGGCACTCCGCTGGACCTGCGCTGGGAGGCGGGTGACCTGGTGGCCCACGTACGCGGTGAGCGGGTCAGCCGGTTCGTCGCCGAGGGGACGGACCGCTGGCGGGGACGCTCCGGCCCGGAGAACGGCGAGATCCTGTCGGTGCTGCGCGACGACGGCGGACGGGCGCGGGCGGTCGACATCGCCACGTTCGTCTTCACGCGCAGCGCCGACGAGGTTCCCTGACCCGCCACCGGACGGACCAGGCGGTCAGGCGGACCAGGCGGTCAGGCGGTCAGGCCGGCTCGGTGACGAAGTCGATGAGGCGTTCCATGGCGTTGATCAGAGGGGTCTCCACGTCGGCGAAGCTGTTCACCCGGGACAGGATGTGCCGCCACATGTCGGCCGGCTCGGCCACCCCGAGGGCCGCGCAAACCCCCTCCTTCCACGGCCGCCCCGGCGGCACCACCGGCCAGGCCGCGATGCCCAACGCGGCCGGCTTGACCGCCTGCCACACGTCCACGTAGGGGTGCCCGGTCACCAGCACGTGCGGCGAGTTCACCCGGGCGACGATCCGGCTCTCCTTGCTGCCCGGCACCAGGTGGTCGACGAGCACGCCGAGTCGTCTTGTCGGGCCGGGGCCGAAGTCGCGTACCTCGGCGTCGAGCGCGTCGATGCCGTCCAACGGCTCGACCACCACACCCTCGATCCGTAGGTCGTCGCCCCAGATCCGCTCGACCAGTGCGGCGTCGTGGATGCCCTCCACCCAGATTCGGCTGGCCTTCGCCACCTGGGCCCGGACGTTGTCCACGGCGACCGAGCCGGACGCGGTCCGCCGACGGGCCGCCGGCACCGCCGCGCGGGTCGGGCGGCGCAGCGTCACCGGGCGGCCGTCGAGCAGGAACGCCGCCGGCAGCAGCGGGAAGTTACGCCGTTTGCCGTGCCGGTCCTCCAACACCACCGCGCCGGCCTCGAAGCCCACCACCGCGCCGCAGAACCCGGAGTCGGCATCCTCGACCACGAGATCCGCCTCGGCGTCCACCTCGGGGGTGACCTTGCGCCGTCGCCAGTCGCCCGCCAACACGTCCTCGCCGTATCGCCCCGCCATGTCGATCACGCTAAACCCAGCCCGCGCCCACCCCGGCCCTCGACACACCGCCCCGCGTGCCGACCGCCGGCCACACGCCCCTGCCAGGGGGCGGGGATCGGGGCGAACAGGGCAGTTGGGGGCAGGCCGGGCGACCGGAGCGGCAGCCGAGACAGGGCCGGCCGTGACCACGTACCCTTTCGGCATGTCCACCCCCGCCACGGGCGCGGCCACACTCGCGCCGCGCCGGTCCAGCCGGTTCGTTGCCTGGGTGCGCGCGTGGCGTGCCGGCTTGGTGCCGTACGACGAGGTCGCCGACGCCATCGCCGGCGACGAGGAGCACCTCGTGGCGGACGCCCCCGGCACCTGGACCGACGTCCCGCTGGGTGCCGCGCTGCCCACCCTGGCCAAGCTCTCCCCGGACGACATCCGCCTGGTGCTGCCGGCGCCGGGCGACCCGCGAGGGCTGCCCGGCCCCGGCGACTTCGCCGGTGCGGCGCTGGTCACGGGCGAGGCGGTGGTCGCCGGCGGGCTCGGGTTGATCCCCCAGGTGCGGTTGCACACCTCCGGTTCGGGGGACTGTTTCGAGACGGTGCTCTGGCGGGTCTACCCGCTGCCGGCCAACGCGCCCGCCGCCTCCCTCGCACTGCCCGGTGCCGCCGAGGCGGAGGCCGAGTTGGCCGCCGCGCTGGCCGAGACGACCGCCGTGCTGACCCGTCTCGACGTGGCCCAGTGGCGGCCCGAGTTGGCCGGTGCGCTGGCCGCGCTGCGCCGCCCGGACGGCACCACCGACCTGCCACCGGGCTTCGACCCGCGCTCCCGTCGGCTCTTCGCCCGCGCCGCGGTGCTCGACCGGGTGCTGGCGCTGGCCGGGCACGCCGCCCCCGGCGGCGCGATCAACAACTACGAGGCGCAGCAACGGGACGCGGCACTGCGGCCGCTCACCGCAGCCTGCCGTCAGGCCCTGGTGGCCGCCTGCAACGCCCCCCTGCGCCCCTGACCAGACCGCCGCCGCAGTGGGTCAGACCTCGTCCAGCAGGTCCGCGACCGAGTTGACGATCCGGGACGGCCGGTACGGGTAACGCTCCGCCTCGGTGCGGCTGCTGATCCCGGTGAGCACCAGGATGGTCTCCAGCCCAGCCTCCAGCCCGCACAGGATGTCGGTGTCCATCCGGTCACCGATCATCGCGGTGCTCTCCGAGTGCGCGTTGATGGTGTTGAGCGCCGAGCGCATCATCATCGGGTTGGGCTTGCCGACGAAGTACGGCTCGACCCCGGTCGCCTTGGAGATCATGGCGGCGACCGAGCCGGCGGCGGGTAGCGCACCCTCCACGGACGGGCCGGTCACGTCGGGGTTGGTGCAGATGAACCGGGCGCCGTCGTTGATCAGGCGGACGGCCTTGGTGATCGCCTCGAAGCTGTAGGTGCGGGTTTCGCCGAGCACCACGTAGTCGGGGGCGAAGTCGGTCAGCACGTAGCCGACGGCGTGCAGCGCCGTGGTCAGCCCGGCCTCACCGATGACGTACGCGGTGCCGCCCGGCCGCTGGTCGGCGAGGAACTGGCCGGTGGCCAGGGCGGACGACCAGATCGATTCCTCCGGCACGTCCAGCCCCATCCGGCTGAGCCGGGCCGTGAGGTCCCGTGGGGTGTAGATCGAGTTGTTGGTCAGCACCAGGAACGGCTTGCCGGACGCACGCATCCGGTTGATGAACTCCGGTGCGCCGGGCACCGGCTGGCCCTCGTGCACCAGCACGCCGTCCATGTCGGTCAGCCAACTCTGCACGGGCTTGCGGTCATGCATGATGATCCTCAGAGGTCAGGGGCGACGGGTCGGCACGCAACAGACGGTGGGGCAGGTGTCCCACATGGGCAGTTCGCCCAGGCGGCGGCGCAGCTGCGCGCCGTCCGGGTCGGTCCGCTCGGTGACCAGCTCACGCACCATGGTCACGAAGCGCGGGTCGGTGCCCGGCGTGCCGGCCCGGACGAAGTCCAGACCGAGCTGCTTCGCCGTCTCCAGCGCCTCGGTGTCCAGGTCCCACACGACCTCCAGGTGATCGGAGACGAACCCGATCGGGCTGACCACCACGGCGGTGGTGCCGCCCTGCGCGAGGGCGGCCAGGTGGTCGTTGATGTCCGGTTCCAGCCACGGCACCTGCGGCGGGCCGGAGCGGCTCTGCCAGACCAGGTCGTACGCCAGGTCGGGTGCGGCGGCCGCGGCGACGAGCCGGGCGGCCTCGTGCAGCTGCGCCTCGTACCGGCCGCCGTGCGGGCCGGCGTTGGCCGCCATCGAGCTGGGGATGGAGTGGGCGGTGAAGACCAGCCGGGTGGTGTCCCGCTTCGCCGGGTCGAGCTGGCCCAGGGCCGCCCGGACCGCGTCGACGTGCGGCTCGACGAAGCCGGGGTGGTCCCAGAACTGGCGCAGCTTCTCGATCACCGGGGCGTCCGGGCCGACGGCGGCACGCGCGGCGGCGATGTCCTCCTGGTACTGCCGGCAGGACGAGTAACCGCCGTACGCGCTGGTGACGAACGCCAACGCCCGGGTGACCCCGTCGTCGCGCATCTGGGTCACGGTGTCGGCGAGCATCGGGTCCCAGTTGCGGTTGCCCCAGTAGATGGGCAGGTCGAGACCGTGCGCGGCGAAGTCGGCGCGGACCGCGGCCAGCAGGTCCCGGCACTGCTGGTTGATCGGGGACACCCCACCGAAGTGCTGGTAGTGCTCGGCGACCTCGGCCAGCCGCTCGGGCGGGACACCCCGGCCCCGGGTCACGTTCTGCAGGAACGGCATCACGTCCTCGGGCCGTTCGGGCCCGCCGAAGGACACCAGCACCACCGCGTCGTACGACATGGGGTCATTCTTGTCCCTCGGCCGGGACGTCCCGGCGACGCCCCCTGGTCCGGACGCGTAGATCACGCGAACGGCGACCAGGGAGCGTCACGGTGCGGCGTCAGGAACCGATGGCGTGGTAGCCGCCGTCGACGTGGACGATCTCGCCGGTGGTGGCCGGGAACCAGTCGGAGAGCAGCGCCAGGCAGGCCCGCGCGGCGGGCTCCTGGTCGGTGAGGCTCCAGCCCAGCGGGGCACGCTCGGCCCACGCGTCCTCGAACTGGTCGAAGCCGGGGATCGACTTCGCGGCGATGGTACGCAGTGGCCCGGCGGCGACCAGATTGCTGCGGATGCCCTGCTTGCCCAGGTGCAGCGCCAGGTAGCGGGACGCGGACTCCAGGCCGGCCTTGGCCACGCCCATCCAGTCGTACACCGGCCACGCCTTCGTCGCGTCGAAGGTCAGGCCGACCACCGCGCCGCCGGGCGACATCAGCGGCAGCGCCGCCATGGCCAGCGACTTGTACGAGAAGGTGGAGACGTGCAGGGCGGTCGCCACGTCCTCCCAGGGCGCGTCGAGGAAGCCGCCGCCCAGGCAGCTCTGCGGGGCGAAGCCGATCGAGTGCACGACGCCGTCGAGGCCGTCGACGTGCTCGCGTACCCGGTCGGCGAGGCCGGCCAGGTGCTCGGTGTTGGTGACGTCCACCTCGATGACCGGCGCCGGCTCGGGCAGCCGCTTGGCGATCCGCTCGACCAGGGAGAGCCGGCCGTAGCCGGTGAGCACGACCTGCGCGCCATTCTCCTGAGCGAGCTTCGCCACCGAGAAGGCGATCGAGGCGTCGGTGATGACACCGGTGACGAGCAGCCGCTTACCGGCGAGCAGTCCGGACATCGCAGATTTCCTCCGTAGTCAAAAGGGTTAGTGGCCCATGCCGAGGCCGCCGTCGACCGGGATGACGGCGCCGGAGACGTACCCGGCGCTGTCCGAGGCCAGCCAGGTGACCACGGCGGCGACCTCGTCCGGGCTGGCCATCCGACCGGCCGGGATGGACTTGAGGATCTCCGCCTTGCGGTCGTCGGTGAGGCCGGCGGTCATGTCGGTGTCGATGAAGCCGGGCGCCACCACGTTCGCGGTGATGTTGCGGCTGCCCAGCTCCCGGGTGATCGAGCGGGCGACGCCGACGAGGCCGGCCTTGCTGGCGGCGTAGTTGACCTGCCCGGCGCCGCCGGCCAGGCCGACCACCGAGGAGATGAAGATCATGCGGCCCCACTTGGCGCGGAGCATCTTGCCGGAGGCCCGCTTCGCGACCCGGAACGCGCCGGTGAGGTTGGTGTCCACCACGTCGGTGAACTGCTCCTCGGACATCCGCAGCAGCAGCGTGTCGGCGGTCATGCCAGCGTTGGCGACCAGCACCTCGACCGGCCCCAGCTCGGCCTCCACGGCGGCGAACGCGGCGTCGATCGAGGCGGCGTCGGTGACGTCGGCGCGTACGCCGAAGAGCCCGTCGGGCGCGTCGCCGCTGCGGTGGGTGACCGCCACCCGGTCGCCCTGCTTGGCGAAGGCCTGCGCGATGGCCAGGCCGATTCCCCGGTTGCCCCCGGTCACCAGCACGGTACGGGCCACTGTTCCCCCTTGCGAATGGTCAGCACGGACGCGTCGGAGCCTAGGCGTTACCGGCAGGTAAGCGCTAACGGGAGTCGCGTCACACTGGGGTACGACACCGGGATCAACCCCTGGTGGCACGCCTCGTGACGGGGTCGGCCCGTAGCCTCCGGGTGGTGAACCGGCATCCGATCGGCGCGGCCCTGCGGGCCCTGCGGCAGACCCTGCTGGGCCCGGACGCGCCGCCCGGCCGGCCGCTGCTGGCCCGGTGGCCCGGGCCGGCCCGCTACGCCGCCCCGGTCGGCCTGCTCGCCGCGCTCGGCCTGTTCCTGATCACGTTGACCGTGGAGAGCGAGTGGGGCCTGCCGCCACCGATCGCGCTGCTGTTCGCGGCGATGACTGTGGCGCCGCTGCTGGCGCTGCCCCGGCGTCCGCTGCTGGCCTGGCGGCTGACGGTGCTGGCCCTGCTGATCTGCACCTTCAACGCCCCGGCCGACCAGGCCTGGCCGTGGACCCCGCCGCTGGCGCTCGGCTCGATCGCGGTGCTGGCGGTGGTCGTCGCGCGGGTCGACCGGCCGGTGCTGGCCTGGGTGGTGACGATCAGCACGGTGCCGGTGCTGATCTCGGTCCACCCCGACAACCGGGTCCCGGTCCTGCTGCTGCTCGGCGCGCTGGCGATCGTCGGCGACCTGATCCGCCGCAACCGGCTGTCCCGGCACGCGCTGGCCGCCCAGGCCGAGCTGAGCGAACGCGAGCAGGAACGCCGCGCGGTGCTGGAGGAACGCACCCGGATCGCCCGGGAGATGCACGACGTGGTGGCCCACCACATGTCGCTGATCGCGGTGCAGGCGGAGACCGCCCCGTACCGGCTGACCGACGTGCCGGCCCCGGCAGCCGCGGAGTTCGTCGCCATCGCCGCGTCGGCCCGCGACGCGCTCACCGACATGCGGCGGCTGTTGGGGGTGCTGCGCAGCGAGGCGACGGGGCCGCAGACCGCGCCGCAGCCGGACCTGACCGACCTGGGCGCCATGGTGGACGCGGCACGCCGGGCCGGGCTGCCGGTGACCCTGGACGCCGATCCGGTGGACGACGACCGGGTGCCCGCGCCGGTCGGGCTGGCCGCGTACCGCATCGTGCAGGAGGGCCTGGCCAACGCGGCCCGCCACGCGGCCGGCGCCGCGGTGCGGGTCACCGTCCGCGCCGGTCGATCCGGCCTGGGGGTACGCGTCGAAAACTCCCCGGCCGACGCCCGACCGACCGCCGACGGCGGCTCCGGGCACGGGCTGACCGGCATGCGGGAGCGGGCCACCTCACTGGGCGGTACGTTCACCGCCGGACCGCTGCCCGACGGGGGTTACGCGGTGGCGGCCGAGTTGCCGTACGACGCGGAGGGCGGGGACCGATGATCCGGGTGCTGATCGCCGACGACCAGGCGATGGTCCGGCAGGGTTTCGGCGCGCTGCTCGCCGCCCAACCGGACCTGCTGGTGGTGGGGGACGCCGCCGACGGGGCACAGGCGGTGGCCGCCGCCCGCCACCTCGACCCGGACGTGGTGCTGATGGACGTGCGGATGCCGGTCATGGACGGGCTGGAGGCCACCCGCAAGCTGCTCGGTGACCGGTCGACGCAGCGACCCCGGGTGCTCATCCTCACCACCTTCGACCTGGACGACTACGTGTACGAGGCGCTGCGGGCCGGGGCCAGCGGGTTCCTGCTCAAGGACGCCCCGGCGGCCGATCTGGTGCAGGCGGTGCGGGTGGTGGCGGCCGGGGACGCGCTGCTCGCCCCGGGGGTCACCCGTCGCCTGATCGCCGAGTTCGCGAACCGTCCGGACCGCCGGCGCCCACGCCCCACCGACCTGGCCGGGCTCACCCCGCGCGAGACCGAGGTGCTGCGGTTGATCGCCCGGGGCCGCAACAACGCGGAGATCGCCGGTGACCTGGTGGTGGCCGAGCAGACCGTGAAGACACACGTCGGGCGGATCCTGGCCAAGCTGGGCCTGCGCGACCGGGCCCAGGCCGTGGTGCTGGCGTACGAGACGGGTCTGGTGGCCGCCGGCGAGTAGCCCCGGGGAGCCAGCCCGGGAACGGCTCTGCGGGACGACGACCCGGCCCCGCCCCTGAGCGCACGCTCCCTCCGGACGACATTCCGGAGGGAGAACGTGATGCGACGACGAGGTGCCAGCCGGGTCGCGATGGCCACGCTGCTCGGCGTGAACCTGGTCCTGCCGACCCGACCCGAGCCGGCCACGGCGGCGGGGTTCGTCGAGGCGTACCCCATGGTGGCGGCGGCGATGCGGGCGGCCGGCCCCCCGTACGCGGACTGGGCGGCCGGCGGACGCCGGTTCCTGCTGTTCGACGCGCGTGGTGACGGCCGCGCGGTCGAGGTGTTCGGCGACCTCGCCGACGCGGACCGGATCGCGGTGCTGGTGCCGGGGGTCGGCAGCACCCTGGCCGACTTCGACAGGGGGTTGGGCGGGGTGGCCCGGCGGGCGCCGGCGGTGCAGGCCGGGCAGCTCTTCCGGGAGCTGCGGGCGACCGACCCGGCGGCGCGGGTCGCGGTGCTGGCCTGGCTCGGCTACGACCCGCCCGACGGGGTGTTGACCGCCGCCGGTGGCGTCAGCGCCCGGCGTGGCGCGGCCGGACTGGCCACGCTGCTGCGGGAGTTGGCCGGACGGCGTCCGGCGGCGACGATCACGCTGGTCGGGCACAGCTACGGGGCGCTTGTGGTGTCGCTGGCGGCGGCGGATGCCCCGTCCCAGGTCACCGACGTGGTCAGCCTCGGCGGCGTCGGCGCCGGGGTGCAGCGCGCCGACGACCTGCCGGGCGGGCGGCGGTTCTGGGCGGCCGAGGCGCCGACCGACTGGATCCGTCGGGTACCGCCGGTGCGGCTGCCCGGCCTGGGCTTCGGCCGGCGACCGGGCGATCCGGCGTTCGGCGCCCGCCCCCTGCCGGTGGGCGGGGTGGCGGGGCACGACGGCTACCTCGCGCCGGGAAGCGCCACGCTGGCCGCGGTGGCGGCGGTCGTGCTGGACGGCGTCGACGCCGAACGGATCGGGGATGCCCGATGAGCCGGGACCGTGCCGTCGACGCGCTGCGGGCGTACGCCATCGGCGGGGTGGTGCTGGGGCACTGGCTGGTCACCGGGTTGGTGCTGACCGGCGACGGCGGGCTGCACCAGGCCAGTCCGTTGACCGCCCTGCCCAACCTGGCCCCGATGACCTGGGTGTTGCAGACGCTCGGGTTGTTCTTCTTCACCGCCGGGTTCGGGTCGACCCGGTCGCTGGCCCGCTACCCGGGCGGCGCGGGCGGTTGGCTTGCCGGTCGGCTGCGTCGGCTGCTGCTGCCCACGGTGGCGCTGCTCGGCGTGGGGGCCGCCGTGCTGCTCGCCGCCACCGTCGTCGGCACCTCGGACGACACGCTCGCCGTCGCGCTGCGGCTCGCGGTCAGCCCGCTGTGGTTCCTGCTGCCGCTGGTGATCCTGGTCGCGGTGACCGGCCCGCTGCGCGCCGCCGTACGCCGGTGGGGGGTGGCGCGGTGTGGGACACCGGCGGTGGCCGTGGTCGCCGCGGCCGACCTGGCCGTCCGGCTGCTGCCGGCCGGCGTCGACCTGCCCCCGGTCACCGTGCTGGCGGCCTGGTCGGTGCCGTACCTGCTGGGTGTGGCGCACGCCGACGGGCGGCTGGACGGCCGGCGCGCGGGCGCCACGTTGGCGGCCGGTGGGGCGGTCGCGCTGGCGGCGCTGCTGGCGCTGGACTACCCGGTGAGCGCGGTCGGCGTGCCCGGGGCCGGGGTGTCCAACCTCAACCCGCCGTCGCTGCTGGTCGTGGCGCTGGCGGTCACCCAGGTCGGGCTGGGGCTGCTCGCTCGGCCGGCGCTGTACCGGCTGCTGACCCGGCCGCTGCCGGGCCGAGCGGTGACCGAGGTGAACCGGTTCGCGGTCCGGATCTACCTGTGGCACCAGCCGGTACTGGTGGCGGTGACCGCGCTCACCGCCCGCAGCGGGCTGGCCCTGCCCGGTCTGCACACCATCCCGGACGACGCGGGCTGGGTGCTGGCGCGCTTCTGCTGGCTGCCGCTGCTCGCCGCAGTGCTGGTCACGGTCGTACGGGTGGGTCAGCCGAGATCGCTGCTCCGTCGAGGCGTACGCGCTGGTGGCGAGGGGCGTCGTCGACCGGGCGGTGGAGGGGTCGCCGGCCGGTCGGCCGAGTGCGTTCCGTCGGCACCGCAGGTGTACGATCATCGACGTTCCGGCCCGCCCGACTTGCAGGAGGTGATCGCTGTGCGAGATAGCGATCCTCCCAGTCGTGGCCGGGCCGATGGTCAGTCCCGCTGAGCCACGACTCAGTCTGGTGAGCTGACCCCGCTCCGCTCCCCACCACCTGGGCACCTGCCGAGGTGAGTGTGCCGCGCCGCCCGATCCCGGGCGGTCGCCGGGAGCCGCCCGGTCACGACTTCGTGTGCGCGTCCCCACCCCCTGCGGTCCGCCCCCGCACGCGGACCGTCCAGCCGCCACCCGGAGCCGTCATGAGCCGTTACGTCGCCCCGCTGGGCTTCACCCTCGCCGCCGTCTGGGTGGCCATCGTCTTCGTGCTCGCCGGCGGCGGTCACTGACCCCTCCGGGCCGGCGGCTGGCGCCGCCTCCTGCCGGTGCCGGCGGCGGTCGTCGACCGCCGCCGGCGCAGCGGGTTCACAGCATCCGGGACGACCAGAGCAGACTGAACGCGCCCGCGCAGAGCGCCAGCAGCAACGCCACCCCGGCGTACCACTGGGTCACCTCACGCGGCTCGGTGCGGAACCCGATCGAGCTGCCCATGTCCTGGTAGACCTGCTTCAGCTCGCTCACCGAGGCCGCCTCGTAGAAGTAACCCTCGGTGGTCTCGGCGAGTTCGGCGAGGGCCATCCGGTCCACCGGCACCCGCTGCAACTGCCCGCCGATGTCGACCTGGCCGGTGTCGGTGCCGAAGGCGATGGTGGAGACCGGAACGTTGGCGGCCTGCGCGGCCGCCGCCGCCTCCTCCACCGCCCGGCCGGAGGTGCGGAAACCGTCGGAGAGCAGCACGATCCGGGCCGGTGGAATACCCGCCGCCCCGTCGGCCGGCACCGACCGGATCGCCTCCAGGCAGGTGAACACCGCCTCACCGGTCGCGGTCGCCTCGGCCAGCACCAGCCCGTCGATGGCGCTGGTCACCGCGTCCCGGTCCTTGCCCGGCGGCACCAGCACGTTGGCCGCCTTGGCGAACGACACGAGGCCCAGGTTGTAGCTCTCCGGCAGCTCACTGACGAACTGCTTGGCCGCCTCCTGGGCCGCCTCCAGCCGGTTCGGCGCCACGTCGTCGGCCTGCATCGACAACGACACGTCGATGGCGAGCATCACGGTGGCCCGCTCCAGCGGCTCCTTGGTGTCCACCGCGGGACGGGCCAGCGCGGTGGCCAGCACCAGCAGGCAGAGCAGGAACGCGGTCGCCGGGACGTGCCGACGCCAGCCCAGGCCCTTCGGCGCCACCGTACGCAGCAGGTCCACATTGGTGAAGCGCATCGCGTACGCCCGGCGGTGCAGCTGCCGCCAGACGTAGAACGCGGCGAGGGCGAACACCGGCAGCACAGCCAGCAGCCACCACGGTTGCAGAAAACGGATCATCGTGTCGTCCCCCGGGTACGCGCGTGCCGCTGCGCGGCCACGAATCGCACCATGTCCAGCAGCCAGTCTCGGTCGGTACGCAGACGCAGGTGGGCCGCGCCGGCGCCGCGCAGGGCGGCGGCGATCGCGGCACGTTGGGCGGTGGCGGCCTCGGCGTAGCGCTGCCGCAGCCGCGGGTCGGCGGTCTGCACCTCGTGCAGCTCGCCGCTCTCCGGGTCGACCACCGGCAAGACGCCCACGTCGGGCAGCTCCAGCTCGCGCGGGTCGACCACCTCGATGGCCAGCACGTCGTGGCGGACGCGCAGCTTGCGCATCGGTCGCGCCCACTGCTCGACCGGCGCCAGGAAGTCCGACACCACCACGGCCACCCCGCGACGGCGGGGCGGACGGTTGAGCATCTCGATCAGAGCACCCAGATCGCCACGGCCGGGCTGGATGGCGGTGCCGGCGACGGCACGCAGCAGGCCCTGCGCCTCCTTACGGCCGGAGCGGGCCGGCAGCCGGGTGAGTACCCCGGGCCCGACCGGCGGTGCTCCGCCGCGCCAGCGTCGGGCCGGCGCGGACACCCCACCACCGGTGCCGATCACGGCGCCGATCCGGTTACCCCCGCGCACGGCCAGGTGGGTGATGGCGGCCGCGGCGGCCACCACCACCTCCCGCTTGAGCCACTGCCCGGTGCCGAAGTCCAGGCTGGCGGAGAGGTCCAGCGCGAGCCAGGTCTCCAGTTCCCGGTCGGCGACCGTACGCCGCACGTGGGGTGTGGTGGTCCGGGCCGTGACCGGCCAGTCCATCCGGCGCACGTCGTCGCCGGGGCGGTACTCGCGGGACTCTCCCGCCTCACTACCCGGGCCGGGCAGCAGGCCGGCGTAGTCGCCCTGGAGCAGACCGTCGAGCTTGCGGGTGACGAGCAGCTGAAGCCGGGACAGCACGGCCTCGCTACGGTCGGCGAGGGGGGCCGGACGAGGGGTGGGTGAGGTCACGGCCGCTGCCCGGGCCAGCCAGCGCCCGGCGGCGGCGCGATCGACGGTGGGGTGGCCTGCTGCCGGGGAGCGACCGCCGGGAGCGGGATCGTCGACATCACCCGCTGCACGATGTGGTCGGCGGGCACGTCGTCGGCGAGCGCGTCGTAGCTGAGCACCAGCCGGTGCCGCAGGATGTCCGGAGCGATGTCCTGCACGTCCTGCGGCAGCGCGTAGTCACGCCCGCGCAGCAGCGCCAGCGCGCGGGTGGCCCGGACCAGCCCCAGCGAGGCGCGCGGGCTGGCACCGTACTGGATCAGTTGCGCGACGTCGGGCATGCCGTGCTCGGCCGGGGCCCGGGTGGCCAGCACCAGCCGGACCGCGTAGTCGACCAGGGCGTTGTGGACGAAGACCTGGTCCGCCTTGCGTTGCAGGGCGATCAGCTCCGGGGTGTCGAACACCGCGGTCGGCTCGGGCGCGGCCACGCCCATCCGGTAGACGATCTCCCGTTCCTCCGCGTCGGTCGGGTAGCCCACCACGATCTTCATGAGGAACCGGTCCCGCTGCGCCTCCGGCAGCGGGTAGACGCCCTCCTGCTCGATCGGGTTCTGGGTGGCCATCACCAGGAACGGGTCCGGCACCCGGTGGCTCTCCCCACCGATGGACACCTGCCGCTCGCTCATCACCTCCAGCAGCGCGGACTGCACCTTCGCCGGCGCCCGGTTGATCTCGTCGGCGAGCAGGAAGTTGACGAAGACCGGGCCCAGCTCGACGTCGAACTTCTCGCTCGACTGCCGGTAGATCCGGGTGCCCATGATGTCGGCCGGCACCAGGTCCGGGGTGAACTGCACCCGGGCGAAGGACCCGCCGACGACCTTGGCGAGGGTCTCCACCGCCAGGGTCTTGGCCACCCCGGGCACGCCTTCGAGCAGGCAGTGACCGCGGGCGAGCAGCGCGACGAACATCCGCTCCACCATCCGGTCCTGCCCGACGATCACACGTTTGATCTCGAACAGGCCCTTCTCCAGCAGGCTGGCGTCCTGCGCGGGTGTGGTCACCGGCGCGGGTGCCGCTCCGTTCGGCGTCGGGGCGTCGGGCATGGTCGGCTGGGCCACCGGTCCTCCACAGCGTTTGTCGGTCGTCGCGGCTCGTGCGGTATCAAGACTCGCACGCCTTGCTGAGTGTCGAGGTGGGGAGAAGCCGATTTTGGCCGCGCCGTCCCCAGCAGCCGAATCGCTCATCTTGGGAGTGCACGGACCGGCCCGCCGCGTGTACGATTCACCCCGTCGCCGGGCGGCTCCCCCCGTGGTCGCCCGGCGCTCAACTTCTCCGTCCCGCCGCCCTAGACTGGCCGGGATGAGCATCCCCTCCCCCGCCGACGAAGCCCTGGTCTGCTCCGCCCGGGGCTGCCGGTCCGCCGCCGTCTGGGCACTGGAGTGGAACAATCCCCGCCTGCACGACGCCGATCGGCGCAAGACCTGGTTGGCCTGCGCCGAGCACCGGGGCAGCCTCGGTGACTTCCTGGACGCTCGAGGCTTCCTGCGTACCGTCACTCCGGTGCCCGGATCGCCTACGCTCGACCTGTGAGCGGCGACCCTCCGGCTTCCCCCGGCCCCACCTCCCCGTCCTGGCCGCCCACCCCGGCCACCGCACCACCCGGCGTCGAGCCGCCGCCCGGCGCGTTCCCGGCACCCGGCACGCTCGGCCCGGAGCCCGCCGCGCCGGATGTCTCGACACCCGCCCCGCTGCCACCGGGCGCACTGCCGCCCGGTCACCGGCCGGCACCCGCCGCCGACCAGCGCGCGCCCGACCTGCCCTCCCCCGGCCTCCTGCCGTCCGACCCCGTCCCGCCCGGCGCTCTGTTGACGGCCGCGCCGGGTGGTCGGGGTCCGCTGGAGCCCTGGCCGGACACGGTCAACTGGCAGCCGATCTCCACCGACCTGATCTGGGTGGAGCTGATCCGGCTGGCGATCGTGGTCGCCATCGGGCTGGCGGTGACCGGCGTCGGCTGGGCGTTCAGCGGGCACTGGCTGTTCGGGCTCGCCGTCGCCGTCGTGCTGGTGCTCGGCGCGTGGCGGGCCGTCGCGATCGTCCGCGCGGTCCGGGCCTGGGGGTACGCCGAACGGGAGAACGACCTGCTGGTCCGGCACGGGTTGCTGGTCCGCCGGCTCTCCATCGTGCCGTACTCGCGGATGCAGTTCGTCGACGTGAGCGCCGGGCCGTTGGAGCGCGCCTTCGACCTGGCCACCGTGCAGTTGCACACCGCGGCGGCGGCGAGCGACGCCCGGGTGCCCGGCCTGCGTCCGGCGGAGGCGTCCCGACTGCGCGACCGACTCACCGCGCTCGGCGAGGACCGGGCGGAGGGCCTGTGAGCGCGAGGAGTGAGCCGGGGTTGCGAGCCCCGCAGTCGCGGACGAAAGGCGACCCTGTGAGCACCCGCGTGGGCAGCCGCCGACCACGTCGAGGGCCGCTCCGATGAGCGACGGGCCCGCCGAGCCGAGCACGGTGCCACCCACCGGCCCGACGCCACCGGGGCCGGTGCTGCCCGCTGGCCCACCAGCCACTGGCGCGCCGTTCGCTGGCGTGGCACCGCCGGGGTCGGTGCCACCGGGGGCACCCGCGCCGTGGCCGGCGTCACCGGTCGGCGGTGACGGCGAGCCCCGACAGCGACTGCATCCGCTCAGCCCGGTGCTGCACGGCGCCAAGTCCCTGGTCGTGGTGATCGCCGGGCTGTCCTGGTCGACGCTGTCCCGGGTGGGCTTCGGGTGGTTCGCCGCCATGGTGGCGGTGCTCGCGCTCGGCGCCACAGTGCTGTCGGTGATCAGCTGGTACAACACCGGCTACCACGTCGTGGGCCGGGAACTACGGGTGTACGAGGGGCTGCTCTGGCGGCGTACCCGGGCCATCCCGCTGGAACGGTTGCAGGCAGTGGAGGTGGTCCGGCCGCTGCTCGCCCAGCTCACCGGCCTGGCCGAGCTGCGCCTGGAGGTGGTCGGCGGGGGCAAGACCGAGGCGCCACTGGCGTACCTCGGGGTGGCCGACGCGGCAGTGCTGCGCGAGCGTCTGCTGGCGCTGGCCGGGCGGGTGGCGCAGCTGCCCGCCCCCGGCGACGCGGCGGCCCCGGTGGCCCCGGGCGCGACGACGCCGCAGGCGGCCGCGCCGGGCCGGCCACTGCACGCGGTACGCAACCAGAATCTGCTGGTCAGTCAACTACTCACCCCGCAGGCGTTCCTGCTCCCGTTCGGTGTGGCCTTCGTCGTGGTGCAGTTCCTCACCGCCGGGTCGTGGTCGTTCGTCGCGGTGGCGAGCACCCTGACCGCGATGGCGGGTGTGCTGCTGCAACCGATCCGCCGGGTCCTCGACGACTGGAACTTCCGACTGGCCCGCGACGGCGGCACGCTGCGGGTGCACAACGGCCTGCTGGAGACGCGGGCGCAGACCGTGCCGCTGGAACGGGTGCAGACCGTCCGAGCCACCTGGCCGTTGCTGTGGCGGATGAAGGGTTGGCTGCGGCTGCGGCTGGAGGTGGCCGGCTACTCCGTCGCGGAGGCCGACGACCGCAACCGGCCCGACCGGCTGCTACCGGTCGGCGACCTCCCGACGGCGACGATGATCGTCGCCGAGGTGCTTCCCGGGGTACGCCTCGACGCGCTCCCGCTGAGCCCACCACCGCGCCGGACCCGTTGGCTGCACCCACTGGGCCGTGCCGCGTTCGGCGCCGGGCTGTTCGACCGGGTGTTCGCCACCCGGTCCGGGCGGCTCACCCGGCAACTGGTGATCGTGCCGTACGCCCGGATCCAGAGCGTGCGGGTCGTCCAGGGGCCTATCCAGCGCCGTCTCGGGTTGGCCACCGTGCACGCGGACACCGCGGGCGGCTCCGGCGCCACCGCCCAGGACCGCGACCTGGCAGAGGCCTGGGCCCTGGCAGCCGACCTGACCACCAGAGCCCACCATTCCCGCACCCAACCCTGACCCAGCTCTCACCCTCCCCCTCCCGCCCCTCCCTCTCCCCCGCGTTGATCATGAAGTTATTGCCCCGACACGCCGCGCGGGAGGGCAATAACTTCATGATCAACGGACCGGGAGCCCTGGGGTCGGACCGAGAGGGGCCGGGGGGGGGTAGGGGCGGGTGGGGGTTAGTGGTCGGCGGGGACTGCGGGGTGGGTGGTGGTGTCTGGGCCGCGTGGTGTTGGGGGCTCGGGTTGGCCGGGCGGGGGGTCGGTGGGGTCGGTGGGCTGCTCCGTGGGCCGGTCCGGCTTGACGCGCGGGTGACGGGCGCGCCAGGCCGCCCAGCCGCGCTCCGCCAGACCGACCACCAGGAAGGTCAGCCCCACGTACGCCCAGCCGACCAACACGTCGATCACGTAGTGCTCACCCGAGTAGACCAGGGTGAAGGTCATCGCCAGCGGGTACGCGAGCAGCAGCGGCCACCAGCGACGACGGGTGGCGGTCAGGAAGAACAGCACCACGAACAACGCCCACGCGGTGTGCAGCGACGGCATCGCGGCGACCGGGTTGGAGGCGATCTGGCCGGCGTTGAGGACGTTGCCGGCGCCGTGCATGCCGAACGCCTTCCAACCTCGCGTCGAGATCCGGGCGACCTCGGTAAGCAGGCCGTTCTGCGCCGCCCACCAGGGCGGGGCGGCCGGGTAGATGAAGTAGGTGACCAGGCCGGCCGCGCAGAGGAAACCCCAGCGCCGCATGTACGCGGCCCAGCGGTGCCGGTCGCGCAGCCAGAGCACCGCGGCGGCGGTCAGCGCCACCACGAAGTGGGAGAAGTACACCCAGCTCGCCGCGACATCCCACCAGTGCACCTGCGGGTGGTAGAGGTGCTGCTGCAACCAGACGGTGGGCACCTCACCGCCGGTGGCCCAACCGAACATGAACCGGTCGGCGACGATCAGCTCCATCGCGTGCGGCGTGGCCCCGTTGTCGGCGAAGCCGCGCGAGAGGTTGTACACCACGAACAGCAGCACCACCGGCACCCAGTCCCGGGCGAAACGCAGGTGGCTGCGCCAGGGCCGTTCGCTGTTCCAGGCGATGGTCGCCAACCAGATCCAGACGAAGGCGTACGCCGGGTCGGTGGGCAGGCCGATGGCCAGCCACGCGGCGACGAAGGCGACCGCCCAGACGGTCATGGCGACGACGCGCCGACGACCCCCGTCCGGGGACGCGGGCGGGTCGGTCCGGGCGGGGGGCTGGGGGTCAGTCACGACGGCCATCGGGGTCAAGGTTAACGACGGGTACGGCATAGACCGACGGGGACCACCCGTTGGTCGTCGGGGGTGGGTGCGCCGGGATCGCCGGGCGCGTGCTCGACGGGTCCAGCGAGCACCTAGGCTGACGACCATGCAGGAGCAGCCCGAGCCGGCCTTCGCGCCGGGTCTGACCGCCCAGGTCGAGTTGACCGTCACCGACGCGGACACCGCCCAGGCGGTCGGTTCCGGGGACGTACCGGTGCTGGGCACTCCCCGGGTGCTGGCGCTGGCCGAGGCGGCCACCGTCGCGGCGACGGCGACCGGGATGCCACCCGGTTCGACGACCGTGGGCACCTGGGTCGAGTTGGAGCACCTGGCGCCGACCGTGGTCGGCCGGACGGTCCGCGCGCAGGCGCTGCTGGCGACCGTCGACGGTCGCCGGCTGTCGTTCGAGGTCACCGTCAGCGACGGTGACCAGACGGTGGCCCGGGGCCGGGTGGACCGGATCCTGGTCGACCGGGGACGCTTCGTCGAGCGCGCCGGGCGGGCGTCGTGAACGCCGGCTTCGTCGAGGTCGCCGACCGGGTGCACGTGCTGGCCGAGCCGCTGCTGCGGGTCAACGTCACCCTGGTCGTCGGCGACGACGAGGCGCTGCTGGTGGACACGCTCTCCTCGGCCGCCCAGGCCACCGAGCTGGCCGCGGCCGTCCGGGCGGTCACCGACCGTCCGTTGACGCTTGTCAACACCCACCACCACTACGACCACTGCTTCGGCAACGCGGTCCTGGCCGGCGACCCACCCCGCCCGGTGTACGCGCACGAACTGGCCGCCACCGCCCTGCGCGAGGAGCCGGAGCGGCTGCGCCGGGAGGCGTACGAGGAGTTGCGCACGGAGCACCCGGCGCTCGCCGCCGAGCTGGCCGACACCCCGTTGCTCGCTCCGACGCACACCGTGCACGTCGAGACGGTCCTCGACCTGGGCGGCCGGCGGGTGCTGCTGCGCCACCCGGGGCGGGGGCACACCGAGGCCGATCTGGTGGTGCACGTGCCGGACGCCGACGTGCTGGTCGCCGGCGACCTGGTGGAGCAGAGCGGCCCGCCCGCCTTCGAGGACTCGTACCCCCTGCAGTGGCCGGACGCGGTCGCGGACCTGCTGCGGCTCACCACCGCGCGCACGGTGGTCATCCCGGGCCACGGCGACCCGGTGGACGTCGACTTCGTCCGGGCCCAGCACGCGGAGTTGGCGAAGCTGGCCTGGCTGATCCGGGCCGCGCACACCGGCAGCGCCCCTCCGGAGCGGGTGGCCGCGGAGGCCCCCTTCGGCGCCCGCCCCGCCCTGGTCGCCGCCCACCGCGGCTACCTGGAACTGACCGGCACGGCCTGACCCACCCGGCCCCCACCCCCACCCCTGCCGCGATCTTGCACTTTGTGCGGGACCAAAGGTGAGCAAAGCGGACCAAACGTCGACCGAAAGTGCAAGATCGGCGCAGGAGGCGGGGCGCGGGGCGGGGGTTAGGTGTTGAAGCGTTTTTGTACGGCGGCGCGGGTGGGCATGGCGGTGGCGCCGCCCGGGGATTCGCAGACCAGGCCGGCCACCCGCAGAGCGAAGGCCACCCGGTCGGTCCAGCCGGACGGGCCCTCCGGTTCGCCGTCGACGAGCAGGTCGGCGATCAGCGCGGCCATCACCGAGTCACCCGCGCCGGTGGCGTCGATCGCGTCGACCTTGGGGGCCGGCACCCGGACCGGGTCGGCGTCGGCGGCGGCCAGCACCGCACCGGCCGCGCCGAGCGTCACCACCACCGTGGCCGCCCCCAACTCACGCAGGTACGCCGCCACTCCCTCGACCGGCTCACCGGGATAGAGCAGCACGGCGTCGGCGGCGCTCAGCTTGACCAGGTGCGCGCCGGCGGCGAACTCGGCCACCACCTCGCGCAGCCCTTCCAGCGCGGCCGGCCCGTTCAGCAGCCGGGGCCGTACGTTCGGGTCGAAGACCCGCAGGCCGGTGGCGAGCGACCAGGCACGTCGGGCGGCGGCCAGCGTGTCGGGTCGGAGCAGCACGATCGAGCCGCAGTAGAGCACGTCGGCACCCTCCAGCAGCGCCAGGTCCAGATCGTCGGGGCCGAGCAGTCCATAGGAGGCCGGCTCGCCGTAGAAACGGAAGTCCGGCTCCGGCCCGGCGTACGTGACCACCGCGAGCGTGGTCGGCGCCGGGACCGTGATCGCACCGGCCACCCCGACGTCGGCCGCGGTGAGGAAGGCGCGGATCCGGCCGCCGAGCGCGTCGTCACCGAGCGAGCCGACGAACTGTGCCGCGGCGCCGAGTCGGGCCACCCCGACGGCGACGTTGAGCGGCCCGCCGCCGATGGCCTGCCGATAGACCCGCTCCCCGTCGAGTTCGCTGTCGAGCAGGTCGACGAGCGCTTCGCCGAGCACCACCGCGTATCCCATGCCGATCCCCTCTTCGTCGCCACCGGCCGCCGCTCGCCGAGCCGATCGCCGTGGCACCAGGCTGGCACAGCGCACGGCCCGATGGGCGCCGAAGGCCCCGCACCGACGCGCGACTACCCCGGCTGGTGGATCGGCCCGTCGAGCGCCGCGAGGGGGCGGCCGGTGCCTCCCCACCGGGCCACGACGATCTGTGCGGCCACACTCACGGCGGTCTCCTCAGGGGTACGACCACCGAGATCCAACCCGATCGGGGAGGCGAGCCGGGCGAGTTGCGCCGGGCCGAGCCCCGCCTCGCTCAGCAGCTTGTGTCGCTCGTCGTGGGTGCGCCGTGAGCCCATCGCGCCGACGTACGCCAGCGGGTGGCGCAGCGCCAACTCCAGCAACGGCACGTCGAACTTCGGGTCGTGGGTGAGCACGCACACCACCGTCCGCTCGTCGAGCCGACCGGCCGCCAACTCCGTTCGCAGGTAGTGGTGCGGCCACTGCACCACCACCTCGTCCGCCTCGGGGAAGCGGTGCGCGGTGGCGAAGACCGGCCGGGCGTCGCAGACGGTGACCCGGTAGCCGAGGAACGCGCCGATCCGGGCGACCGCGGCGGCGAAGTCGATCGCCCCGAAGACGATCATCCGGGGCGGGGTGGCGTACGTGGTCACGAAGAGGCTGACGCCGCGGCCCCGGCGCTGCCCGTGGTACCCGTACCGGAGCATCCCGCTGCGTCCGGCGGCGAGCAGCCCGAGGGCGTCGGCGCTGGCGGCGTCGTCGAGCCGGTCGTCGCCGAGCGAACCGACGGACCGCTGGCCGGTCAGCACAAGCCGCCGGCCAAGCCTCCGGGCCGGGTCGGCTGCCGGGCCGTCGTGAACGTCGGCGGGTCGGTCGTCGGCGTCGGCGGGTGGGGTGTCGGCGTCGGCGGGTGGGGTGTCGGCGGGTGGGTCGTTGGCGTCGGCGGCCACGCAGGTGACGATTGCCGCCGGGTGGCCACTGCGGCGGGCGGCGGCGACCGCGTCCAACGCCGGTAGGGCGTTCGCGTCGACCCGCTCCACGAACACGTCGAGGATGCCGCCGCAGGTCAGGCCCACGGTGTACGCGTCGTCGTCGCTGATCCCGTAGCGGCGCAGCTCGGGTCGGCCGGTGTCGAGCACACGGCGGGCCCGCTCGTAGAGATCCGCCTCGACACAGCCGCCGGAAACGCTGCCGATGACCGTGCCGTCGGCCGCGACCACCATGGCGGCGCCGGGCGGCTGCGGGGCGGAGTGCCAGGTGGCCACGACGGTGGCCAGCGCGATCGGCTCGCCGTCGCGGCACCGGCGGTGCACCTCGTCGAACACGTCCGGCACCGCGGCCGCCTCTCCGTCCCGCTCCCCGTACGCAGGATATGGGCGTCCGACGGCGACCGGCGGGTCTTCTCATGCATCGAGGAACACCTATTGCGCTCGGCCGTGCGGCATGGTGGGATGACGCGTACCGGGCGGTGCGAGGGCTGCGGCGCCGCCGGTTGCCGGGTTGGTTAGACGCGAGGGCACCGGTCCAGGACAGGACCGTCGACGGCGCACGTCCACCGGCTGTTGTCCGCCGGGGCACGTCACCGTGCTCGTCGCACCGCTCACGACAGCGGGGCGATCAGGCCACATCCCACCCGATTGCGGCGAGGCGGCTCAGACAGCGCGCCTCGCGAGTCAGGAGAACCCGTGAATCGTTCCCGTACGGCCGCGTTGCTCACCGCGGCCGTGACCATCGCGCTGGGCGCTGTCGCCCTGGCGTCCAATCCGCAGCCGGCCGCCGCGCACGGCGCGGCGATGACGCCGGGCAGCCGCACCTACCTGTGCTGGCAGGACGGCCGCAGCCAGACCGGTGAGATCAGGCCGAACAACCCCGCGTGCTCCGCCGCCGTGGCGCAGAGCGGGGCGAACTCGCTGTACAACTGGTTCAGCGTGCTGCGCTCCGACGCTGGCGGCCGGACCACCGGCTTCATCCCGGACGGGCAACTGTGCAGCGGCGGCAACACCGGTTTCCGCGGCTACGACCTGCCCCGCACCGACTGGCCACTGACCCACCTGACCGCCGGGGCGCGGTTGGACTTCAAGTACAGCAACTGGGCGCACCACCCGGGCACGTTCTACTTCTACGTGACGAAGAACAGCTGGAGCCCGACCCGGGCCCTGGCCTGGAGTGACCTGGAGGAGCCGTTCCTGACGGTGACCAACCCGCCGCAGCGCGGCTCGGTCGGCAGCAACGACGGGCACTACTACTTCAGCGGCAACCTGCCGTCGGGCAAGAGTGGCCGGCACATCATCTACTCCCGCTGGGTCCGATCGGACTCGCAGGAGAACTTCTTCGGCTGCTCCGACGTGACCTTCGACGGCGGCAACGGCCAGGTCACCGGCGTGGGTCCGGGTGGCACGCCGACCGACCCGCCGCCCACCACCCCGCCGCCGACCACCCCGCCGCCCACCGACCCGCCGCCCACGACCCCGCCGCCGACCACCCCGCCGCCGGCCGGCGGTGACTGCATGGCCGCTTACAAGGTGAGCAGCACCTGGCAGGGCGGCTTCCAGGGCGAGGTCACGATCATGAACCACGGCAGTACGCCGTTCGCCGGCTGGACCGCGAGCTGGACCTGGCCCAACGGGCAGTCGATCAGTCAGATCTGGGGTGCCACCCAGACGTCGTCCGGCTCGACGGTGACGGCGACAAACGTCGCCTACAACGGCACGGTCGCACCGGAGGGCACCGCAACGTTCGGCTTCCTGGCCAGCAGCTCAGGAACCAACGGACTCCCCACAGTCACCTGCGCCCGCCGCTAACCAACACCTGAAGTGATCACCACCACCTGAAATGATCAAGAGGTTTGCGTCACCGGAACCGCTCCGGATGACGCAAACCTCTTGATCAACAGGTTGGGGACCGGGTCAACGGGGCCGGGTCAGCGGACCATGGAACCGACGACCGGCTTCGTGAGCAACGCGGACTGGTTGCGCTGGATGCCCGGGTCGAGCGTCTTGGCCACGAAGATCGCGTGCCAGATGCAGAAGATCAGCACCGTCCACACCTTGCGGGAGTGGTCGGCCTCCTCCCGCTTGTGCTCGTCGAGCAGCCGCAGCGCGTACGACAGGTCGAGCAGGTCCCCCGCACCCGAGGTGCTGAGCACGTGCCGGGCCCACTCGTACATCTCGCCGCGCAGCCAGACCCGGGTGGGGGTCGGGAAGCCCAGCTTCTTGCGGTTGACGATGGCCGGCGGTACGACACCCTGCAACGCCTGACGCATCGCGTACTTGGTCGCGTCGGAGCGCGGCGGCAGCTTCAGGTCGACCGGGATCTTCGCCGCGACGTCGAAGACCTCACGGTCGAGGAACGGCACCCGCACCTCAAGCGAGTGCGACATCGAGATCCGGTCGGCCTTGACCAGGATGTCGCCGCGCAGCCAGGTGTAGAGGTCGACGTACTGCATCTTGGTGACGTCGTCCAGCTCTGTGCACTCGGCATAGATCGGGGCCGTGACATCGGTGTAGCGCACCGAGGGGTCGTAGCGGCGCATCAGGTGCTGCTTCTCCTCCTCGGTGAACATCCGGGCGTTGCCGTAGTAGCGCTCCTCGATCGGGGTGGTGCCGCGCTCCAGGAAGCTCTTGCCCTTGACCCCCTGCGGGATCGCCTTGGAGACCGCGCGCAGCCCCTTCTGGACACCGCCGGGCAGGCCGTTGACGGTGCCCAGCGACAACGGCTCCCGGTAGATCGTGTAGCCGCCGAAGAACTCGTCGGCGCCCTCACCGGAGAGCACCACAGTGACGTGCTCGGCGGCCTTCTTGGCCACGAAGTAGAGCGGCACCAGCGCCGGGTCGGCCACCGGGTCGTCCAGGTGCCAGACGATCTTCGGCAGCGCGTCGATCATGTCCTGCGGACCGATCTTGGTGGGGATCGTCGTGACGTCGAGGTGCCGGGCCGAGTCCTGGGCGACATCGATCTCCGAGTAACCCGGCACGTCGTAGCCGACGGTGAAGGTGAGGATGTTCGGGTTGAACTCCCGCGCCAGTGCCACCACCGCGGTGGAGTCGATGCCGCTGGACAGGAACGAGCCGACCGGCACGTCGGAGCGCATGTGCATGCGCACGCTCTCCCGCAGCGTCTCGCGGATCTCGTGGTAGAGCTTCTGCTCGTCGTCGACCGGCGCCGGCCGGAACACCGGCCGGTACCACCGGCGTACGTCGATCCGGCCGCCCGGGGTCCAGTTCAGGTACTCCCCGGAGCCGATCCGGCTGATGCCCTTGTGCAGGGTGCCGGGCTCGGGAACGTACTGCAGGGTCAGGTAGTGGCTCAGGTTGGCCGTGTCGACGCCCGCGTCGCCCTGGTAGTTGCTGTGCGCGAACGGCAGCAGCGCCTTCTTCTCCGAGGCCAGGTAGAGGCCGTCGGCGGTCTCCAGGTAGTGCATCGGCTTGATGCCGAAGTAGTCGCGGGCACCGAACGCCCGGCGCTCCTGCCGGTCCCAGATGACGAAGGCGAACATGCCCCGCAGCCGGGTGAGCACCTGCTCACCCCAGAAGTGGTAGCCCGCGACGATCACTTCGCCGTCACCGGCGGTGGCGAACTGGGCGCCGAAGTTTCTGATCAACTCCTCGCGCAGCTCGATGTAGTTGTAGATCTCGCCGTTGAAGGTCAGCAGGTAACGGCCGTTCGCGTAGGGCAGTGGCTCGTGGCTCGACGCGACGTCGATGATGGCCAGCCGCTTGTGGGCGAACACGCCGTCCGCGTACCGGCCGGAGGCGTCGCCGACCACCTCGACCCCGGTCTCGTCGGGGCCGCGGTGGTGCAGGCATTCCAACGCTCCGGCGATGTGGTCGCGATGCGCGGCGGCGTTGCCGTTCGCGCTGAAGAAGGCCAGAAGTCCGCACATGGTGGCCATCTTTCCACGCGCGCTGTCGGCCCTTGCAGCCGTCCGTCGATCCACCCGATCACAGGGGGCGTTACCGCCAACCGGGCGCGCGGTACCGTCGGGAACAGCAACGAAGCGGAGGGAGCGGCGCAATGACCGAGGGACGCACCGACGGTACGCCGACGGACGGTACGGAATCGCACGATCCGGACTTCCCGGAGGCGTTCCTGTCCTTCATGCGGCAGGGCTGGCGCGACACCGCGCTTCCCGTGACGCCCCGCCCGGAGACACCCAACTACGCCAAGCGGCGGGCGGCTCTCTCGGCGGCCTTCCCCGGGGAGACGCTGGTGATCCCCACCGGCACCGAGAAGGTCCGGGCCAACGACACCGACTACCCGTTCCGGCCGGGCAGCGACTTCGCCTACCTGACCGGCGACCACGACGCCGACAGCGTGCTGGTGCTGCGCCCGAACGGCTCGGGGCACGACGCGACGCTGTACATGCGGCCCCGGTCCTCTCGGGAGACCGACGAGTTCTTCCGCAGCCGCAACGGCGAGCTGTGGGTGGGCCGGCGGCACACCCTCGGCGAGAAGTCGACCGAGCTGGGCCTGCCCACCGCCGACCTGACCGGCCTGGAGGCGACGCTCGCCGACCTGGCTCCGGGGCGTACCCGGGTGTTGCGCGGTTTCGACGCCCAGGTGGACGCGGCCGTCCGCCCCTACGACGGGCCCCGCGTCGAGGGCCAGCCGGCCCGGGACCGGGAGCTGGCGATCGCCATCTCGGAGATGAAGCTGGTCAAGGACGAGTGGGAGATCGGCCAACTCCAGGACGCGATCGACGCCACCGTACGCGGCTTCGAGGACGTGGCCCGGATCCTGCCGGCCGACCGGGCGGTCTCCGAGCGGCTGCTGGAGGGCGTCTTCGCGCTGCGGGCCCGCCACGACGGCAACGACGTCGGGTACAGCTCGATCGTCGGCGCCGGCGAGCACGCCACGATCCTGCACTGGGTGCACAACCACGGCGCCACCCGACCGGGTGACCTCCTGCTGATGGACATGGGTGTCGAGGGCCACAACCTCTACACCGCCGACGTGACCCGGGTCCTGCCGGTGAGCGGCCGGTTCACCGCGCTCCAGCGCCAGGTCTACGACATCGTGTACGCCTCGCAGCAGGCCGGCATCGAGGCCATCCGCCCCGGGGTGAAGTTCAAGGACGTCCACCTGACCTGCATGCGGGTGCTCGCCGAGGGTCTGGCCGAGCTGGGTCTGCTGCCGGTGAGCGTGGACGAGGCGATGGACGAGAAGTCGACCGTCTACCGGCGGTGGACGCTGCACGGCTTCGGCCACATGCTCGGCATCGACGTGCACGACTGCTCCAACGCCCGCAAGGAGACCTACCGCGACGGCGCGCTGGGCGAGGGCTACGTGCTCACCGTCGAGCCCGGTCTGTACTTCCAGCCGGAGGACGAGCTGGTCCCCGCCGAACTGCGCGGCGTGGGCATCCGGATCGAGGACGACGTGCTGGTCACGGCGACCGGCGCGGTCAACCTGTCGGCCGGGCTGCCCCGCACCTCCGACGAGGTGGAGACCTGGCTGGCCGAGCAGCGCGAAGCCGGCCCACGCCTGCCCGGCTAACCCGCCTGCCCTGCTAAACCGGCTGCCCTGCTAAACCGGCTGCCCCGCTAACCGCCTGCCTCTCGCCCGGGGCCGGCGGGTCAAGCCCCGCCCCTGGCCGGCCCGGCCCTCGTTGAGGTCCGGCGGCCAGGGGCCTCGGCCGTGATCCACTCGGTTTCCGGGAAGTCGCGCTGTCCCCGCCACACCGACACCGCGCTGTCCGGGAAACCGAGTGGATCACGCCCGGAGGGCAACCACCGATCGGTGTCTGCCCACCCCAACGGCCACTCCATCGCGGTGCGACGCGATGCCGTCCCCGACGTGCGGTCCGCGGCACCCTTCGGCCTACGCCCGCCCGACCCAGCCGCACTTCGGCCCACGTCCGCCCGACCCAGCCGCACTTCGGCCCACGCCTGCCCGACCCAGCCGCCCTCCGGCCCGGCCCAGGCCCGCCCAGCCCTCGCTGGGGCTGGCGTCCACGGACCCCTGTCGTGATCCACTCGGCTTTCATGAAGTCGCGCTGTTCCCGCCGCACGGACACCGCGCTTTCCAGAAAACCGAGTGGATCACGCCCGGAGGGCGAGCAACGTTCGGCGATGTCGGCAAGGCGATGCCTTCGACGGAGCGAGACGAGGTTGGCTGCCCCAGCGGCGCCGTCCGTCGGTGTTTGTGCTGCTCGGGCCCTTTCGGTCAGCCCGAGCCGGTTGCCCGCCCTCACCTGACCTGCGCCGAATGCGTGGTTATCTCGGATACGTCCGCATCGCGAAGATGGTTCTCATACGGTGAGGATCAGTGGCTACAACCCATTTGTAGCTGGTCGTGGCGCCTCGGGCGGTGCGATCCCGTCTGGTAGCAGGAAAGGGCGGAAGGCTCTGATGTCCAACGACGTAACGAGTACCGACGGCGGGGCCTCGACAGCTCCGCCAACACGGCGAAGGCGGGCGCTCTGGGTCGCCGGTGTGGCCGGGCTGACCGGCGTGGTCGGCCTGGCGGCCCTCGGCGGCGTCGCCGCTCGGAACGACAAGCCAAAGTCCGACCAGGTGTCCGACGCGCAACCGTCGACCAACCGGCAGAGCGTCAGCGACGACGGCGGCGCGGACAAGAACGGCGCCAAGGACGACGCCAAGGACGACGGCGGTCAGGACGACGAGTGGAGCGGCGGCGACTGGAGCGGCTTCGACGAGCAGTCCGGCAGGGAGAGCAAGGACGGCAAGAGCGGCAAGAGTGGTGAGGACGGCAAGGACGGCAAGGACGACAAGGACGACAAGCACGACGAGAAGGACCGCACCAAGCAGGTCCCGTGCGACTCCGACAAGCTGATCCAGGCGATCACCTTCGCCAACAACGAGGACGGCGGAGTGCTGGAGCTGGCCAAGGGCTGCACCTACACCCTGACTCGCAACCAGGACGGCAACGGCCTCCCGGTGATCACCGAGCACATCACCCTCAAGGGTGAGCACACCACCATCGGCCGCGAGGCCACCGCCGACTACTTCCGCATCCTCAATGTCGGCGCCGGCGGGCAGCTCACCGTCAAGGGCCTGAGCATCAGGGGTGGCCAGACCCTTCAGTCCTCGATGACCGCTGACCCGGCGACGGTCTGGGCGCCGTACTCGGCCCCGGTCCGCTCGACCGTGGCCAAGCCGTCGGCCGCGGCGGCGCCTGGCGCCAAGCCGGCAACCACGGCCGCACCCGGCGCCAAGCCGGCGGCAGCGGCGAAGCCCGCAGCGACCGCCGCCAAGCCGGCCGCGAAGGCCGCCGCCAAGGCAGCGCCAGCCAAGGCAGCGCCCGCCAAGGCTGCGGCGGCAGTCACCAAGGCCGCACCGACGGCCGCAAAGGCCGCCAAGGCCGCCACAACGACGGCCGCCAAGCCGGTAGCCGCGGCGGCGAAGCCGGCGGGTGCCGGTACGGCGGTGGTGCCGCTGGTCGAGCAGCCTGGGTTCACCGACGGCGCCGGGGTGCTGGTGCAGCCCGGTGGGCGCGCGGAGATCCTGGACAGCGAGTTGCTCTACAACCAGTCCGGCGGCAACGGCGGCGGGCTGGCCAACTTCGGCAGCGCCCGGCTCAGCAAGACGACGGTCGCCCACAACACCGCCTTCTTCTTCGGCGGCGGCATCTTCAACGCGGGGGTGCTCCAGGTCGACGAATCGAAGATCAAGGACAACACCGGGATCATCGGCGGCGGTGGCATCTCCAACGGTGCTGCGGAGATCTTCACCGACGACGTCGACGGCGGCTCGGCCTGGGTCTACAAGAGCGAGGTCACCGACAACGAGACGCTCGGCTTCGGCGGCGGCGTCCTGGACGTCGAGGGCACCACGACGTTGCACCAGACGACAGTCAGCGACAACACCGCGCTACTCGACGGTGGTGGCGTCGCGGTGGCCGACAGCCAGCTCACCCTCAAGGACGCCACGGTGGCCAAGAACAGCGCCGCTCGCGACGGCGGCGGCCTGGCCGTGACCTCCGACAGCGTCGCGACGATCGAGAACAGCAGGATCAAGGACAACACCGCCGGCTTCTCCGGCGGCGGCCTCTTCAACGACGACAGCGTCACCACGCTGCGCGACAGCGAGGTGGTGGGCAACCGGGCCGTCGGTCCGTTCGGCCGTGGCGGCGGCATCGTCAACGGCGAGGGGAGCGAGGTCACGCTCCACCGGACGAAGGTGGCGCACAACTTCTCCACCCTTTCGCCGGGCGGCATCTTCAACAGCATCGGCGGCACCGTGACGCTGGACGACGAGTCCGCCGTCACTGCCAACCGCCCGGACAACTGCTTCAACGTTACGGACTGCTTCGCCTGATCGGGTGGGGCTGAACCACATAGAAGAGGCGCGCCCCTCCGAGCCGTGACCGGCTCGGAGGGGCGTACCCATTTGGGCAGGTCACGGGCTTGCAGGCCGGCTTGGGTGGCGGCGTGTCGGTCCGGGCCCCGCTGGGGGCAACATGAACCGAATGTGGGCTTCTCTCGGATAAGCCCGCGAGGCGAGGAACCTTCTCATACGGTGGTTTTGGGAGCTACAACCGATTTGTAGCAGGGGACACCCGTCTGACGGCGGCGACCCTGTCTGGTACGAGGAGAGGGCAGAGAGCTCCGATGTCCAACTACCTAACGAACAACGAAGCCTCCGGGCGGGCGACGGCCAAGCGCCGCCGCAAGCTCTGGCTCGCCAGTGGCGTGGCCGGTTTGACGGGCGTGATCAGTCTCGCGGCGGTGGGCGTCGCGGGCAGCGCCGGAGCGGTCGGCCTGAACTGGAACACCGCGCAGGTCAGCAAGGACGGTGACCAGCGGGGTGACGAGGCGCGCGACCGGGACAAGGACGAGGACCGGAACAAGGACCGGGACAAGAACAACGACAAGGACAAGGACAAGAACGACGAGCGCGGGAAGGAGGTGCCCTGCGACACCGACAAGCTGATTCAGGCGATCGTGTTCGCCAACAACAAGCACGGCGGTGTGCTGGAGCTGGCCAAGGGCTGCACCTACAACCTGACCCGCAACGACTACGAGGGCAACGGCCTGCCGGTGATCACCGAGCGGATCACGCTCAAGGGTGAGCACACCACAATCTCTCGGGAAGCCACGGCGGACTACTTCCGCATCCTCAACGTCGGCGCCGGTGGTCACCTCACGATCAAGGGCCTGACCATCAAGGGTGGCCAGACCCTGGAGCGGTACAACAGCGTCGAGCCGGCGGCCGTCTGGGCGTCGTACTCGGACTCCGAGGCGATCGCCGCCCAGGTGAAGGCGGGCACCCCGTTGGCCCAGGCGCTCACCGCGCGGCAGGCCAACCCGAAGGCGGGCCTGAAGGCCGCGCCGAAGGTCACCCCGAAGGCCACGCCGGGCGTCGTCACGCCGCTCGTGGAGTACCCGGAGGCCACCGACGGCGCCGGCATCCTGGTCCAGCCGGGTGGCACCGCCGAGATCCTGGAGTCCGAGGTCGTCCTGAACCAGGCGGGCGGCAACGGTGGTGGCGTGGCCAACTTCGGCACCACGAAGATCTGGCACAGCACCGTCACCCGTAACACCGCCTTCTTCTTCGGTGGCGGTGTCTTCAACGCCGGCCTGCTCAAGGTCGAGGAGTCGAAGATCAGTGACAACACCGCCGTCATCGGTGGTGGCGGTATCTCCAACGGCGCCGCGCGGATCTTCACCGACGACGTCGACGGCGGAACGGTCGAGCTCAAGAAGGCCGAGATCACCGACAACGAGACGCTGGGCTTCGGTGGCGGCTACCTCGACATCGAGGGCAACACCACGGCGTACGAGACCAAGTTCGTCTCGAACACCGCGGTTCTCGCCGGCGGCGGTATCGCTGCGGCGGACAGCCAGCTGAACCTGCACAACGCCACGATCGAGAAGAACAGCACCGCCGGCGTCGGTGGTGGTGTGGCCATCGCCTTCGACAGCGTGGCCACGTTCGAGAAGAGCAGCATCAAGGACAACACCGCCGGCTTCTTCGGCGGCGGGCTCTTCAACGTCGGCAGCGTCACCACGCTGCGCGACAGCGAGGTCGTCGGCAACCGGGCCATCGGCCCGATCGGGGTCGGCGGCGGCATCTTCAACATCTTCGGCGAGGTCAACCTGTCGAAGACGAAGGTCGCCCACAACTTCTCCACCTTCGAGCCGGGCGGTGTCTTCAGCTTCTACGGAGACGTGAACGTGGACGACAAGTCCGCCATCACCGCGAACCGTCCGACCAACTGCCTGGCCATCCCGGGCGGCACCATCGAGAACTGCTTCGCCTGATCACCCTTCGGGTGACGAGATAGCAGAGCACCAACGAACCGGCCCCCTTCCGCGAGACGCGGAAGGGGGCCGGTTTCACATCACCTCTGGACGAAGACCGCCACGCTGCGCGCCGGTACGGTGAACGTGCCGGCCGCCCGGTCGAACGAGGCGGTACGCAGCACCGGGTCGGCCGAGTCGACAAGCACCGGGTGCAGTGCCACGTCCGCTCCGCGCAGTCCGGTCACCGTCTGGCTGGCCGCCGACGGGCTCCCGTTGAAGACGACGGTCACCGACTTCCACGGCCCGCCCAGCCCCCGGGCGTCCAGGGTCATGGTCAGCACCCCCGGCGTCTCCTGCGCGCCGGACAGCGGGAACGCGACCCGCTGCTGCACCTGTTCGGCGGTGGCCAGCCCGAACACCGGCGACGACGCCCGGATGCGCAGCAACTCGGCGTACCGGGCGTCGGTGGTGTTGATCGCCGCGCAGTCCGGCACCAGCGCCGGGTCAGCCAGCAGCGGCTTCGCGTACGACCACTTGTCCTCGTTGTCGGGCGCGGGTGGCAGACCGGCGCCGAACCCGTTGCCCCGTTCACAGCCCCAGCGGATCTGGTTGAACCAGTCACCGGAGTTGTACGAGTTGCGGTCCAGCGACTTCGACCGCAGCCGTTCCGTGCCGGCGGTGACGAACCCGGTGCCCTGCCCGAGCACCACCGTGCCCAGCGCCAGCACCTGCATCCGGGAGCGGTCCGCTGCCGTGGTGGCCTGCGGCAGTTTGTACGCCAACGCGTCGTACAGGATCTCGTTGTCGTGTGCGTCGGCGTAGGTGACGGCCTCCCCCGGCGCGGCGGTGTAGCCGGCCGGGGAGCCGTTGTAGTCCACCTGCGCCCCGGTGACCTCACGCCCGGCGGTGTCGGTGAACCGGTAGCCGCGCAGGTTGCCGGTGAGCCCCACCTTGATCAGGTCGTGGGCGTGCAGCAGCCGGGCCTTCTGCTCGGCCGGCGACCCGTTGACCGCGTCGCCGTTCGGGTCGGTGTAGAGCCCGGAGGCGAAACCCTGCACCCGTGGGTTGGCGTCGAAGGGTCCGCCGCCGCGCACCGCGTCGCGCAGCCGGTCGTTGAAGGTGCCGATGCCGGTGCCGGCCATGTTGGCCTGGGTGGCCTGGACGAAACGGGCGTCGTTGGCGACCTCGCCGAAGTTCCAGCCCTCGCCGTAGAGCATGATCGCCTTGCCGTCCACGCCGTCGTGGGCGACGGTGAGCCGGTCCAGGGCCGTGCGGACGGCCAGGATGTTCGCCTTCGGGTGGTGGCCCATCAGGTCGAAGCGGAAGCCGTCCACCTTGTACTGCCGGGCCCAGGTCACCAGCGAGTCGACCACCAGCTTGCCCATCATGGCGTGTTCGGGAGCGGTGTTGGCGCAGCAGGTGGAGTTGGCCACCGTGCCGTCCTCCAGCAGCCGGTGGTAGTAGCCGGGCACGATCTGGTCGAGCACCGACTTCGCGTCGGTGCCGGCCGCCGAGGTGTGGTTGTAGACAACGTCCATGACCACCCGCAGCCCGGCGTCGTTCGCCCCGGCGACCATCCCCCGGAACTCGGTGGTCCGCGCCGCGCCGACGGGGTCGACGGCGTAACCGCCCTCGGGCACGGTGTAGTGCAGCGGGTCGTACCCCCAGTTGTAGCCGTCGGTCTCGGCGACCGCCGCCACGCACTTCTGCTGCTCGGCGGAGTCTGGTGGAAGCGCCGCCAGGTCGCAGGCGGGCTGGCGTTGGTCGGCCCGCTTCTCGGGGATCGTCGCGAAGTCGAACACCGGCAGCAGGTGCAGGTGGGTGACCCCGGCGTCGCCGAGCGCCCGCAGGTGGGTCATGCCGGCGGTCTTCGGGTCGGTGAACGCGAGGAACGTCCCCCGCCGCTCGGCCGGCACGCTGTCGTCGGCGATGGAGAAGTCCCGCACGGACAGCTCGGTGATCTGCGCCTTCGCGGCCGGCACCGGTGCCGGTTTGCGCAGCGTGCGCCACCCGGGAGGGGCCAGCGCCGCGTCGTTCAGGTCGACGAGTTGGCTGTGCGTGGAGTCCGCGGCGAGGGCCACCGAGTACGGGTCGGTGACCGACGCGGTGACCATCTGCTGCGTCGCCGGCTGCCACGCCAGCACCTCGTACCGGTAGAACGTGCCGGTCCAGGTGTGGTCGCCGCGCACCGACCAGACGCCGGTGCGGTCGTCGCGGCGCATCGGCACCGCCTTCGGCGCGGCGGTGGGCGAGTCGAACAGTTGCAGGCGCACGCTGCGGGCGGTCGGCGCCCACAGCGCGAGGCTCGGCGTCCGGCCCGCGAACGTGGGCCCGAGGGTGGCGTCGCTCGCCCGGGCGTACACGTCGTCGAGCACGCCGGGGATCTGCACGCCGGTCGCGGCGAGCAGCGCACCCTCGGCGTCGCGCTCGGTGACCAGCAACTGCCCCCGCAGCGCCGCCGGGACCTTGGCCAGGTCCGCGCGGTCCAGGGCGAAGCTACGGTACGACCACAGGTGCGGGAACTTGTCGCGTTGGGCCTCGGTGAGCCCGTTGCGTTGCGCCCGCAGCGGCAGCGTGGTGTACGTGCCGGTCAGCTCGCCGTCGACCACGCTGACCCCGCCGTCGGGTGCGGCGACCAGCGCGTACGTCTTGCCGTCGGTCGGCGGTGTCTGCCACGCCACGGTGGACCTGTCGATCCAGTGCGCCTTCTGCTTGCTGATGTCGGTGTCCCCGCTGGCGGTGGTGGCCGTCGACGGCAGCAGGCGACCCGGCGTGGCCGCGAGCAACCACACCTCCCGGCCGGCGCTGGCAAAGTCGAGCCGCTGGTCGTCGGGCAGGTCCTTGGTGTCGCCCTGGTGGATGATGTAGTTAAGGCCGGTGGCGCCGGCCGCCAGCGGCACCCGGAACACCGCCCCGAACGCGTCGGTCCTTGTCGGCTTCAGCGGCGCGGACCACTCGGTCGGGTTGGCGGCGCCGTCCCACACGTGCAGGCCCCAGCCGTCGTAGTTGCCGTCGGCCCGCCGGTAGTGGAGCACCGCGGTGCCCTCCTCGACCGGCGGGTCCGGCTCACCGGTGGCCGCCTGCCGGCTCGGGTAGATCGCCGGGTCGCCCTGCTTGAGCCAGATCTCGCCGGTCTGGGTGACGTCGATGCTGCGGTCCTGGGCGACGTCCTTGGTGCCGTTGGCGTCGACCACCAGGAAGTTCACCGACGTCGCGCCCGGCTTGAGTTTCACCCAGGCGAACCGGCCGTAGGAGTCCTCACCGGCGAACGGCTGCCCCTTCGGCCACTCGGTGACGTACGCCGGGTCGATGTCCCCCCAGGCGTACAACCCCCAGTCGTCGTACCCCCCGGCGGGGCGCTGGTAGTGCACCACCGCCCACTCCCGGGAACTGCCCTGCGCCGGGGTGCCCACCACCGCTGTGGACCGGGCGGTGGCGGTACGGCCCCGGCCGTCGCGGACCACCGCCTTGTACTCGATCCGGGTACCGCCGGCCAGGCCGGTCAGGTCGTGCTGCACGGTGTACGGGGCGTGGTCGGCGCTGCCCAGCAGCGTCCACCGCCCGCCGGCGACCCGGGCCGCGACGGTGACGGTGGCCAGCGGATCGCCGGTCACCCGGGCACTGACCGCCGCCCGGGTGGCGACCGGCGCGTCCGGAGCCGGGCTGGTGATGGTGATGGTCGGCTTGTCGGCCGCCGGCGCGATGGGGCTGCCGGCCCGGTACACCGCCGCCGACAGCGGCGGCACGGTGAGGGTCAACTCGCCGTCACCGCCGGCCTGTGCGTCGCCCGAGCCGCCGTAGATGCCGGTGAAGGTGGCGCCGGCCGACCAGGTGTCCACGGTGACAGTCTGCGCGGTGTCGGCGTTGTTCACGGCCACCACGTACTCGGTGCGGTCGGCCGGGGCGATCCGGGAGACGGCGAAGACGCCGGGCCCGTCGTCCGCGTACCGGGTGACCTGCACACCGTCGCGCAGTGCCGGGTGGGCCTGGCGCAGTCGGCCCAGGTCGGCGATGGTCCGGTACAGCGGGTGGGTCGGGTCGAACTGGTCGCTGGCGTGGGTGCGGTCGGTGCCGAGCAGGTCGTCGTCGAGGTAGTCGGGAACCTTCGACGCGAACATGTCCTGGCGGGCGTCCTTGTCCCCGCCCGGGCCGGTGAAGCCCTGTTCGTCGCCGGAGTAGACCACCGGCTGGCCTCGGGTCAGGAACATCAACTGGTGGGCGAGTTGGTCGCGACGAAGGTGGCTGGCCGGGTCGCTGCCACCAGCGGCGATGAACGAACCGATCCGGCCCATGTCGTGGTTGCCGAGGAAGGTGGTCAACCGGCCGGCGTCGGTGTCCCGGGCCGCGTAGAGGTCGTCGCGGGCGTACACGTCGGCGAGCGCCTTCGCGGAGCCGGCGCCGGCGGTGAAGCCCCGCGCGGCCTCCTGGAAGGCGAAGTCGAGGGTGGCCGGCAGGCCACCCTGGCGTACGTAGCTGGAGCTGATCTCCGGGTCGGCGCTGTACACCTCGCCGAACATGAAGAAGTCCTTCTTGCCGGCCTTCTCGGCGGCCCGCTCGATGCCCTGGCTGAACTGCGGCCAGAAGTCCATGTTGACGTGCTTCACCGTGTCCAGTCGGAACCCGTCGACGCCGGTCGCGCCGATCCAGTCCCCGTACGCCTTGGTCAGCCCGCGGACGACCTCGGGACGCTCGGTCCACAGGTCGTCGAGGCCGAAGAAGTCGCCGTACTCGCTGTTTTCTCCGGCGAAGGTGGAGTCACCCCGGTTGTGGTACATGGTGGCGTCGTTCAGCCAGGCCGGGACCTTGACGCTGGCGTCCTTCGGCTCGGCGAACGTCGGCGTGTACGGGAAGGACTCCCGGTTGACCGGCGGGAACGCCCGGCTGCCGTCGGCGTAGTTGCGGTCCTCGAACGCCCGGCCCTGCGCGTCGGTGTACGGCGAGGTCGCCTTGTCCACGTACGCGTACTTGTCCTCGGCGTACTTGATGACGTCGGCGGTGTGGTTGACGATCACATCGAGGTAGATCTTGATGCCGCGCTGGTGGGCGAGCTTGACCAGCCGCTTCATCTCCTCCATGGTGCCGAAGTGCGGGTCCACCTGGGTGAAGTCGGTGATCCAGTAGCCGTGGTAGCCGGCCGAGACGTCGTTGCCGGCGCCCTGCACCGGCCGGTTCTTGAAGATCGGGGCGAGCCAGATGGCCGTGGTGCCCATCCCCTGGATGTAGTCCAGCTTGTCGATGACGCCCTTGAGGTCGCCGCCGTGGTAGAAGCCCTTGTCGGTCGGGTCCAGGCCGGTCCGCAGCCGGTCGCCGGTGAGACCACCCCGGTCGTTGCGGGGGTCTCCGTTGGCGAACCGGTCCGGCAGGACGAAGTAGAACTGCTCGGCTCGGGCGGAGTTGCCGCCGGCCTTCAGCAGCGCATCGGCGGTGGGTTCGGCACGCCACTGGGTCGAGCCGCCGACCGAGAGCGCGGCACGATCGGACGACCGGGGGTCCGCGGCCGCGGGATGCACGGCGACCGGAGCGCCGACGAGCGTGACGGTGAGCAGGGAGGCAAGGGTCAGCAGGGCGGTACGCGGTATCGGCGGGGGTTTCATCGACGCCTTCCTCTGGTCGCTGATTGGCCGCACGCTAACCCTTGCCGAAACATTCTGCAATACCTTGCAAACATGGTCGCAACAAAGCAGCATCCTTGCGGAAGCGCCGGTCAGAACCCGTTGCAGCGCGCCCCGTCCACCGTGCACTCCCGTGGCGTGTGGGATGCCCGCTCCATGTGGAACCGCAACGACACCGAACCACCGGGTGACACGTCGACCCCGCTGACGTACGTGAAGCCGTCGTCGCTCTCCCGGACCGTCCCCTGTGGGACGCCCTCCACCCAGGCGGTCACCAACCGTCCACCGGAGAACTCCAACCGCACCGTCCAACCCCGGCTCTGGGCGGACGTGTTGACCATCGCCACCTCGCCGATGAAACCCCCGTCGAAGCTCTGCACCACCCGGTACCGCCCGGTCATCGCTGGCTGCCCCTGCCCCGCCCGACTCGGCGACCGGGTCGCCGTCGCCCTCCCGGTCGGACTGACCGTCGGGTGGGCCGAGGGTGAACCGGACCCGGCCGCGGGGCTCGGCGGCAACCCACTCGCACGCCCGGACAACCCCGGCAGCACCGGCGCCGGAGACGGCACAGACGTCGGCACGCTCGGCGCCGCCACCGCCGTCGGCACCGGCAGCGCCGGCGGTTGCGCGCCGTCCGGCGCCGGACTACGTCCCCGGTACGCGCCCAGGGCCACGAAGAGCAGGACCACCATCACGACGACACCGGCGCCCACCACGATCCAGGGCGACGTTGCGATCGCGACCGGACCGTGCGGCGGGCGCGGAGCGCGGCGGCGCATGCCGGACATGTACCTCCTTCAGCCGACCGTCCGCGCAGCGTAACGATCGACGGCCCGGGCCGGAAAGCCTTGGCGGCGCAGCGCCGCCGTGCCACCCACCGGCTCCAACTCAGCCGATCCGGCAGTCGACCCCGTTGATCGTGCAGCTGAGCGGTCGCTGCGCCGAGTCACCCCAGCCGACGCGCAGCCGCAGCGTCCGAGAGTCACCCGCATCCAGCGAACGGGTGCCCCGCACCACGAACTTCCCGTCCCCGCGCCCCCATACCGAGATGCCCGAGTCATCACCCACTCGCAGAGACCACGTGTCGTCGTCGAACGCCAACTCCACCTGCCAGTCGATCGATTGACTCGACTCGTTGGCGATCGACAGCTCCGCCACGTCCCCGTCCCAGCCATTCGTACCGACCTGGTACCGGGCGCTGACCGGGTCGTCCGCCGGTGCCGGCGGCGCCACCAGGACGCTCGTCCGCCCCGGAGTCGGAGATCCCGTCACGGTCGCCCGCGGCGACGGCGTCCGACTACTGCGCGACGGTCGCGGCGACATCGAGCGGCGTTCCACAGCGGCCGGCGTCGGCCCACCGGTGGCCGACGCGGCGGCCGGCACGGTCGGCAGGAACGCCGGAGGCGCGGCCTGCGGCGGGGCATCCCGCTCCCTGGTCCGGAACGACAACAGCGCGATCACCAGGAGCACCACCAGCGCGCACACACCGAGCAGCACCACGATCCACGGCACCGACGCCAACACCCGCGCCGCCCGCGAAGCTGCCGCACCGTCCGGCCGTACCGCCATCAGGTCTCCCCTCGTCCCCACCGACGCGACAGCGTAGCCAGCGCCGCACGGACCGGAAACCGGGCGGGTACGGATCGGACCGACCGGGCCCGGTCGGTCAGCCCGTCCGGACGACCGTGCAGATCAGTGGTCCGTCATCCGAGATACGCAGCAGATAGCGGTACCGCTCCCCCGGCACCGCCTGCCCCTGACTGTCCAGGAACTCCCACTCCACCGCCACCATCGTCAACAGCGCGGAGACCGGCTGCACGTCCTCGATGCGGGCATGGGCCGCGACCAACTCCCGGTCCTGGTAGTCGGGCGCGGCGCCCACGAAGGACAGCGCCACCGCCGCCGCGGATGTGAACGAGAAGCTGTAGGTGTCGGCCACCACCAACCCGGGCAGCGCGTAACAGCCGGCGATGGCCGGCAGATCGCCGGAGGTCAACGCCACGCCGTACCGGTCGAAGAAGTCGGCCAACGTGTCAAGATCCGTGGAGGCGTTCACGGTCACAGCAATTGCCGGTCACCGCCCAGGTCAAACCTCAGCGCGGCGGCACCCGCACCTCGATCTCCGAACCCAACCGGGCGTCGGCGGCCAGACCGAGGTCGTCCCCACTCCAGAACCGCCCCGGGTCGTACCAGTTCGGACGCCGACCCGCCGGCAGCAACCCCATGGCCTCATAGGTCACCGCCACCACCTCGGCGCAGTACGCCGTCTCCAGCGCCCGGTCCCGCTCCCCCGCCGACCGGGCAGGGCTGCCCGGACCGGAGGGGTTGGCGCGGTCCGCCGGGGTCGGCTGGCCGAGGCGCGGCAGCGCCGGCACCCGACCACGCACCCAGCGCCACGCCAACTGCGCGGTCGACGGGAACGGCGTGCCGTCCAACCGCGCGATCGTCCGGAGCACCGCCCGTTCCATCTCCGCGTCGGCAGGCGGGTCGAGCTGCCGTAGCCAGGCCCGTTGGCCGTACCGGTTGGCCCAGACGCATACCGCGTTCCGCAGGTCGTGCAGCTGGACGCCGCGCTGGTGGGTGCCCGACCACAGGTCCGGCAACGACCTGCCCAACTCCGCGTGCCACATCAGCGGCGGCATGTCGTCCAGCACCACCGCCATCCCGACGTGGTTCACCGGGCTGTTGGTGGTGAACTGGATCGCCCGGTCCGGCACGCTGCGACCCCGGAACACCCACACGTCACCGGTGCGGGTCAACTCGACGGCCTCATCCAGGCTGATGCTCATGAGGGTCTAGCCTAGGCCGATGCGGCAACGAATGCGGTGGTGGAAGGTTCTCGGGCTGGCCGGCCTCGCCGGCGTCGCGGCCTCCGGTGTGGTCATCGCACGGGCCGAACGGCGTCGGCGCGCGTACACCCCGGAGGAGATCCGGCAGCGGCTCCTGGAGCGGCACGCCCAGGCCGGCGACGCCGCGAAGCCTGGTGGCCCTGCCTGACTCGCTGTCCCTTGTAGATCGTTTGGGTCAACCGGGCAGGTTGATGATCGATACGATGGGGCCATGACGACGCCCGTCGCACAACGGCCCTTCGTCCTGTCCACCCCGCCCGCGCCTGTCGAACGACACGGCAACGTCGACCTGCACCTGCCCACCCACACTGGTCCCGCGCCCGCAGTCGTGGTGGTGCACGGCGCTCCGCTGCCACCCGACGCGCCCGACCCCCGCGACTGGCTGCTCTACCGCGGCTACGGCGCGCTGCTCGCCGCGAGCGGCGTGGTAACCGCGCTGGTCAGCTATCAGGTGTCCGACCTGTCGGCGCTGCCCGCCGCAGCCGACGACATCGCCACGATGGTCGAGCAGGTCCGCGCCGATCCGCGGGTCGACCCCGAGCGGGTGGTGCTGTGGTTCTTCTCCGGCGGCGGCCTCTTCGCGGCCGACTGGCTCCGCGTCCCACCGCCATGGTTACGCGGGATCGCACTGACGTACCCGCTGCTCATCCCGTTCCCCGGCTGGGAGGTCGACGCGCGGTTCCTGCCGGTCGAAGCCCTTACCTCCGGCCCGGGCGTGCCACTGGTGCTGACCCGCGCCGGCCAGGACATCCCACCGGTCGTGGCCGGCATCGACGCGTTCCTCCCCGCGGCGACCGCACAGGGCTGGCCGATGCGGGTGATCGAGGTGCCGGACGGGCAGCACTCGTTCGACATCCTCAACCCCGGCCCGCAGTCCGAGGCGGCCGTACTGGCCGCCCGCGACGCCGTCCTGGGCCTACTCACCGCAACCTGACCGTTCGCCCCGGTTTCGGCCCGGCCTCGGCCGGCCGCATGACCAAGGCCGCGGAAGGGGCAAGACCAGCGAAGGCCGCAGGGCGCACCGCCCCGACGGGCCACCGGCTCGCCGTCCGGCGACCACTTACCCGATCCGGGTGTCGCCACCGGCGCATGATCGTGCTCGATCAGTGTCGCCACCGGCGCATGATCGTGCTCGATCGGTGTCGCCACCGGCGCATGATCGTGCTCGATCAGTGTCGCCACCGGCGCATGATCGTGCTCGATCCTTGTTGTAGTGGCCTCGTGGCATGGGGAAGGCACTGTTTCCTGGATCGAGCACGATCTTGGGCTGGGGTTCGTTCTACCCCGGAGTGGGCCTCCCCGCGTGGCGCTCTGCACCGGGGCGTGGCATGTCCAAGATCTGCGCACTATCGGTGAAACTGCTGCCTCACGGCGTGCCGAGGCAGCAGTTCCACCGAAGTTGCGCGGTTCTTGGGGGCGGAGCGGCGTGGTGTGGGTTTCAGAGCAGGTCGGTGGGTCCGGGGGCCGGGTCGGTTTGCGCCGGGCCGGGCGCCCCTGGGTCGGGCCGGTCAGGGCGCACGACCGGCCCAGACCGGCGTGATCCACTCGGTTTTCATGAAGTCGGCGGGTCCCCGGCACCGGGACACCCCGTTTTCCGTGAACCCGAGTGGATCACGCCGTCTTGGCCGCCGTGTCCGTTTGTCGGGTGGGTGGGTTGTCCGGGTTGGCCGTTGGTGTCGGGTGGTCGGGGCCACCCCGTCGCCGGAATCGGCGGCCGGGCCGGGTCGTTATACCTGGCAGACCACCGCGACTTTCCAGGTCATGGGGTGCGGCAGCCGCCGGGAACATCCGCCAGGCCGGGCCGGTTACATCCCCGGACGGCCGAGCACCACGACGGCGGCCGGGCACGGCAGCCGCCGGGAACATCCGCCAGGCCGCCTCGGTTACACCCCCCGATCAGCCGAGCACCACAACCTGGCTGGCCCCCGCAGGTAGGCGGAATGACCCGCCACCGCGAACCGTTACACCCTGTCCCGACGCCGACCCCCTTCGCGGGTCGCCGGGCAGAAAGCTTTCCCCGCACGACCACACCCCCGAGGTTGTGTGCGAGGCACCCCCGATGCAGAGGAGCACGCCATCATGCGTACCGATCTGATTCGTAAGACCGCCCTGACCGCCGCCGGCCTCGCCTTCACCGGAGGCGCCATCGCCGGCCCCGTCACCACCGCCTACGCCGCGTCCGACGCCAAGCCGGCCACCCAGACCCAGTCGGATCGTAAGGGTCATGGTGAGCGGGAGTTGGGTGTGCGCTACGAGGCGCAGCCGAACTTCTACTACTGCGGTCCCGCCGCCACCCGAAACGCCCTGTCCGTTCAGGGTAAGAACATCAACGTCGATGACATGGCCAAGGAGATGGGCACCACCGAGGCCGGCACCAACTCCATCAACGACATCACCCCCGTCCTGAACAAGGAAACCGGCAAGACCAACGCCTACCGGTCCGTCGAGATCAGCACCCCCGACGCCGACGGCAAGCAGACCGACACCCTGCGCGCCGACATCGTCAAGACCGTCGACGACGGCCGCGCCGTGGTCGCCAACATCGCCGGCACCAGCACCGACACCGACGGCACCACCCACTCCTACGAGGGCGGGCACTACATCAGCGTCGTCGGCTACCGCGACAACGGCGAGACGGTGAAGATCGCCGACTCCGCCGACCCGAACACCGCCTCCTACTGGATCAGCACCGAGCACCTCGCCGACTGGATCGCCACCCGCGGCTACGCCACCAGCTGACCCCGCACACCAGGACACCAGGCACGAAGCGAAGGGCCGGACCCCACCACGGGGTCCGGCCCTTCGGCATGACCAGAGGTCAGTGCTCGTCGCCCGAGCGGACCGGACCGCCGCCGGGGGCCACCCCAGCCGACTGACCACCGAAGGCCGCCTCCACGCCAGGGGCCCCCGCAGCCGACTGACGGCCGGAGGCCGCCTCCACGCCGGGAGCCACCGCAGCCGGCTGACCGCCGGAGGCTGCCTCCACGCCAGTGGCAACCTCGGCCGACGCGACCCGATGGGCGCGGCGGCGCAACCACCAGGTGCTGCCGAGCCCGGCGAGCACCGCGATGACCAACCCGGCCCAGGAGATGTCCTTCAGCCAGTGTTCGGCCGCCCGGCCGACCGAGTAGAGCAGGTACGTCGTGCCGAAGGCCCAGACCAAACCGCCGGCCGCGTTCGCCAGCAGGAAGCGGCGGTACGGCACGTGCAGCGCACCGGCGAGCGGCCCGGCCAGGATGCGCAGCAGTGCCACGAACCGACCGAAGAAGACCGCCCAGACGCCGTGCCGCGCGAAGCTCTGTTCGGCACGGGCGAGTTGCGCCGGGCCCAGGTGTTTGGGGAACCGCCTGCCCAGCCGGGCGAGCAGTGGACGACCGCCGCGTCGGCCAATGGCGTACCCGATGGAGTCGCCGACGATGGCGCCGAACGCGGCGGCGCTGGCCACCCACTCCGGCTCCACCACCCCTGTGGCGGCGAGCAGGGCGGAGCTGACCAGGACGATCTCGCCAGGCAGCGGGACGCCCATGCTCTCCACGCCGATCACCCCGGCGACGATCAGGTAGATCACGCCCGGAGGCAGCGCCGAAAGCCAGTGCTGAACGTCGATCACTCGGCACCCCCTTCCGAATCGGCCCCGACCCTACCCCGCCGACCTGACGACGCGGCGTGGTCGTGGGCCGCCCAACCCGTGACGCCGGGTTGCGCAGATAGCAAGACGGACGTACGGTTTTGTTGGAAGCGGAATCGGTCGGTAAGTGTCACCTAACCTCGGCGGCACCCCGACCAGTGCGACAGACTGCTCAGGACTACTCACGGTCGCTGGTGTGAAGGAGTACGACGTGGCGAGCCTCGACACCTTCGGTGCGAAGACCCAGCTACGCGTCGGAGACGCGAGCTACGAGATTTTCAAGATCGACAAGGTGGACGGCCACGCCCGGTTGCCGTACAGCCTGAAGATCCTGCTGGAGAACCTGCTGCGGACCGAGGACGGCGCGAACATCACCGCCGACCACATCCGCCAGCTCGGCGGGTGGGACTCCACCGCCGCCCCGAGCGTGGAGATCCAGTTCACGCCGGCGCGGGTCCTGATGCAGGACTTCACCGGCGTGCCCTGCGTGGTCGACCTGGCCACCATGCGTGAGGCCGTACGCGACCTGGGCGGCGACGCCAGCAAGGTCAACCCCCTCGCCCCGGCCGAGCTGGTCATCGACCACTCGGTCATCGCCGACCTGTTCGGCCGCGAGGACGCGTTCGCCCGCAACGTCGAGCTGGAGTACGAGCGCAACAAGGAGCGCTACCAGTTCCTGCGCTGGGGTCAGACCGCGTTCAACGAGTTCAAGGTCGTCCCGCCGGGCACCGGCATCGTGCACCAGGTCAACATCGAGTACCTGGCCCGCACGATCATGGAGCGCAACGGCCAGGCGTACCCGGACACCGTGGTCGGCACCGACTCGCACACCACCATGGTCAACGGCCTGGGCGTGCTGGGCTGGGGCGTCGGCGGCATCGAGGCCGAGGCCGCGATGCTCGGCCAGCCGGTCAGCATGCTGATCCCCCGGGTGGTGGGCTTCAAGCTCTCCGGCGAGATGCCGCCCGGCACCACCGCCACCGACCTGGTGCTGACCATCACCGAGATGCTGCGCAAGCACGGTGTGGTCGGCAAGTTCGTCGAGTTCTACGGCCCCGGCGTGGGCGCCGTTCCGCTGGCCAACCGGGCCACCATCGGCAACATGTCCCCGGAGTACGGCTCCACCGTGGCGATCTTCCCGATCGACGCGGAGACGATTCGCTACCTGGAGCTGACCGGCCGCGACGCCGCGCAGGTCGCGCTCGTCGAGGCGTACGCCAAGGAGCAGGGCCTGTGGCACGACCCGGACGCCGAGCCGGACTACTCGGAGCGCCTTGAGCTGGACCTGGGCTCCATCGAGCCGTCGCTCGCCGGCCCGAAGCGCCCCCAGGACCGGGTGCCGCTGGGTGCCGCGAAGACGCTGTTCCGCTCCGCGTTGACCGACTACGTGGCCGACGACTCCGTCGGTGAGCGTGACCTCAAGCCGGGTGTCCCCCGCGAGGAGCTGCCGCGCGGCGCCAACGGCCCGGCCGACGAGGCCAGCGCCGAGTCCTTCCCGGCCAGCGACCCGCCGGCCAACGAGTTCAGCGACCCGGCCGACGAGCCGCGTGACCTGGAGACCGCAGCGGTCGGCGCGGGCGGCCGGGCCAGCCACCCGGTCCGGGTCACCGGCGCCGACGGCGTCGAGTACGAGCTGGACCACGGCGCCGTGGTGATCGCCGCGATCACCTCCTGCACCAACACGTCCAACCCGCAGGTGATGATCGGTGCGGCGCTGCTGGCCCGCAACGCGGTGGAGAAGGGCCTGACCCGCAAGCCGTGGGTGAAGACCACCCTGGCGCCGGGGTCGAAGGTCGTCATGGACTACTACGAGCGGGCCGGCCTCACGCCGTACCTGGACAAGCTCGGCTTCAACCTGGTCGGCTACGGCTGCACCACCTGCATCGGCAACTCGGGCCCGCTGCCCGAGGAGGTGTCCGCCGCGGTCAACGAGCACGACCTGTCGGTGGTCTCGGTGCTCTCGGGCAACCGGAACTTCGAGGGCCGGATCAACCCGGACGTCAAGATGAACTACCTGGCGTCGCCGCCGCTGGTGGTCGCCTACGCCCTCGCCGGCACGATGGACATCGACCTGGCCAACGAGCCGATCGGTGAGGACTCCGAGGGCAACCCGGTCTACCTGCGCGAGATCTGGCCGAACAGCGCCGAGATCCAGGACGTCATCGCCCAGGCGATCGGTGCCACCGGTTTCAGCGCCGCATACGCCGATGTCTTCGCCGGCGACGAGCGGTGGCAGTCGCTGCCGACCCCGACCGGCGACACCTTCGCCTGGGAGAACGACTCCACCTACGTGCGTAAGCCCCCGTACTTCGAGGGCATGCAGCAGGAGCCGAGTCCGGTGGTCGACATTTCCGCCGCCCGGGTGCTGGCCAAGCTGGGTGACTCGGTGACCACCGACCACATCTCGCCGGCCGGCGCGATCAAGGCGGACTCCCCGGCCGGCACGTACCTCGCCGAGCACGGTGTGCCGCGCCACGAGTTCAACTCGTACGGCTCCCGTCGGGGTAACCACGAGGTGATGATCCGGGGCACCTTCGCCAACATCCGGCTGCGCAACCAGCTGGTCCCGGGCGTGGAGGGCGGCTTCACCGTCAACCACCTCACCGGCGAGCAGACCTCGATCTACGACGCTTCGGTGGCCTACCAGGAGGCCGGCATCCCGCTGGTCGTGCTGGCCGGCAAGGAGTACGGCTCCGGCTCGTCGCGGGACTGGGCGGCCAAGGGCACCATGCTGCTGGGCGTTCGGGCGGTCATCGCCGAGTCGTACGAGCGGATCCACCGCTCCAACCTGATCGGGATGGGCGTGCTGCCGCTGCAGTTCCCCGTCGACGTCACCGCCGAGTCGCTCGGCCTGACCGGCACCGAGACGTTCACCATCACCGGGGTGACCGCCCTCAACGACGGTGAGACCCCGCGCACCGTGCAGGTCAGCACCGACACCGGCGTGGAGTTCGACGCCGTGGTGCGGATCGACACCCCCGGCGAGGCGGACTACTACCGGCACGGCGGCATCCTGCAGTACGTGCTGCGCCGCATGATCGCCAACTGACGTACCGACGTCACCAGGCTCCCTCCCGCTCTCGGCGGGAGGGAGCCTGCGTCGTTCTCGGCGCTCGGCGTCCGACGGGGTGGACCGCTCAGCGCAGCCGCAGTACGACCGCGCGGGCCTCCTCGTCGGTGAGCGGCGGGAACCAAAGGAAACGGCGGACGATAGCGACCGGGTCGGGTCCGCCCGGCTGCCCGCGCAGGTCTCGGATCGCCCGGCGGGTGATCCGAGAGAACTCGGGGATCAGGGTCGCCCGGCGCGCGGCGTCCGTCGGGGTCGCTCGCAGCACCGGGCAGGGCCAGTCCCGACCGCAGGCGTCGCACGTCCACAGCGGGCCGTTGGCGGTGTGCGCGACCGGCGGGCCGCACCGGGACCGCCAGCGTGATTCGGGTACGACGTTCCCCGCGACCGGGACCACGATACGGAGGGTGCCGTGTCCCGGTCGGACCGGCGACGTTCGCACGGGGCGAGGCCGGTTGGCCCGGTCGATTGCCCGGCCGATGTGGGCGGTTGCAGGACCTGTCCTCGGGCATCCGGTGCTCCCTCTTCGATGCTGTCTACACAGCACCCTGCCGAGGGTTGCCAGGCGATCACACCGCGTAGAAGTATTTCCTTCCGACGTCTGGAACGTTCTGGAGGGTCTGGAGATGAATCGAGCCGTACAGGCGGCGATGGCCGAGAAGGGCCACACGGCGGACAGTCTCGCTGCTCAGATCGGTGTCGATCCGAAGACGGCCGCCAAGTGGGCGAGCACGGGACGAATTCCGCAGACACGCCATCGCGCACGGGTCGCCGAGCTGCTCGGTCGAAACGTCGACGAGCTGTGGCCAGACGCGCTGAAGCGCCGGACGCCGGCCTGGTTCCGGCCCTGGGCCGAGATCGAGCGCGAGGCACTGTCGCTGCGGTCGTTTCAGCTCGCGTGGATACCGGGCCTCCTTCAAACGAAGGCGTACGCGCTGGCGACACTGGTCGGCGAGGCGCTGACACCGGCCGAGGCCGACGACCTCGCCGAGGCTCGGCTGAGCCGGCAGGCAATCCTGCGCCGGGAACGCCCGCCGCTGCTCGTCGCGGTCCTCGACGAGGGAGTTCTCCGGCGGACCCTCGACGGCGACCGGGCCATGATGCGCGAGCAGTGCGAGCGGCTGGCCGAGCAGGCCGCGCTGCCGAACGTGTCGCTGTTCATCGTGCCCGCCGACGTCGGCATGTATCCGGGCCTCGGTGGGCCGTTCACCGTGGCAGAGATGCCGGACGGGGCGCGGGTCGCGCACGTCGACAGCCAGGCGCAAGCGCAGCTCATCGACCAGGTTGCCGACGTTGCTACATTCGACCGACGGTGGGAACGCATTCGCGACGGCGCCCTGTCGCGGGCGCAGTCCCTCAATCTCATCAGGGAAGCGGCAGCATCATGGACCTGACCGGCGCTCGGTGGCGCAAGAGCAGCAAGAGTGGCAACAACGGCGGCGACTGCGTCGAGGTGGCCGACAACCTCGCGGGCGTCATCGCCGTACGCGACTCCAAGGACCCGGCCGGTCCGACGCTCGCCTTCGACCCGGCGGCCTGGGCCCGGTTCCTGGCGATGGCCAAGCGCGGCTGACCCCTCCCAGCGGTCGAGCATGCGGCCCTACGGTGCAAGTCAGCACCGTTGCTGTGGCCGACGGGTCAACCCGTGCTGGATAACGGAACTCCTGGTAGATCAACGTGTGTCGAGCGAGAAGATCGCGCCGATCTTGCAGTTTTGGTCGTCGACATGAGCGGGATGCCCCTTGTGTCGGGACAGAAAATGCAAGATCGCGGTGCGGGGACAGACCCGGCCCGTCGATCATGGAGTCGTGGTGCCTGGTTTGGCAGTTCACGGGGGATTTGTTGCCCACCACAACTCCATGATCGGCGAGGCGGTGCCGGTCCACGCTCCGCTACCGGGTGAGGTCGTCGGCCCGGTCGAGCAGCGCTCGGCGCTCGGCGGCCGACCCTACCGCTGCCGCCGCCTCTCGGAACAGTCTGGCGGCGCGTGTCCGGTTCCCCTGCCGGGCCACCAGGTCGGCCTCCACCGCCACGGCGAGCGGGTTGCCGTCCAGCCCTCCCCCGATCCGCGCCGCGTCGAGCAGGTCCAACCCGGCGGCGGGCCCGTACGCGTAGCCGTGCGCGACCGCGCGGTTGAGCGCGATCACCGGCGAGGGGCGGAGGTCGGCGAGCGCGTCGTAGGCCCGTGCGATCGTCGGCCAGTCGGTGTCGTCGGCCGAGGCGGCGGTGGCGTGGCAGGCGGCGATCCGGGCCTGCCACGCGTACGGGCCGTAGTGGCGTACCCGATCGAGGGCGGCCAGGCCCTCGGCGATGGCGGCGCGGTCCCACCGGTCGCGGTCCTGCCGCTCCAGGGTGAGCAGGTTGCCGGCTGCGTCGCGGCGGGCGTCGCGGCGGGAGTGTTGGAACAGGCACAGCGCCAGCAGCGCGGCGACCTCGGACTGCTCGGGCATCAGCCGGTCGAGCAGCCGGGCCAGCCGGACCGCCTCGTCGGCGAAGGCCGGCTCGCCGTCGGCGACGTAGCCCCGGGTGAACAGCAGGTACAGCACGGCGAGGACGCCGGGCAGTCGCTCGGTCAGCGCCGGCCCGCTCGGCACCCGGTACGGGATGCCGGCCTGGGCGATGCGGGTGCGGGCCCGGGTCAGCCGGCGGGTCATCGTCGACTCGCTGACCAGCAGGAGTCGGGCGATGTCGGCGGTCGGCACGCCGCAGACGGTTCGCAACGTCAACGCCACCCGGGCCTCGAGCGCGAGCGCCGGGTGACAGCAGGTGAAGATGAGCCGTAGCCGGTCGTCCACCACGTCCTGGCCCACCTCCGGCTCCGGCGACGCGTCGTCCGGCGTGAGCAACGCCAGGTCGTGCAGCTTGCGCCGCTCCACGGTGGCCCGGCGCAGCACGTCGATCGCCCGGTTGCGCGCCACCGTCATCAGCCAGCCGCCCGGGTTGGCCGGCACACCGTCGGCCGGCCAGCGCTCCAGCGCGACGGTCAACGACTCCTGGGCGCAGTCCTCGGCCAGCGCCCAGTCCCCGGTGATTCGGATCAGGGTCGCGACGATCCGGGGGTACGCCTCGACGCTGGCGGCCGCGACGGCCTCCGCCGCCACCGCGCCGGCCGGTGCCGAGGTGGGCACCGGCCGGCGCTGGGGTGTGGACAACACCGTCAGTCGGACAGGTCCGCGAACGGACGCAGTTCCAGTCGCCCCTCGCGGGCCATCGGGTGGGTGCGGGCCACCTCGATCGCCTCGTCCAGGTCGGCGCAGTCGAGCAGGTCGAAGCCCACGATCACCTCGGCGGTCTCCGCGAACGGCCCCTCGGAGACGAGCAGCTCACCGTCACGAACACGGACGGTGGTGGCCGCGCTGGCCGACGCGAAGACGTTGCCGGTCAGCCGGCGGCCACGAGAGTCGTTCTCCGCCACCCACTTGTGGATGTCGGGTAGCTCGGTGGGGTCGGTGTCCGGCTCGGTGTCGCTGCACACGAACATCATGTACTTCATCTGGTCGCTCCCTGGTTTCTCGGGGTATCGCCAGCATGACGAACGGCCGACAGCGTTCCGGACACCCTCCCCCGAAAAACTTCTGTCAGTCTCCGCTGGCGGCGCGGCGGCGGGCCTCGCGGGTCTTCATGGCGTGCTCCATCAGCGTGACGAGCACCTCCTTGCTGGACTCGCGCTGCCGGGCGTCGCAGAGCAGCACCGGCACACCCGGGTCCAGGTTCAGCGCGGCCTGCACCTCGTCGAGCCGGTACGTCCGAGCGCCCTGGAAGCAGTTCACCGCCACCACGAAGGGGGTGCCCCGACCCTCGAAGTAGTCGATCGAGGGGAAGCAGTCGGCGAGCCGGCGCGTGTCGGCCAGCACCACCGCGCCGATCGCACCCAACGCCAACTCGTCCCAGACGAACCAGAACCGGTCCTGCCCGGGCGTACCGAACAGGTACAGCACGAGGTCGTCGCTGATGGTGATCCGGCCGAAGTCCATGGCCACGGTGGTGGTGGTCTTGCCTTCCACCCCGGACAGGTCGTCGATGCCGACCCCCGACTCCGTCAGCACCTCCTCGGTGCGCAACGGCCGGGTTTCGCTGACCGCGCCAACCATGGTCGTCTTGCCCACGCCGAAGCCGCCCGCGACCAGGATCTTGATCGCGGTGGGCAGTGGCGTCGCTCCCGCCGGCCGGTCAGAGTGCCCGTAGTCCATTGATTACCGCCTCGAAGATGCTGTTGTCGGGAAGACCGGCCGTGGTCTGCGGCTCGCGGACCTGCACCAGGCTGCGGGCTGCCAGATCACCGAGAAGCACCCTGATGGTGCCCACCGGCAGGTCGAGATGGGCGGCGATCTCGGCGACGGACTGTATGCGCTGGCACAGCCCGACGATCGCCAAATGCTCGGGACCGAGACCGACCTCGGGCGTGACCTCGGCTCGGGTCGCCGTGACCAGGGAGATCAGGTCGAAGGTGCCGGTGACCGGGCGGGCCCGGCCGCGCGTCACCGCGTACGGACGCACCACCGGACCCGCGTGGTCATCCACCCACTGATGGTCTGCGGACTCCCCCTGGACCGTCATCGCCGCTACCTCTCGCCGACCTGCTGATCAGTGCCGCGCGACGGCGATGCGACGTACTTGCCGACCCGGGTGACCAGCATCGCCATCTCGTAGGCGATCAGGCCGACGTCGGCGTCCTCGCTGGCCAGCACCGCCAGGCAGGCGTTGCGGCCGGCCGCGGTGACGAACAGGAACGACGACTGCATCTCGATGATGGTCTGCTGCACCTGCCCACCACCGAAACGCTTGCCCGCGCCTCGGGCGAGGCTCTGGATGCCGGCCGCCATCGCCGCGAGGTGCTCGCCGTCGTCCCGGCTCAACCCCTGGGAGGAAGCCATCAAGAGGCCGTCGGTGGAGAGCGCGACCGCGTGTTCGGCCTGCTTCACCCGGCCCACCAGGTCATCCAGCAACCACGTCAGGTCGGCGCTCGAAGCCGTCTTCTGGGTCACTTCGTCGTCCTCTTCTCGCCCGGCTGTGCGCCGTGTTCGTTTGGGCTTGACCGTCACACCGCGCGGAAATCCGCGTCGATGCTCGGTCAGGTCGCTTGTGGATCCTCGTCGGTCGGCTCGGACGGCGTCGCCGCCGGGGCGCCGGAGGCGCCGCCGAGCAGCCGAGCCGCGTCGGTCCGCCCGCGCCGGGTGCCGGTCTGGTAGGAGCTCATCATCCGGCGAACCTGCTCCGGTGGGCGCACCACATCCTCGTCGTCGGTCTCGGACACCGCCGGGTCGTCTCGCAACTCGGGAACGATGTTCGCCTGTCGGACCCGCACGGGCAGGCCGGAGTCGGTCCGCTCCGCGTCGGCGCGGGCGGGCACCGGGCCACCGTCGCCGGCCGGGGCCGACTCTCCGTCGGAGGCCTCCGGGCGGACGCGGTCGACGGCGGGTAGGCCGGTGGGCACGGTCGGGGCTTCCAGGGCTGGCTGACCCAGGCCGCGCCGGGCGCGGGTGGGCAGGTCGGGGGTGCCGGTTGCCGGGGTGGTCCGCTGTCGGGTGGGGAGAACGGTCTCAGCCTCGGCCTCCTCGTCCGCCTTCGGGGTGGTGGTGGCCGGCATCGGCACCGCTACTTCCGACGCGGTGGTCGTCGGTGCGGCGAGCGCGACCGGTGCGAGGGACGCCGGACGACCGGTGTCCGTGGCGGGCGCCGACGGCATCGGGATGGCCGTACCGGCCCGGAACGAGCCGGAGTCCTCCGGGGACACGTCGGCCTCGGTGACCAGTTCCAGCGGGATCAGCACGACCGCGGTGGTGCCGCCGTACGCGGACTCCTTGAGCCGTACCCGCACGCCGTGCCGTTCGGTCAGCCGACTCACCACGTAGAGCCCGAGGCGGGCGGCGTTGGCGAGGTTCAGCTCGGACTGGTCGACGATCCGGTGGTTCGCCGCGGCCAGGTCCTCCTCGCTCATGCCGAGGCCCCGGTCTTCGATCTCGATGGCGAAACCGTTGGAGACCAGTTGGCCGCGGACCTCGACGGTCGTGTGCGGCGGGGAGAACGACAGGCCGTTCTCGATCAGCTCGGCGAGCAGGTGGATGACGTCGCCGACCGCGCGGCCGGCGAGCGAGACCGGCCCGAGCGGGAGCACGTTGACCCGGGTGTAGTCCTCCACCTCGGCCACCGCTCCGCGCACCACGTCGACCATGGGGACGTTGCGCCGCCAGGCCCGACCGGGGGTGGAGCCGGAGAGCACGATGAGGTTTTCCGCGTTGCGCCGCATCCGGGTGGCCAGGTGGTCGACCCGGAACAGGTCCTCCAGCTCCTCCGCGTCGTGTTCGCGGCGCTCCATCGCGTCGAGCAGGGTGAGCTGACGGTGGACGAGCGCCTGGGTGCGTCGGGCCAGGCTCAGGAAGACCTCACGGACGTTGCGACGCAGGTCGGCCTGCTCGACGGCGGTGCGCAGGGCGGTCTCCTGAACGGCGTTGAACGCCTTGCCGACCTGGCCGATCTCGTCGGTGCCGAACTCCAGCGGAGGCGCCTCGGTGGCCACGTCGACCTCCTCGCCGCGCCCGAGCCGCTCCACCACCCGGGGCAGCCGTTCGTCGGCGAGCTGCCAGGCGGCCTCGCGCAGCCGGTCCAGCTGGCGCAGCAGGTTCCGCGCGGTGGTGATCGAGACGACGACGGAGGCGATGACGGCGAGCAGGCCCAGACCGGTGGCGAGCACCAGTCGGACGACGACCATCACGGCCACGCCGGTGGCTCGACCGACGATGCCCTCGCCGCCAGCGGTCACGGCGTCGTTCACCTCGACCAGCACCGGCTCGACGGTGCCCCGCCACTGCTCGGCGCCGACCGGCAGCTGGGTCGACGGCCGGCCCTCGCGGATGATGCTGTCCTGCACGGCACGCAGACGGGTGAACGCCTCACCCTCGACCAGCTGCTGGTAACGGCGCTGGTCGGCGTCGGCGAGCCGGACCCGGGTCTCCTCACCGAGGAAGCGCTCCGAGCCGACCAGCGCGACGTAGCGGGCGTACTCGGCGCCGCTCATCCGACCGTTGCCGAAGAGGCCGCTGAGCAGCGCGTCCTCCTGGGAGATCAGCTCCTTCATCCGGTTGAGCTGGATCAGGGCCGCCGCCTCGCCGGCGATCTGCTTGTCGTCCAGGCTGCCCGTCACGTCGTAGATCTGGAAGATCGACTCAATCGCGCCGGTGTACGCCTCGGCGGCGGCGATCCGGTCGATCTTGCGGTCCAGCACCTCGGCGCGGGTCTGTTCCAGCGCGTTGACCTGGGCGATCGTCAGACCGAGCTGGGTGTCCAGTGCGGAGCTGCCGGCGATGTCGACCTGCCAGTCGCGCACCGAGGCAGCGAAGTCGGCGGCCAACTCGGCGGTCTTGCGCTGCTCGGCCTCGAGAGCCGTCCGCTGCGCCGCCTCGGGGTTGCTCAGGTACGCCTGGGTCAACCGCCGCTCCACCTGGAGCTCCTGCAGCAGCGGCTCACTCGGCGTGTAGACCTTGCTGTTCAGCAACTGGACACCGAGCAGGTTGAAGCCGTCCCGCAGGGTCACCCACGCCGCGAACATCCAGAGCGCGACCAGGGAGAGCAGCAGGGCGACAACCTTGGTGCGGATACTCGTACCGCGAGAACGCATTGAACCGTCCCAGGCCGGGCGTTGACTCAGCGCATCAACGAATGATCAGAGGGGGCGACGTCCCACCGAAGCGGGGCATCCGGGGCTGAGGCTCTGCGTACGCTAGCAGTGTCCACACAACCCCTCAAGTTGCTGTTTTTGTTATCTGGTAACCGCAATCCACCACCGAACGGTCTACGCCGGCGGCACGCAGGCCGGCCAGCCGGCAGGCGGCGAGCACAGCGGCGCGAACGATGACTGTCGGACAGTACAGCTCCTTGCCGTACCACAGTGGAGGGTGCTCCCGACTGGCGGATTCGTGCAGGTAGGCGTGCCCCCGAGCGATGGCGTCGTCGACCCGTGGCACCGTCGTCGGCACCGCCAGCAGCACCTGGAGGGCGTACGCGGTCTCCTCGGCGGTGCCGTCCCAGCGCCCCCACGAGCCGTCCGCGCGCTGGCTGTTCAACACCCAGCCGGCCGCCCGGTCCACCGCCTCGGCGGCGGCCGCGCCCCGCCCGAACTCGGCCAGTGCCAACACGCAACAGGCGGTGGCGTAGTACGGCGAGGCGTGCCACCGGTCCTCCCAGGGGCCGTCGGCGAGCTGGTGCGCCGGCAGCACGGCGCTGAGCCGCTCGACCGTCCGGTGGTACCGGGCGTCCGCGTCGGGGTGTGCGGCCACGTGCTGGCCGAACGCGTCCAGCACGTGCGCGTTGGTGGTGACCGAGAAGCCGTCCTCGCTCCCCGGCCAGGTGCAGAAGCCGTCCGCCGTCTCGTACGCCCACAGGCCGGCCGGGTCCGCCGGACGGCCGAGCCGGGCCAGCGCGTCCAGCGTGACCGAGGTGGTGTCGGCGTCGGTCGGCAGGCCCTCGCCGGTGGCGATGCCCTCGGCGCCGGTGGCGGCGGCCAGGGTACGCAGCACGGTCGCCGGCGGATTGACCGCGACACCGGCGCGGCGCAACCCGCTGAGCACCCAGGCCCGCTCGAACACGGTGATCGGGCTCGGGCAGGGCACCGGCCCGTCAGCCTCGCGGATCAGCTCCCGCAGGAAGTCGTGGGCGGTGGGGCTGGCGTCCGGACCGGCGGCGGTCAGCCAGGTGGCGGTAGCCGCGGGCGACGCGCCGACCGCGGTCAGGGTCGGTCCGGCGTCGGCCGGTGTCGCGTCCAGCACCTCGTAGAAGTGGGCCAGCTTCGTCGGCAGCGCCGCCCCGGCGGCCACCGCGGCGCGTACCGCGCGCAGCCGGTCGGACCCGAGCCCCGGGGGCAGCGTCAGCGGCGGGCGGGGCAGCCGCTCGGCGGTCGCCTGGTCCAGCCGGGTCAACCGGCCGTTGATCGACTCGACAAGCGCGGGGACGATGAGGTCCAGCGCCGGGGTGTCCGGCAACGCCCGCGCGGGTGTGGCGAGCAGCCGGCCGGTGAGCGCGTCCAGTCCGCGTGCCACCGGGGCGAGCAGGTCCACACCGGCCCATCCGCCGTCGGCCAGCGCCGCGAGCAGAGCGTCGGTGGCGCTGAGCGTGGGCACCAGGGCGTACCCCTCGGGTGGGCCCCACGCGCCGTCCGGACGCTGCTCGCGCAGCAGGAACCCGATCCGCTGGTGGTGTCCCGGCAGCCAGGCCGCACCGGCGACGAGCCGGCCGCTTTCGTACACCGATGGGGCGACCTGCCCCCACGGCCGCAGCGCCAGACCGGCGACCAACTCGCGGGCGGCGTCGGCGGCCGGGTCGGCGGCGGTCGCCGCGCCGGCTAGGGTGCCACGGTCACTCATCGCGCGCCCCCCAGAAGTCCGACAGTTGGTAGAAGCCGCCGGTGAAGGAGATCTGCCGGTTGAGGTAGTCCGCCTGGCGGGGGCACCGCTCGGCGAGGGCGGCCAGGTCTCCCCGGCACCGGGCGGTCAGCTCGGCCAGCCGGTCGTGCACCTGCGCCGGGTCGTCGACCAGCAGAAGGGCGTTCAGGTCGCCCCACTCGGCGTCCCGACCCTGGGTGGCCAGGTCGTTGACCAACCGCAGTACGCGCTGTACGCCACGACCGGCGTCGAGCAGGTCGGTCAGCTGGGCGAGGGTCTTCTCGTCGCCGGTGGCGATCCAGTGGGTGACATTGACGAAGGAGCAGGCGAGGTTGTCGGCGTTGTCCAGGTAGCGGTCCAGGTCCGGCAGTCGCCGCCCGGTGGTCGGGTCGGTCGGCAGGTGTTTCCAGTCCCACTCCCGGGCCACGGCGGCGAGCATCCGGGCCAGCTCCTCGCGCCAGAGCGGCCGCAGCCGGACGAACGCCGGCACGGTGGTCAGCTCGTCGCGCAGGTCGGCCAGCAGTCGAGCCAGGTGTCGCCCCGGCGGCGGCGCCGCGCCGTCGGCCACCGCGAGGCAGTCGGTCACCACCGTCCGGACGTCGTCGACGGACCGCGCGAGGTAATCGACCTGCCAGTCGGCGGCGAAGACCCAGAGCAGGGTACGGGTGGTGATCCGCAGCTCCGCGGCGGCGTGCCACGGCGCGGTGAAGGCGATGGCGGTGGCCACCGAGCTGAGCAGCGCCGCGTCGAACGGCGCGGCGTCGAACAGCTCCGGGTGGGCGGCGGTGACATCCTGCAGGTCGCGTACGCCCCGCACGGCGAGTGCGCACACCCGGCCCTGCTCGGCGACCGCGTCCTGACCGGCCCGCGCCGGTCGCGGGGCCTCGGTCACGATACGGCCGGGCGCTCGACCGGGGTGAGGATGAGCTCGGCCCGCTGCTTGGGTTGCAGCGAGGCGCCCATCCGGGGGGTGAGGTCGACCGGTTCGCGCAGTCGGAAGCGGTAACGGCTCAGCACCGTGCTGACGATGAGCTGGGCCTCCAGCAGGAACAGGTACTGCCCGAGGCACTGGTGCGGGCCGCCGCCGAACGGGAAGTACGAGTAGCGGTAGCGCCGCCGGGGCAGCTCCGGCGCGAACCGCTCCGGGTCGAAGAGCGTCGGGTCGGTCCAGAACGTCGACATCCGCTGGGTGACGTACGGGCTGACCAGCACGGTGCCGCCGGCCTTGATCCGCACCCCGCCCAGCACGTCGTCGCCGACCGCGGTACGCGGGATCATCCAGCCGGCCGGGTAGAGCCGCAGCATCTCGTCGAGCACCATCCGGCCGTAGCGCAGCTGGGGCAGGTGTTCGCGGCCGACCCGTTCGGCGCCGACCACCTGCTCGATCTCGTCGGTCATCCGCTCGGCCACGTCGGGCCGCGACGCCAGCACCGGCCAGAGCCAGGAGAGCAGGGCGATCGTGGTCTCGGTGGCGGTGGAGAACATCGCGACCACGTCGCCGCGGATCGCGTACTCGTCGGGCTCGCTGCCGTCGGCGCGTGGCCGGCAGAGGGTGGAGATGATGTCGTCGCCGTCGGTGGGGCGGGCCCTGGCCTCCCGGATGATCGGCAGCACCACCTCGTCGATGGTGCGCACCGCCTCGCGGAAGCGCCGGTCGCCGGGCATCGGCACCGCGTACGGCACGGCGGGCATCAGGAGTCGGGGGAGCATCGCGGTGGTGACGGTGTCCAGCGCGGCGCTGATCCGCAGGGCGTCGGGGACCGAGATCCGGTCGGCGAAGAGCACCCGCATGGTGGTGCGCAGGACGATCCGGGTCAGCTCGGCGCCGCCGTCGATCGGGCGACCGGCGCGGGCCGGTTCGAGCCACTCGTCGACCGCCTCGTTGATCGCCTCGGCCATCCTGTCGACGAGCGTCTCGGCCCGCTTGGCGGTGAACAACGGTTGCAGGGCGCCCCGGCTGGACTCCCAGATCTCACCCTCGGCGACCAGGATGGCGTCACCGACGATCCGACGCACGGGTCGCCAGAGCAACCCGTCGCCGTCCCGGGTGTAGTTGGCAACGTTGTCCCGCAGGACGCGTTGCAGGTGCTCGGGATGGCTGACCAGGTAGGGGCGGAACGAGCCGAGATTCAGCCGGATGACGTCGCCGTCGGCGTCCTGCGCGAAGTCGACGAGCGCGCCCAGCGGATCGCGAACCAGTGCCGGCAGCGCGCGTCGTAACGGGATCGTCCGGGGCTCGGTGCTGACGCTGGGGGGGCGTGCCTCGGACACCTGCGACATCGAACCACGTCTCCTCGTCGTCCCGGCGACCGCAGTGGTCCACTTCGGTCGGGTGGGTTGATGAAACTTTCACCTTCTGGGCCGACGGAAGCATCTCACCAAACGAGGGGCACCTCCAGACTTGCGGACGGCGCAATTTCCATCTAAGCACACGTACATCCGTCGATGTCTGTCACTTGATCAAATCCTGAAAGGATACTCAGGCACGACACCGTCCCGGGCGGGTCGAGGAACCAGCGCGACGGGCGGAACTGCCGCGTGCCACCGTCCCGACCGCGGCATCGACACCACACGGGCGGCGTCGGGCTGGCCGGCGCGGGTCAGTGACCCGGGACGCACCGGTACCCCCGAATCCGGGCGATGCCCCGCACCCTGTGCCAGGCTCTGTGGCATGGACGACAAGACCATCCTGAACCGGATCTCCGAGCTGGTCGACGAGGAACACAAGCTGCGTGCCGACGCCCAGGCCCACGAGTCGGGCACCGAGGGCGAGGCCAGCGAGCGACTGCGCGCCCTGGAAGAGTCCCTCGACCAGTGCTGGGACCTGCTGCGCCGCCGACGGGCCGCCCGGGAGACCCACGGCGACCCGGACGCCCAGGGCGAACGCCCCAAGCCCGAGGTGGAGCGCTACCTGCAATAGCCGCCGGAGCGGGGGGGGGGGGGGGGGGGCCCCCCCCCCCCCCCCCCCCCCCCCCGCCCCCCCCCCCCCGGGGGGGGGGGGGGCCCCCCCCGGGGGGCGGCGGGGGGGGGGGGGGCGCCCCCCCCCCCCCCGCTCCGATCAGCGCAGGCCCGCCTCGTGCAGGAGTTCTCCGGTCACCACGGCGGGGTCGACCTGCTCGGCGGGGAGACCCCGGGCCGCGAACCAGGCGCCGACCACCCGCACGTCGCGGGCCAGGAACTCCGGCCCCTGCGGGTTCGCCACCACGTCGACCACCTGCGGCAGGTCGATGACGACCAGCCGACCCCGGTGCACGAGCAGGTTGTACGGCGACAGGTCGCCGTGCGCGTAGCCGGCCCGAGCCAGCACCCGCAGCGCCTCCACCAACTGAGCCCACAGGTCACGCAGCTCGGCCGGCTCGGGTCGCAGTTGGGCCAGCCGGGGCGCCGCCTCCCCCGACTCGGTGTCACCGACGAACTCCAGCATCAGCTCGGTGCCCCGCAACTGCACCGGGTACGGCACGGCGATCCGGTCGTGCCCGGCGCCGATCTCCCAGAGTCGGCTCAGTGCGGCGAACTCGGCCGCCGCCCACTGCCCGGCGATCATCTGCCGGCCGAACGCCGTCCGGCTGGCCATCGCCCGGTTCTCCCGGGACCGGCGCACCCGACGGCCCTCCAGGTAGCCGGCATCGCGGTGGAACAACCGGTGCTCGGGATCGCGGTAGCGTTTCACCGCGAGCAGGCAGGACCGGTTGGTGTCGGGCACCGCCCGACGGACCAGGTGGACGTCCGCCTCCTTGCCGGTCTTCAGCACACCCAGCTCGGTGTCCTTCGCGGCCAACTCGGTGACCAGCCACGCCGGGTGCGGCTGCGGCCCGTGCACGGCGTCGTCCCAGGACGACCAGCGCTCGCCGGTGTCCGGGTCGGGCTCGGTGTCCGGGTCGGCGAGCGGCTCGGTGGGCCGCCCGCGCTTCAGAAACTGCGGTTCGTCGTCGTCAAAGCGGCTCTTGCCGCGGGTACGGCGCTCAAGCGCCGGAAGATCATGATTGCGCACTGTGGTGAGGTTCCCTTGGTCGAGGCTGAGATAGGCGGCTGGAAGCGACCTGCGAAGACGGCCATGACCGACCCCCTCTCCTCGACCGGGCACACGCCCGGGATGCACCATGCGCGGACAATGCTGGTACCACCACGGCGGCTGGTCAACCGAATTACCGCGCCACCACCCGAACGGCCGCTCGGACGCGACCGCCGGCGTGGGAACCCCTCAGCGGGCCAGGACGGTGGCGACCGCGGCGATCAACCCGTCCACGGTGCGGCTCGGCGCGAACCGGACGTCCGACCAGGTGCGCCCCCGGTGCAGCCAGACGCTGGGCAGCCCGACGGCCGCCGCGCCACCGATGTCCGCCTCCGGGCTGTCGCCGATCACCCACGCTCCCCGTAGCGGCATCCGGACCCGCTGGGCGGCGAGCGCGAAGATCCTCGGATTCGGTTTGCTGACGCCGGCCTCCTCGGAGATCACCCAGTCCGCGACGTACTGGTCCAGGCCGGTCTGGCGGATCTTGGCGTCCTCGACGCGTACGGTGCCGTTGCAGACCACCACCGGAACCCAGCCGGCGTCGTCGGCGATCCGCAGCGCGCAGGCGGTCAGCGGGTCGAGCCGAGTCTGCGCCACCACCCCGTCGTGCAGCTCCTCCACCAGGTCGATCGAGGGAATGCGCAGCTCGTAGCGGTCCCGGATGGCGTCGGCGAGGTCCCAGCGGTCGGTCAGACCGTCTGCGTCGATCGAGACCAACCAGTCGATGTCGGTGTGGGGCGCGCCGATGCTGTCCAGGAAGCGCTCACCCCAGCGGCGGAACGGCCCGGCCCGATCCAGCAGGGTGTTGTCCAGGTCCAGCAGGAGCAGTGGCACTCGGGCACCCTACGGGACCGACGTGTCCGCCAACAGATGCGGCGGGTGTCGACCTGACGAAGGGCTCAGCCAGCCATCGACAGCCGCGGGCCGCCCTGGTCCGACAGCCGATCGACGAGCATCGAGTGGGCCGCCCGGGTGGCCGCGAGCACGGCGGGATCCAGCGTCGCCACCAGCACCGCCGTGCCGTCGTCGGCCCCGCGGGCCAGCACCCGCCCCTCGGGGTCGTAGATGGCCGCGCCGCCGTTGAACCGCCACGGGTCGACGCCCCCGACCGCGTTGGCGAAGACCACGAACATGGTGTTGTCCAGGGCACGCGCGGCGTAGTACAGATCCCGGCGGTGCTCGGAGCCGGCCAGGTATCCGCTGGGGCACAGGTAGGCGTGTGCGCCGTCGAGGGCGGCGGCCCGGCCGTGCTCGGGGAAACAGCCGTCGTAGCAGATGCCCAGCCCGAGCCGCCAGTCGTCGACGAGCAACGTGGCACCCCGCTCGCCGGGAATGAACAGCTCCCGTTCGTCGCCCCACAACTGCTGCTTGTCGTACCCGACCCGCACCTCGCCGGCGTGGTCGACCACCAGCGCCGCGATGGTCCGCCGGCCGTCCGGGTGCCGGACGGCCGCGCCGACCAGCGCGGTCACGCCGGCCTCGCGTGCCGCGACGCGCAGCGGGTCGAGCCGGGGATCCGCGACCATCCCGGCCGGATCGGCCGCGACGTCCGTGCCGGCCGGGTCGGCGGCGAGGACGGGCGGGTGGTACGCGCACAGGAACAGCTCCGGCAGGACGGCCACCCGGGCGCCCCGCTCGCCGGCCCGGCGGATCAGGTCGGCGGCGATGACCGCGTTGCCGGCGACGTCGCCCGGTGTGGGGGTGGCCTGGACGGTGGCCACGGTCAGCGGGGAGTTGGGCACGGTGCGGGGTTGGGTCACCGGGCGATGGTAATCCGGGACGTCCCAAGCCGTACGTACGGTTTGCATGCCCCGGGGTGACCTGCAACGATCGACGTGTGCCCAGAGTAAGCCAGGACCAGCTCGACGCGCGCCGGCAGGAGATCCTCGCCGCAGCGCGGGCGTGTTTCGCCCGGCTCGGCTACGAGGGAGCGACCGTACGCCGCCTCGAGGAGGCCACCGGCCTGTCCCGTGGCGCGATCTTCCACCACTTCCGCGACAAGGACTCGCTCTTCCTGGCCGTCGCCGAGGACGACGCCGCCGCCATGGTCGAGACGGTGGCCCGCAACGGTCTGGTGCAGGTGATGCGCGACCTGCTCGCCCGCGCCGTCTCGCCGGACACCACCGGCTGGCTGGGCAGCCAACTGGAGGTCTCCCGGCGGCTGCGCACCGACCCGGCGTTCGCTCGCCGGTGGGCGGAACGGTCCGCCGCGATCGCGGAGGCGACCCGGGACCGGCTGGCCCGCCAACGCGACGCCGGGGTACTGCGCGAGGACGTCCCCATCGACGTGCTTGCCCAGTTCCTGGAGCTGGCCTACGACGGCCTGGTGCTGCACCTCGCCATGGGCCGACCGGCCGGTGACCTGGGCCCGGTGCTCGACCTGGTCGAGGAGGCGGTCCGCCGCCACTGACCGCACGGACACCGGGCTGTCGACCGTGGCGAGGCTGCTCCACAATGGGGCCGCCGATCCCTCCGGTGACAGGAGCAGTCGATGATCGTCAACGCCGCGTCCGGCGACACCTGGGGCATCTCCGGCCCGACCTTCCTCCGGTACTACGTCACGGCGGCCATCCTGGTGGTGGCGATCGTGGCGTACCACCGGATCCGCCTGCTGGCCGGCCCGGGGCACGCCACCCTCGACCCACTCGGACCACAGCAGGTCGCGTACCTCAACGGCGGCCCCCAGCTCGCGGTGCACGCCGCGCTGGGCGGGCTGCGCGGCAGCGGCGCGGTCGGCGTACGACCGGACCGTCGGCTGACCACCGGCGGTGCCCCGCCGACCGGGCTCACGCCACTGGATCAGGCCGTCCACTGGGCCGCCCACCAACACTCGCGGGTCCGTGACCTGCCCCAGGACGAGCGCGTACGCACCGCGCTGGACCAGATCCGCAACGGCCTGGAGCAGCGCGGGCTGTTGACGAACGACACGCAGCGCGCCCGCGCCCGACTCTGGAACCAGTTTCTGTGGGCCCTGCTCGGCCTCGGCGTGCTCCGACTGTTCTTCGGCCTGTTCAGCGGCCGCCCGGTGGGTTACCTGCTACTCACCCTGGCGGCGCTCCTGGGCGCGGCCCTGTTGCTGGGCCGAGCGCCCGTCCGCACCCGGGCCGGTCAAGCCGCCCTACGCTCCGTCCGCCGCGAACACACCCACCTCGCGCCGGCCTCCGCGCCCGCCTACGCCACGTACGGAGCGGCCGGCGCGGCGATGGGCGTGGCCCTGTACGGCACCGCCTCGCTGTGGGCGCTCGACCCGGGCTTCGCCGAGCAGGCCGAGATCCAGCGCCAGGCCCTCTCCGGCAGCGGCGGCTGGACGGGCGGCTCCGACGGATCGTCCGGTGGCGGAGGCGACAGCTCCGGTGGAGACGGCGGCAGCTCCTGCGGCGGTGGAGGCGGCGGGTGCGGGGGCGGCGGCGGGTGCGGCGGATGACCGGCCCGTCCGGCGTGGGCATCGGCTGGCGTCCGGAGATCGCCGGCTTCGTGGCCGAGCTACCCGGCCTGCGTTTCGTCGAGGTGGTGGCCGAGGGGGTGCCCGCGTCCGGGCCGCTCCCGCCCGGTCTGACGCAGCTGCGGGAACGCGCGGTGACCGTCGTACCGCACGGGGTGCGGCTTTCCCTCGGCGGCGCCGAGCCGGTCGACCCGGCCCGGGTCGCCCACCTGGCCGCGGTGGCGCAACGGCTGGACGCCCCGCTGGTCAGCGAGCACATCGCGTTCGTCCGGGCCGGCGGCCTGGAGGCCGGCCACCTGCTGCCGCTGCCGCGCAGCCGGGAAGCCGTCGACGCGGTCTGCGCCAACGTGGCGCGGGCCCAGGCCGAGCTTCCGGTGCCGATCGCGCTGGAGCCGATCGCCGCTTTGGTCGACTGGCCCGACGACGAGCTGGACGAGGCGGACTTCCTCACCGAGATCCTCGACCGGACCGGCGCGCTGCTGCTGCTGGACGTCGCCAACGTGCACGCCAACGCCCGCAACCGGGGCGCCGACCCGCTCGCGTTGCTGGACCGCCTGCCGCTGGAGCGGGTCGCGTACGCCCACGTGGCCGGCGGCGCCGAGCACGGCGGTTTCTACCACGACACCCACACCGACCCGGTGCCGGCGGTGGTGCTGGAACTGGTCGGCGCGCTCTGCGCCCGGCGGCGACCACCGGCGCTGCTGCTGGAACGCGACGGCCACTATCCGCCGGCCGCCGAACTCCGCGCCGAACTGGACGCCCTTGCCGCCGCCGCGGGCTTCCCGGCCGTCACATGACCGGCACACCCGACAACGGCTTGGTGCCCACGCCGCGCGCCGGGCTCGCCGAGCGGCAGGCCGAACTGGTCGCGGCGCTGGTCGCCGGGGGTGCGCCACCGGCGGGGTTCGCGCCGGGCCCGCTGGCCGCCACCCGCGCGGCCCTCCTGCGCAAGCGGGCCGGCGAGGTGGCCCGGCACTGGCCACTGCTCGCCGCCGGCCTCGGTGCCAGGTGGTCGGCCACCTTCGCCGACTGGGCCGCCCGGCGACCCACCACCGGATCACTGCGCGACGGCTGGGACCTGGCCCGCGCACTGCACGACCAGCACGCGCTCCCCCCGGCGGCGGCCGAGGAGTTGGCCGTCCGGGAGGCCCGCCTACGCTACGACGGGCGCCGGGCGCCGCGTCCGCGCCGGGTGCCGGCGGTGGGCCGCGCCGGCGGCGCCGTCGCGGTGCAGATCGCCGGCCGGGTACGCCTGCTGCGCCCCGCCCCACGGGCACCCACCCGTGCTGGCAACGGTGTATCGGATGCGGCAGGATCGGACTCATGGATCTCGGACTGACCGACCGCGTGTACGTCCTCACCGGTGCCTCCCGCGGCCTGGGTTACGCGACCGCGCAGAGCCTGGTCGCCGACGGCGCGCGGGTGGTGCTCTCGGCCCGGGACCCGGACGCGGTGGCCGCCGCCGCACAGCGGCTGGGTGGCCCCGAGCACGCCGTCGGGCTGACCGCGGACCTGACCGACCCGGAGACCCCGGGGCAGCTCGTCGCCGCCGCCCAGGAGCACTTCGGCCGGCTCGACGGCGCACTGATCTCGGTCGGCGGCCCACCGGCGGGCAACGCCGCGGCGATCACCGACGACCAGTGGCGGCTCTCCTTCGAAACCGTCTTCCTGGGCACGGTCCGCGCGGTCCGCACGATCGCCGCCGCGCTGCCCGAGGGCGGCGCGATCGGTCTGGTGCTCTCCACCTCGGCCCGTGGCCCGGTGCCCGGCCTGGGCATCTCCAACGGGCTCCGGCCCGGCCTGGTCGGCGCGGCCAAGGACATCGCCGACGACTACGGCCCGCGTGGGGTCCGGGTGGTCGGGCTGCTGCCCGGCCGGATCATGACCGACCGCAACCGGGAACTCTTCGCCGCGACCGGCGACCCGGATCGCGCCCGCGCCGACGCGGAGGCCAGCATCCCGCTGCGCCGCCTCGGCGACCCCGCCGAGTTCGGTCGGGTGGCCGCGTTCGTGCTCTCCCCCGCCGCGAGCTACCTCACCGGGATCACCCTGCCGGTAGACGGCGGCGCGCTGCGCGGCCTGTGACGGCCGACCCGGTCCGCCCCTCCGGCATCCGGCACCCCCGGCCCACGCGGGCGGAGCTGGCGGCCGCCGCCGATCGGACCATTCCTGACGTCCTCGCGCCGGGGCTGGCGGTGCTCTTCGTCGGCATCAACCCGGGCCTGTGGTCGGCGGCGACGGGCTGGCACTTCGCCCGGCCCGGCAACCGGTTCTGGCCCGCCCTGCACCGGGGCGGGTTCACCCCCCGGCTGCTGCACCCCAGCGAACAGGACGAGCTACCGGCGCTCGGGCTCGGCATCACCAACATGGCCGCCCGGGCCAGCGCCCGCGCGGACGAGCTGAGCACCGAAGAACTCCTCGACGGCGCGGCGATCCTGACCGAGAAGGTGGCCCGGTACCGGCCGCGCTGGGTGGCGGTGGTGGGGGTGACCGCGTACCGGATCGGTTTTCAGCGGCCGAAAGCCACTTTCGGGCCGCAGCCGGAATCGCTGGCCGGCGCCCGGCTGTGGGTGCTGCCCAACCCGAGCGGCCTGAACGCGCACTTCACCCCGGTCACCCTGGGCCTGGCCTTCGCCGAGCTGCGGGCGGCGACCGAGCTACCGGCCCTTTGATCCGGTTGCCGTCAGTTGGCGGCGGCGGGCGGCAGCACCTCGTCGGCACGGTAGGTGCCCAGCGGCATGACCACCGGCTCGGGGCCGGTCGCGTCGACGAACGGGGTGGGCGAGTCGGCGACCGCGAACTGGGTCCGGTACAGCTCGGCGTAGAGCCCGCCGACCGCGACCAGTTCGTTGTGCCGCCCCCGCTCGACGATCCGCCCGCCGTCGAGGACCAGGATCTGGTCGGCGTCGCGCACGGTGGAGAGCCGGTGCGCGATCACCAGGGCGGTACGCCCGGCCAGCGCCACCGACAGCGCCCGCTGCACCGCCGCCTCGCTCTCCGAATCCAGGTGTGCGGTCGCCTCGTCGAGGATCACGATCGACGGGGCCTTGAGCAGCAGTCGCGCGATCGCGATGCGCTGCTTCTCGCCACCGGAGAACCGGTAGCCGCGCTCCCCCACTGTGGTGTCCAGGCCGTCGGGCAGCGCCCGGACCAAATCGGCCACCTGCGCCCCGGCCAGTGCGGCCCAGATCTCGTCGTCGGTGGCATCGGGCTTGGCGTAGCGAAGGTTCTCGGCGATCGTCTCGTGGAACAGGTGCGAATCCTGAGTGACCACACCGATCTCGTCCCGCAGGGAGGCGAGCGTCGCGTCGCGTACGTCCACCCCGCCGACGAGCACCTGCCCGTCGCTGACGTCGTAGATCCGGGAGATGAGCATCGACAGGGTCGACTTGCCCGCCCCGGACGGGCCGACCAGCGCGACCATCTGCCCCGGCTCGACGCTGAACGAGACACCCTTGAGGACCGGTTCGTTGACGGTCCGGTCGAGCGTGGCGACCTCCTCCAGGGAGGCGAGGGAGATCTCGGCGGCGCTCGGGTAGCGGAATCGCACGTCGCGGAAGTCGACCCGGCCGGCGCCCCGGGGCACCGGCACCGCGTCGGGCTTCTCCACGATGCCCGGCTTGAGGTCGAGCACCTCGAAGACCCGGTCGAAGGAGACCAGCGCGCTCATCACGTCCACCCGGACGTTGGAGAGCGCGGTGAGCGGCCCGTACAGGCGGGTGAGCAGCAGCGCGAGCGTCACCACGGTGCCGGCGCTGACGCCGCCGGTCACCGCGAGCCAACCGCCGAGACCGTAGGTCAGCGCCTGCGCCAGTGAGGCGACCAGCAGCATCGCCACGAAGAACGTGCGGGAGTACATCGCGGACTGGATGCCGATGTCGCGGACCCGCTCGGCCCGGTCGCCGAACCGGCGGGCCTCGATCTCGGGCTGGCCGAAGAGCTTCACCAGCAGCGCGCCGGCCACCCCGAACCGCTCGGTCATTGTCGCGTTCATCTTGGCGTCGAGGTTGTACGCCTCGCGGGTGATGTCCGCCAGCCGTCGACCGACCCGGCGCGCCGGAATGATGAAGATCGGCAGCAGCACCAGTGACAGCGCGGTGATCTGCCAGGAGAGGGTGAACATCACCGCCGCGGTGAGCACCAACTGGATGACGTTGCTGACCACACCGGACAGGGTGGAGGTGAACGCCCGCTGGGCGCCGAGCACGTCGTTGTTGAGCCTGCTGACCAGGGCGCCGGTCTGGGTACGGGTGAAGAACTGCAACGGCATCCGCTGCACGTGGTCGTAGACCCGGGTGCGCAGGTTGTAGATGATGCCCTCGCCGATGCGGGCCGAATACCACCGTTGGGCCAGCGACAGCAGCGCGTCGGCGACGGCCAGCGCGGCGATGAACAGGGCCAGCCGCACCACGAGCCGGCCGGCCTCGGTGCCGCCACGGTTGATCGCGTTGATCACGTCACCGGCGAGCACCGGAGTGGCCACGCCGATGATGGCGGCCAACACCACGGTGGCCAGGAAGACCACGATGTCGCGCCGGTAGGGGTGGGCGAACGCGACGATGCGGCGGGCCACCCCGCGCTTGAGCCGATGGGTGGAGACCTCGTCGCGGTTACGCATCGACCGGAGCATGCTCCACCCGGCCATGCCACCGCCGGACATCGGGTTGGACATCGCTCACCTCCGGGTTGCCGGGCAGACCGCACCGTCAGGTCAATTCTCCCGACGAGTGTGACAACCTCAGTCGTAACCCGGATCTTCCCGTGCGGTCCTTACTATTCTCCCCTGCCGGCGAGGTCACGCAGCCGACGGGTCTGCGCCTCCCGCTCGGCGCGCTGCTGGTCGGCGTGCGACCGCCCGGCGGCACCGGCAATTAGCGCCTTGATCTCCACCACCGCGTCGCGGGCCCCGGAGAGCAGGCCGGCGGTCAGGTCCCGCACCGCGCCGTCCAGCTCGGCCGGGGGTACGACCAGGGTGGCCAGCCCGATCCGGTCCGCCTCGGCGGCGTCCAACCGGCGGCCCGTCGCGCAGATCTCCAACGCCCGGGCGTAGCCGACCAACTCGACGAGGCGCTTCGTGCCGGCCAGGTCGGGCACCAGGCCGAGCGTCACCTCGGCCATCGACAGCTTCGCGTCCGTGGACAACACACGCAGGTCACAGGCGAGCGCGAGCTGGAAGCCGGCACCGATCGCATGGCCCTGCACGGCCGCTACGGAGACGACATCCGGCCGGTGCAGCCAGGTGAAACCGGCCTGGAACTCCGCGATGCGCTCCGCGCACTCCTGCTCGGGCAGCGTGGCCAATTCGGCGAACGACCCCGGACCGGAGGCGCCAGCCACCGCGAGGTCGAGGCCGGCCGAGAACGCCCGGCCCTCACCGCGGACCACCACCACCCGCACGTCGCCGGGTAGGTCACGGGAGAAGTCGCTCATCGCGCGCCACATCGCGGGCGTCTGGGCATTGAGCACGTCGGGCCGGCACAACGTCACCGTGGCGACCGGCCCGTCGCAAGTCAGCCGAACCCCGGTCGCCTCGGCGGTCACCGGACGTCCCGGGGCGCGGCGCTGGTGGACGACGCTGAGGGGCGGGTCACGCCTTCTTGCGGCGCCGGGCACCACCGCGCTGACGCAGCTGCACGCCGGACTCGGTGAGCACTCGGTGGATGAACCCGTACGAACGGCCGGTCGAGGCCGCCAACGCGCGGATGCTCTCCCCCGAGGTGTACCGCTTTACCAGGTCCTTGGCGAGCGTCTGACGCTCGGCTCCGACGATCCGGCGACCCTTCTCAGTGCTGGTGGCTGTGCCAGTGGCTGCCATGCTGTGTCCTCACGTCCCAGACTGTGCGGTTCGGATACGGTCCCACCTATTAGACCGCCTCGAACGATCATGCGCCAGATATCAACTCTTCGCCAACCGACACGCTATGCAATGTCAGCTTCCCGATAGAGTGATCCTGGCGATCGAGCCACCGCGGCGTCCGGGCGTACGACCGCTGCGAGCTGGTGGCTGCCGACGACCCGTACCCTTCGGTCCGTGATCGACCTGCTCAGCACCGCGGGCGCGGCGGCCGTGGTCTTCGCCGCCACCGACATCGACGACATCGTCATCCTGACGCTGTTCTTCGTCGCGGCTCGTACCACCGGTCGACCCCGCACCTGGGAAATCGTCGCCGGACAATACCTCGGCATCGGTGCGCTCGCGTTGGCCAGCGCGGTGATAGCGGGTGGGCTCCTGGTGGTTCCCGACCCGTGGACGGGGTTGCTCGGCCTGCTGCCGATCGCGCTCGGCGTACGCGCGCTGCGGAGTTCGGGCGACGGCGAGGCGCCCGCGGTCGTGACCGGGGCGCTCGGCGTGGCCGGGGTGACGATCGCGAACGGCGCCGACAACGTCGCGGTCTACGTACCCGTCTTCCGGGCCCTCGGGGTGGCCGACAGCGCGGTGTTCCTGCTGGTGTTCGTGCTGCTGATCGCCCTGTGGTGCGTGGCCGGGGCCTGGCTGGGCGGGCACCGGAGGGTGGTCCGGCTGGTCGAACGCGCCGGCGCCTGGCTGGTGCCGACGATCTTCATCGCCATCGGGCTGGTGATCCTGGTCAGCTCCGGTGTACTCGGCCGACTGGTCGACCTGCTCGGCTGAGAGCCGGCGGGGCTGCGAGCGGGCCAGGCCTGGGAACGGGCCGAGCCGTCCCGGGTCAGGCCAGCTCGACCAGTTCGAGCAGGTCGTCGCTCCAGGCGTCCTCGTCACCGTCGGGCAGCAGGATGGCCCGGTCCGGCTTGAGCGCCAGCACCGCACCCGGGTCGTGGGTGACCAGGACGATCGCGCCGGGGTAGTTGGCGATGGCGTCGAGCACCTGCTCCCGGCTGACCGGGTCGAGGTTGTTCGTCGGCTCGTCGAGCAACAGCACGTTGGCGCCGGAACAGACCAGGGTGGACAGGGCCAGCCGGGTCTTCTCGCCACCGGAGAGCACGCCGGCCGGCTTGTTCACGTCGTCACCGGAGAACAGGAACGCGCCAAGGATCTTGCGCAGGTCGGTGTCGGACTGCTCGACGGCGGCGGCGCGCATGTTCTCCAGCACGGTCCGCTCCACGTCCAGCGTCTCGTGCTCCTGGGCGTAGTAGCCCAGCCGCAGGCCGTGCCCCGCGTGCACCTCGCCGGTGTCCGGGCTGAGCAGACCGCCGAGCATCCGCAGCAGGGTCGTCTTGCCGGCGCCGTTGAGCCCGAGGATGGCCACCCGGGAGCCCCGGTCCACCGCCACGTTGACGTCGGTGAAGATCTCCAGCGACCCGTACGACTTGGAGAGGCCGGTCGCCGTGAGCGGAGTCTTGCCGCACGGCGCGGGGCTGGGGAAACGCACCTTGGCGACCCGGTCGGCGACGCGCACCTCCTCCAGGCCGGAGATCAGCTTCTCGGCGCGACGGGCCATGTTCTGCGCGGCCACGGTCTTGGTGGCCTTGGCCCGCATCTTGTCGGCCTGCGCCATCAGCGCGCCGGCCTTCTTCTCCGCGTTGGCCCGCTCCCGACGGCGGCGCCGCTCGTCGGTCTCGCGCGCCTCCAGGTACGCCTTCCAACCCAGGTTGTACACGTCGATGACCGACCGGGTGGCGTCGAGGAACCAGACCTTGTTGACCACCGACTCCAGCAGCGCGCCGTCGTGGGAGATCACGATCAGACCGCCCTTGTGGTTGGCGAGGAAGCCCCGCAACCAGGTGATCGAGTCGGCGTCGAGGTGGTTGGTGGGCTCGTCGAGCAGCAGGATGCCGCCGCCGTTCTCGCCCGCGTCCCGGAACAGGATCCGGGCCAGCTCGATGCGCCGACGCTGACCGCCCGACAGGGTGCCGATGGTCTGCGCGAGCGCCCGGTCCGGTAGGCCGAGGTTGGCGCAGATCCGCGCGGCCTCAGCCTCGGCCGCGTACCCGCCGAGGGCGGCGAACTGGTCCTCCAGCGCGCCGTACCGACGGACCAGCTTGTCGTTGGCGTCCTCGGCGAGGCGGGCCTCGACCTCCTGCATCTGCGCCATCAGCACGTCCAGCCCGCGCGCCGAGAGCACCCGGTCGCGGCCGGTGACCTCCAGGTCACCGGTGCGCGGGTCCTGCGGCAGGTAGCCGATGGCGCTGCGCTGGTCGATCTGGCCGCCGTACGGCTGCCCCTCGCCGGCGAGCACCTTCAGCGTGGTGGTCTTGCCGGCGCCGTTGCGACCGACCAGGCCGATCCGATCACCTGGCTGCACGCGCAGCGTGGTGTCGGAGAGCAGGATCCGGGAACCGGCACGCAGTTCCAGGCCGGTGGCAGTGATCATGTTTGCGGGCTCGCTCTCGGGGTTCGGAAGGCTGACTCGGGGCACGCGAAACGGCCGGCGGGCTCAAGGGGCCCGACGGCGCGGGGCGGTTCAGCCTTCGCAGCGCAGCACCTGACAAGTGTACCGGGCGCCACCGAATGGCCTGCCCGGATTACCAATCAAGATCATCGGGTACCGGAACGCCTGTCCGGACCCCGTCCGGCACTCGATGGACGAAACAACACACAACAGACAATCACCGACATACGGCGATCGGGGTCACCATGGAACTCAACGAGCGGGCCGAAATCGACACCTCCCAGGTCAACGACGTGGGCCGCGGGGGCGGATCCGGCGGCGGCATGGGCATCCCGATCCCCGGTGGCGGCGGTCGCGGCGGCATCATCGGCATCGTGGTGGCCGTGCTCATCGCGCTGCTCGGCGGCGGCTTCGGCCTCAACGCCATGACCAACGGCGACGAGGGCGGTCAGGCCGGCGGCACCGACCTGGAGCAGCTGTGCTCCCGCGACAACCCCGAACGTCTCGACGACGCGCGCTGCCGCAACGCGCTCTACGTCAACAGCATCCAGGCCTACTGGCAGAAGGCGTACCCGGAGCTGGGCAAGGGAGAGTACGAGCCGACCGACACCAACTTCTTCCAGGCCGCCGTGAACACCGGCTGCGGGCAGGCCGACTCGGGCGTCGGCCCGTTCTACTGCCCCGCCGACAAGCAGGTGTACATCGACCTGAGCTTCTACGACGAGCTGGCCTCCCGATTCGGCGCCAAGGGCGAGTTCGCCCAGCCCTACGTGCTCGCCCACGAGTACGGGCACCACATCCAGAACCTGCTCGGCACCAACGCCAAGGCCGGCCAGGGCGACCAGAGCGGCCCCCGCTCCGCCTCCGTACGGCTGGAGCTGCAGGCCGACTGCTACGCCGGGGCCTGGGCCAAGCACGCCACCGAGAGCAAGGACAAGACCGGCCAGGAACCGCTGTTCACGTCCATCACCGAGGCCGACATCAGCGAGGCCGTGCAGGCCGCCGAGGCGATCGGCGACGACAGCATCCAGGAGCGCTCCGGCGGGCGGGTCAACCCGGACCAGTTCACCCACGGCACGTCCGAGCAGCGCAAGCGCTGGTTCACCCAGGGCTACGACCGCGGCGACCCGAAGACCTGCGACACCTTCGGCACCGACCAGCTCTGACGACCTCGCCCTGAGATCGTGGCAGGCCCCCGGTGGGCCTGCCACGATCCGACGGCGGTCGCGGGTCAGGTGAGCCGGGAGACCTGATAGTGGCCGATGAGCCAGTCGTCGTCGACCCGCCGCAGGAGTACGCCGAGGTTGACGGTCAGGGCCGGCCGGTCGGTGAAGCCGAACTCCACCTCCAGGTAGCCGAGGACCACGTCGTCGGCGAGACGGCGGATCTCCCGGATGTCGTACGCGGCGGTCAGGCCGAGCGGCTGCCCGGCGTAGTACGCGGCGACACCGGCACGACCAACCGTGTACGGGTGCAACCCCTGGAAGATCGCGTCATCGGTGAAGCACGCCGCGACCTGGTCGGGCTCGTGGGCGTCGACCGCCGACTTCCACCGGTCGAGGACGGTACGCAGAATCTGCGCCTCGGACATGATGATCTCCCTGCTGACGGACGTGTCCCATGTCGTGCCTGTCGAGCCGCCGTGCCCTTGCCGGCTCAGCGAGGCGGCTGGCCCGGGTCGTTCGGATGCGGCGTCAACGGCGTCACGGTCTCGCGCCGCCAGGCGCGCAGCGGCATCGACGCGAGCACGGCTTCCAGCTCATCGGCGTCGGCGGCCTGGAACAGCCCCCAGGTACGCCACTCCCCCGGCGCCAGCGGCGGCCGCCACAGCCGCAGGAGACTGCCCTGGGCCGTCAGCTCGGCCGAACGCGCCGCCTCACGCGCGCGCATGTCGGCCACCCCGTCCTCCGAGGTTCCCTGCGGCACCGTCGTCACCATGTCAACCAGAAACTCCACGCGCCCATCCTCCGGCCGCCGGCGGGGCAGCACGCCGGGAACCCCGTTTTGGGTGGCGGTCGTCTCTCCCAGGGGCGACGCCGGGGATCGGCCGAGGTCAGTCGGGATCGCGCACCAGGATCCGTACCGCCCGGGCCGCGCCCACCGCCGCGACCAGCACCGCGTGCCGGGGCTCCGGCACGTCGAGCAGCCGCTCCGCGCGCAACGGCACGAGCGGGGCCAACCGCCGGTCGGCCAGCACCCCGTCCACCGCCCGCCGGTCACCGCCGCAGACCAGCGCGGCGAGCGTCGCCGCCTCCGGCAACAGCAGCCGTACGGCCAGGTCCGCCGCATCGCCCAGCGCCGCCTTCGCCTGGTTGTCGCGTCGGCGGGCGAACCGGTGCTGCGACCACCCCCCAGCGGCGGTGCGCCCCTGCACGTACCGGGTGTCCACCTTGGAGACGACGAGGTCGGCGCCCTCGGCCACCCCGAGCGCCACCGCGCCCTTGCGGGCCAGCAGCAGGCCGATCCGGCGGGGCATGACAGCGGCAGCCACGAACCCGGCAACGTCCACGCCCGCCGGTGCACCCGGTGGGGCGTACAGCTCGGCGGTTGCTCCGTCCGGGGCGGCGAGCAGTAGGCCGTACTCCTGCGCGCTGGTGGTGGGCGGGCCGTGCCGGTCGGCGAAGCCCTCGACCCAACGGCCGACGCGGGCCGGGTCGACCTCGACCCACCGGCCTCCGCCGGCTGCGGGTCGACTGGTCACCGCCCGACCGTACGGCACAGCCACCCCGTCCGGGCCCCCGGGCGGCACCTGGTTCCCACGCGGTCGGGCGACCCGTCGGGCCGGCCGGGTGGCTGAGCAGTCGGGTGGTGACCGCTAGTCCGGTAGGACCGCGGCCACCGCCAGCGCGGCGATGAGCGCGCTGGAGACCAGGCCGGTGACCAGTCGGCCGCGCGGCCCGGTCAGCGCCCGGCCGACCACCGTGCCACCGCCGGCGATGACCAACTGCCAGCTCGCCGACGCCAGGAACACCCCGGCCACGAAGAGCGCAACGGAGACCACGCCCGAGTCGGCAGTGTCGCGGCGGCCGAGCACCAGCGCGGTGAAGTAGAGCACCGTCATCGGGTTCAGCAGGGTCAACCCGAGCAGCGCCGCGTAGGCCCGCCCCGGAGTGCTCATGCCCCGACCGGCACGCGCCGTCGGTGGTCGCTGCGAGCGGTGAGCAGACCACGTCCGCCAGAGGCCGTGCGCGGCGAGACCCAGCAGGACCACGGCGGCGACCACCCGCAGCGGCCCGGCGACCGGCGCGATGATCCCGGCCAGGCCGGCGCCGCCGAGCACGGCCACCGCCGCGTAGAGCCCGTCGGCAGTCGCCACCGCGAGCGCCGCGGCCCCACCCACCCGAAACGAGGTACGGGCACTGAGCCCCAGGATGAGAATCGCGATCGCGCCGACGGGAATGGCGACGCCGTAGCCGGCCACGAGACCGGCGAGGAACGCCCCGGTCACGGACGTCGGTGCCGAATCGAGGCTCGTCCCCGGAACGGCCGCTGTCGACGCACGGCAGTCGCCGCACGGACAGGGACCTGCATCGGGTACGCCTCAATCACACGCGCATCCTCCGCGCCGAACCCGGGCCCCCGCCACCGAATTTCCGGGCCTCGGGCCTCGGGCCTCGGGCCCCGCGCCCCGCGCCCCGCGCCCCGCGCCCCGCGCCCCGCGCCCCGCGCCCCGCGCCCCGCGCCCCGCGCCCCGCGCCCCGCGCCCCGCGCCCCGCGCCAAGGTCTCCGCAACTTCCCCGATGTTGCTGCCTCCGACACGCCACAGGCAGCAACATCCCCGATACTGCGCGGATCTTGACGACGAACACCGCCCCCGACTGGACCGGGAGCGGCGTTCGGGGGGCATCCGCCGCCAAGGTCACGCTCGAACC
>NZ_JBIAFG010000006.1:0-115042 GCF_042869175.1 Micromonospora sp. NPDC007208 | reverse complement strand
GGGGGGGGGGGGGGGGGGCCACCCCCCCCCACGGCCCCGCCCCACCCCGTATGTGGGGCCCCCCCCCCCCCCCCGCGCCCACTACTTCAATGATCGAGCGCGATCTTGCGCGGGGCGGGGGTCGGCCGACCGATCAGAGCCGCACTCCGGGCCACTGGGGGTCGCGGCCGAGGTAGGAGAGCAGGGCGCTGACGTCGTCGGCCTCCGCACCGGCGTCGAGCGCCGGGGCGTACGCGCCATAGTTCCGCAACGGCTCGACGATCTGCCGGGCGACCTCCAGCAGGGGGCGGGCCAGGTCGTCGTGGAGCGGGGACGGCTGACCCGTGGCTACTGCGATGTCCCAGGCGTGCACCGCCGCGTCGAGGGCGCACGCGACGGCACCCACCTGGGCCGGCAGCGCACCCAGGGGCAGCGGCGTCCGTACCTGCGGGTCGTCGTCGGCGACGCCCGCCCAGGCACGGGCGGACGCGTCGAGGGCGGCGCGCAGCCCGGTCAGCTTGTCGCCCTCGATCCGACCGGAGGGCGCGAACGGGTCCTCTGTCGGCCCCTCCCCGCCGACGATCGCCGCCGCGAAGGCGATCTGGTCGCCGGTCGCGTGCTGGAGCACCTGCGTGACCGTCCACCGTTCGCACGGGGTGGGCAGGTCCCAGGCGTCGACCGGGATTCCCTCGGCGGTCGTCCGGAGCGCCTTGTGCGCCTCGTCGAGCACGATCCGCCACTGTCCAGCTGCCAAGTCACCCATTGTCCCGACCCTCTCCGCCGACCCCGTCAGGTGAGCGACTCCGCCCACCTGAGAACGGAATGTTCCGCTCCGTTCTGGAATCAGACTAGCAGACCGGAACGATCCGTTCCACTACTGATTCACGTCGACGGCAAACAGATCGAGCGCGGCGCCCAAACGGGCACCGCGCTCGACAAGGGTGGAACGGAGTCGGGTCAGACGTTGAAGCCGAGGGAACGGAGCTGGTCCCGACCCTCGTCAGTGATCTTGTCCGGGCCCCACGGCGGGAGCCACACCCAGTTGATCCGGATGTCGTTGACCAGGCCGCCGCCGGGGCCGGTGGTCAGCGCCTGCCGGGTCTGGTCCTCGATGACGTCGGTCAGCGGGCAGGCCGCCGAGGTGAGCGTCATGTCCAGGGTGGCGACGTTCTCGTCGTCGACGTGGACGCCGTACACCAGACCCAGGTCGACCACGTTGATGCCGAGCTCCGGGTCGACGACGTCCTTCATCGCCTCCTCGATGTCGGCGATCATGGCCTTGCTGACGCCGCCCGCAGGGGCGACGGCGTCACCGGTGCCGTCGGTCGTCGCGGCGTCGGTCTGCGGCACCACGGCGGTGTCACCGGCCTCCGGCGTCGCCTCAGTAGCGGTGTTCTCGCTCATGCCGTCCCTCCGCATCGCTTCGTGATGCCACAGGGCACCACGGTGTCCTTCGCTCGCTGCTGGCTCACGCCTTCACCTCCGGGCTCACGCCCACACCGGCGCGTGCCGCGGCGTCCTTGAACGCCATCCACGGCAGCAGCGCGCACTTGACCCGGGCGGGGTAACGGGCCACGCCCGCGAAAGCAACCCCGTCACCGAGCACGTCCTCGTCCGGCGTGACCTGGCCACGTCCGGACATCAACTCCACGAACGCCTCGTGCACCTCGAATGCTTCCCCGGCGCCGCGACCGCGCAGCAACTCGTGCAGCACGCTCGCCGAGGCCTGGCTGATCGAGCAGCCCATCCCGTCGTACGAGATGTCGTGCAGCACCGTGCCGTCGGTGGCCACCCGGACGGTGACCTCGTCACCGCAGGTGGGGTTGACGTGGTGCGCCTCCGCGACCCGGTCACCCGAGTCGTCGGCGTCGCGGAGGCCACGCCCGTGCGGGCGCTTGTAGTGGTCCAGGATGATCTCCTGGTAGAGCTGGTCGAGCTGCATCAGTCGAACACCTTCCGCACCTGCTCCAGACCGGCCACCAGAGCGTCGATCTCCTCGGTGGTGGTGTAGAGGTAGAACGAGGCCCGGGTCATGGCCGGGACGCCGAACCGGCTGCACACCGGCTTGGCACAGTGGTGACCCACCCGCACCTGCACGCCGAGCGAGTCGAGCACCTGACCCACGTCGTGCGGGTGCACGTCACCCAGCGCGAACGAGATGGTGCCACCCCGGCCCACCGGCACGGTCGGGCCGAAGATCCGCAGGTCCGGCACCGAGCCGAGAGCGTCCAGCGCGTACGCCGTCAGCTCCTTCTCGTGCCACTGGATGGCCTGCATCCCGATGCCGGTCAGGTAGTCGACCGCCGCACCGAGCGCGACCGCCTCGGCGATCGGCGGGGTGCCCGCCTCGAAGCGGGCCGGTGGCGCCGCGAACGTCGAGCGGGCCATGGTGACCGTCTCGATCATCGAGCCGCCGCCGAAGACCGGCGGCATGGCCGCCAGCAACTCGCCCCGACCCCAGAGCACGCCGATGCCGGTCGGACCGCACATCTTGTGGCCGGTGAAGACGATGTAGTCGGCGTCCAGGTCGACCACGTCGATGGGCAGGTGCGGCACCGACTGCGAGCAGTCCAGCAGCAGCAGCGCGCCCACCTCGCGGACCCGCGCGGTGATCCGGGAGGTGGCGTTGACCGTGCCGAGGATGTTGGACATGTGCACCAGCGAGACGATCTTCGTCCGTTCGGTGACCAGATCCTCCAGGCCCGACTCGTCCAGCCGCCCCTGGTCGGTGACCGGGAACCAGCGCAGGGTCGCGCCGGTCCGCTCGCAGAGCAGCTGCCACGGGACGATGTTCGAGTGGTGCTCCATCTCGGAGATCACCACCTCGTCACCCGGACCGAGCCGGAAACGACTGTCGGCGTCCGGGCGCAGCGAGGCGTTCGAGAAGGCGTACGCCACGATGTTGATCGCCTCGGTGGAGTTCTTCGTGAACACCACCTCGTCGGTGCTCGGCGCGTTGATGAACGCGGCGACCTTCGCCCGCGCCCCCTCGTACGCCTCGGTGGCCTCGGTGCCCAGGGTGTGCACCGAGCGCGACACGTTTGCGTTGTGCCGCGCGTAGTGCTCGTCGAGCACGTCGAGCACCTGACGCGGTTTGTGCGAGGTGTTGGCGCTGTCGAGGTAGACCAGCGGGTGCCCGTTGATCTCCCGACCAAGGATCGGGAAGTCGGCGCGCACCCGGGCCACGTCGAAACGCGGCACGTCGTCGTACTGCGGCATCCCCGAAGGGATCGCGATGCTGGTCATCTCGGCAGCGCCTCTCCCGCTCAGGCCTTGGCCGTGCCGGCCCCGGCGGCGTACCGCTCGTAGCCCTCGGCCTCAAGCTTGTCGGCCAGCTCCGGGCCACCCTGCTCGACGATCCGGCCGGCCACAAAGACGTGCACGAAGTCCGGCTTGATGTAGCGCAGGATCCGGGTGTAGTGGGTGATCAGCAGCACGCCGGTGTCACCGTTGTCGCGGACGCGGTTGACGCCCTCGCTGACCACGCGCAGCGCGTCCACGTCGAGACCGGAGTCGGTCTCGTCGAGGATCGCGATCTTCGGCTTGAGCAGCTCCAGCTGGACGATCTCGTGCCGCTTCTTCTCACCACCGGAGAAGCCCTCGTTGACGTTGCGCTGGGCGAAGGCCGGGTCCATCTGGAGGCGCTCCATCGCGCCGCGCAGCTCGCCACCCCAGGTGCGGAGCTTCGGCGCCTCGCCGTCGATGGCGGTCTTCGCGGTCCGCAGGAAGTTCGCCACCGAGACGCCGGGCACCTCGACCGGGTACTGCATGGCCAGGAAGAGGCCGGCGCGGGCGCGCTCGTCGACCGTCATGGCCAGCACGTCCTCGCCGTCGAGGGTCACCGTGCCGCCGGTGATCTCGTACTTGGGGTGACCGGCGATCGAGTACGCCAGGGTGGACTTGCCGGAACCGTTCGGGCCCATGATCGCGTGGGTCTCACCCGACTTCACGGTCAGGTCGACGCCGGCCAGGATCGGCTTGAGCTCACCCTCGGGCAGCTTGACCGACACCTTCAGGTCGCGGATCTCCAGGGTGCTCATTATCGGGTCACTCCATTACTCGGCGTCAGGCTGAGGTAGATGTCGCCGTCGCGGACTTCGACGGGGTAGACGGGGACGGGTTCGGTGGCGGGCAGGCCGGTCGGCTCGCCGGTGCGCAGGTCGAAGCGCGAGCCGTGCAGCCAACATTCGAGCGTGCAGCCGTCGACCTCACCCTCAGAGAGCGCGACCGAGGCGTGCGAGCACTCGTCGTACGCGGCGTAGAAGCCGCCGTCCTCGCCGTGCACCAGGGCGATCGGCGTGCCGTCGACGTCCGCGCTGATCGCGGTGCCCTTCGGCACGTCCTCGGTGGAGCAGATGCGGATCATCAGGCGCCCGCCTTGGTCAGCCGGGCCTCGATCGCGTCGCCGAGGCTCTCGCGCAGCGGCTCCACCGGGATCTTGTTGATCAGCTCGGCGAAGAAGCCGCGGACCACCAGCCGGCGGGCCTCGCTCTCCGGAATGCCCCGGGCCATCAGGTAGAACAACTGCTCGTCGTCGAAGCGGCCGGTCGCGCTGGCGTGGCCGGCGCCGGCGATCTCGCCGGTCTCGATCTCCAGATTGGGTACGGAGTCCGCCCGCGCGCCGTCGGTGAGCAGCAGGTTCCGGTTGATCTCGTACGTGTCGGTGCCGGTCGCCTCGGCCCGGATGAGGACGTCGCCCACCCAGACGGTGTGCGCGCTCTCGCCCTGCAGAGCGCCCCGGTAGCCGACGTAGCTGCGGCAGTCCGGAACGGAGTGGTCGACCAGTTGCCGGTGCTCCAGGTGCTGGCCGGAGTCGGCGAAGTAGACGCCGTACAGCTCGGCCTCGCCGCCCCGACCCGTGTATTCCACGCTGGTGAACTGCCGGACCAGGTCGCCACCCAGGGATACCTGGATGTGGATGACCCTGGCGTCCCGACCCAGCTTGATCTTCAGGTGCTGGGCCTGGACCGCGTCGTCGGCCCAGTCGGCGATCGTGACCAGCGTCAGCTTCGCGCCGTCGGCCACGGCGACCTCGACGTTGTCGGCCAGCGTGGCCGAACCGACGTGCTCCAGCACCACTGTCGCCTCGGCGAACCGGCCCACCTCGACGAAGGTGTGACCGAACGACGGCTGCTCGACGCCCTCGCCGACCACCCGCAGCCGCACCGGCTCGCCGAGCACCACGTCGGGGGCCACTCGCAGCAGCAGGGCGTCGGCGGCGGCACCGTAGGCCAGCGCACTGACCCGGTCGACCGGGGTCAGCACGCTGCCGATCCGCTCGTCGTCACGGCCGACCCGGGTGATGGCGACGCCCTCGGGCAGGTCACCGTACTCGTGTCGGACCGCGCCGGTCGCGGCCGGCGCCTCACCTATCAGGCCGCGGAGGCGCTTGAGCGGGGTGAAACGCCACTCCTCCTCCAGGCCGGTGAGGGCCGGGAAGTCGGCGACGTCGTACGAGCGCAGCGCCTGCGACTTGGTGCTGGGCGGCGCGGAAGCCTGGGTAGTCATGTCTTCCTTGGTCTGTCTGTTCCGTGACGACGAGTTGGGGCCGGGTGTGGCGGACCGAGGTTTCGGCCCGCCACGGGGAGCGGCGGCGTCAGCCGACCGCGCCCTCCATCTGAAGCTCGATCAGGCGGTTGAGCTCCAGCGCGTACTCCATCGGGAGTTCCTTGGCGATCGGCTCGATGAAGCCGCGCACGATCATGGCCATCGCCTCGTCCTCGCTCAGGCCCCGGCTCATCAGGTAGAAGAGCTGGTCGTCGCTGATCTTGGAGACGGTCGCCTCGTGGCCCATCGACACGTCGTCCTCACGGATGTCGACGTACGGGTAGGTGTCCGAGCGGGAGATGGTGTCGACCAGCAGCGCGTCGCACTTGACCGTGCTCCGGCTGTGGTGCGAACCCTCCAGCACCTGCACCAGACCCCGGTACGAGGTGCGGCCGCCGCCACGGGCGATCGACTTCGACACGATGGTCGAGGAGGTGTGCGGCGCGGCGTGCACCATCTTGGCGCCGGCGTCCTGGTGCTGACCCTCGCCGGCCATCGCCACCGAGAGCACCTCGCCCTTGGCGTGCTCGCCGGTCATGTAGACCGCCGGGTACTTCATGGTCACCTTGGAGCCGATGTTGCCGTCGACCCACTCCATGGTCGCGCCCTCGTGGCAGACGGCGCGCTTGGTGACCAGGTTGTAGACGTTGTTCGACCAGTTCTGGATGGTCGTGTAGCGGCAGCGCGCATTCTTCTTGACGATGATCTCCACGACCGCGCTGTGCAGCGAGTCGGAGGAGTAGAGCGGCGCGGTGCAGCCCTCGACGTAGTGCACGTACGCACCCTCGTCGACGATGATCAGCGTCCGCTCGAACTGGCCCATGTTCTCCGTGTTGATCCGGAAGTAGGCCTGCAGCGGGATCTCGACCTGCACGCCCTTCGGCACGTAGATGAACGAGCCACCGGACCACACCGAGGTGTTCAGGGCGGCGAACTTGTTGTCGCCGACCGGGATCACCGTGCCGAAGTACTCCTTGAAGACATCCTCGTGCTCGCGCAGCGCCGTGTCGGTGTCCAGGAAGAGGACGCCCTGCTCCTCAAGGTCCTCACGGATCTTGTGGTAGACGACCTCCGACTCGTACTGCGCCGCGACACCGGCGACCAGCCGCTGCTTCTCCGCCTCCGGGATGCCCAGCCGGTCGTAGGTGTTCTTGATGTCCTCGGGCAGGTCCTCCCAGCTGGTGGCCTGCTTCTCGGTCGACCGCACGAAGTACTTGATGTTGTCGAAGTCGATCCCGGTGAGGTCCGCGCCCCAGGCCGGCATCGGCTTACGGCCGAACAGCCGCAGGCCCTTCAGCCGCAGGTCGAGCATCCACGCCGGCTCGTTCTTCTTGGCCGAGATGTCCCGAACCACCGCCTCGTTGATGCCGCGCTGGGCGACCGCCCCGGCGGCGTCCGGGTCGGACCAGCCGTACTCGTACCGGCCCAGGGCGGCGAGCTGCTCTTCCTGGGTCAGGGGCTGGACGATCTGCTCGGTCATCTATCTGTCCTCACAGTGGTGACGGGATTACCGGATTGAGCGCGGCCCGGCTGGGTCGGGATGTGCGTGGTGCACACCCCGTCGCCGTGCGCGATGGTGGCCAGACGCTGCACGTGGGTGCCGACCAGACGGGAGATAACCGCGGTCTCGGCCTCGCACAGCTGGGGAAACTCGGCGGCCACGTGCGCCACCGGGCAATGGTGCTGACAGAGCTGCCCGCCGGAGGCGATCGTGGTCGCATTGGCAGCGTAACCCTCGGCGGTGAGCGCTGCGGCGAGTGCCTCGGCTCGGGCGAGAGGGTCGTCGCCGGCGTCCTCCATGGCCGTCCGACAGCGGGACTCGAGAGCGGACACCTGCTCGGTGGCGAACGCCTCGACCGCGTCCGAACCGCCGCTGCGGGCGATCCAGCGCAGCGCGGCGGTGGCCATGTTGTCGTAGTGGTGTGTGCCACAGCGGACCCGGGCGGCCTCGGTCAACAGGAACACCTTGGCCGGGCGACCCCGACCGCGACTGCCCTGCACGGTCTGCTCGCGGGCGTACACGTCACCGTCCGCGAGCATCGCGTCCAGGTGCCGGCGGATCGCCGCCGGGCTGAGCCCGAGCGCCGCGCCGAGCTGCGCGGCGGTGGTGGCACCCTGCTCCAGCAGCAACTGGGTGACCCGATCCCGGGTGGAGATCTCGGCCGCCGCCGGCCCGGCGAGGCCGGCCGACGTGGTCACGGCGGGCGCGGCAACGGACGCACCGAGGGCCGGTACGGCCGTCGGTTGGTGCCCGGAGAGCGCCGCCGCGTTTTTCACAACGCCAACGTTACGTAATTACCCGGAGGGTCGCAAACCCGGGCCCCGGTGATCCGAACCACCGAGCCGGCAGAGTCGGACGAACCTCGATCACTACGGTGCGTAGGATTTGCGCCGTGAACCGAATCGTCCGTCCGGTCTCCGGCATCCTGCTGCGCCGCCTGGCGCTCGCCTCGATCATCGCGAACGTGGGCATCGTCGTGACCGGCGGGGCCGTCCGGTTGACCGCCTCGGGCCTCGGCTGCCCCACCTGGCCCCGGTGCACCGACGATTCCTACGTCACCACGCCCGAGATGGGCGTGTACGGGGTGATCGAGTTCGGCAACCGGATGCTGACCTTCGCGGTGGGTCTCATCGCGCTGGCCACCGTGCTGGCCGTCCTGCTGCACCGGCCCCGCCGACCCGGGCTCCTCGCGCTGGCCGTCGCGGTCTTCCTGGGCATCCCCGCCCAGGCGGTGATCGGTGGCATCACCGTCCTCACCAACCTCAACCCGTGGGTGGTCGGGCTGCACTTCCTCGCCTCGATGGCCGTGATCGCCGCCGCGTACGCCCTCTGGCGACGCATCGGCGACCCCGACGGCCCGACCGTGGCCGTGGTGCCCACACCGCTGCGCGCGCTGGCCCGGGTCACCACCGGCGTCACCGTCGCCGTGCTGGTCGTCGGCACCTGGGTCACCGGCAGCGGCCCGCACGCCGGCGACCACGGCGCCGCCCGCAACGGCCTCGACCCGGAGACGATCTCCCAGGTGCACGCCGACGGGGTCTTCCTGCTGATCGGCCTCTCGGTGGCGCTGATCTTCGCGTTCCGCGCCGTCGGTGCGCGGCAGGCAACTCGGGCCGCGATCATCCTGGTCGCCGTGGAGTTGAGTCAGGGCCTCATCGGCTTCGTGCAGTACTTCACCCACGTGCCGGCGCTCCTGGTCGGCGCACACATGCTCGGCTCCTGCCTGGTGCTGCTGGCCGCCCTGTCGGTGCAGTGGTCCACCCGGGAACGCCGCACGGTAGCGCCGGCCCCCCAGGCCACCCCGACCGACGCCGCCGCCCCGGTCCCAGTCACCGCCTGACCGCCCGGCCGCCTGACCGCCCGGCCGCCTGACCGCCCGGCCGCCCGGCCGCCTGACCGCCCGGCCGCCTGGCCGCCCAGCGTCACCGCCTGGCCGCCCCGAGCCCCGCGTCACCGTCTGGCCGCCCCGCCCTGCGGGCCCCGGCCCGCCCTGGGCGCCCCGCGCCCCGCGCCCCGCGCCCCGCGCCCCGCGCCCCGCGCCAAGATCTCCGCAACTTCCCCGATGTTGCTGCCTCCGACACGCGAGAGGCAGCAACATCCCCGATTCTGCGCGGATCTTGGCGACGGATCCGCTCCCCGGGAGACCGCGACCCGGGTTTGGGCGCCGACGGCCACCAAGATCACGCTCGATCCAAGATGTAGTGGCATGGTCGAGGCGCCGATACCACTACAACCAGGATGTTGCGCGATCTTGCCGGCGGCACGGCGACACGGACGCGGGGTCGCGCGGGGCCGCGCGCGGTGGCACGGTGGCGGCGCGGGGCCGCGCGCGGTGGCGCGGTGGCGCGGTGGCGCGGTGGCGCGGTGGCGCGGTGGCGCGGTGGCGCGGTGGCGCGGTGGCGCGGTGGCGCGGTGGCGCGGTGGCGCGGGGCCACGCACGGTCGCGCGGGGCCACGCACGGTCGCGCGCGGTGGCGCGGGGTCGCGCACGGTGGGGCGGACGGCCGTTCGGGGTGGCGCTCGCTATCGGGGTCAGGCGTTGCGGGCGAGGTGGGTGGTGATGGCGGTGGCGAGGCGGTCGGGGGCGCCGTCCGCGTACCCGATGAAGAGCGACGGCTCGGTCAGCTCCAGCTCGACGAGGACCGGCTCGCCGTCCGGGCCGGGGATCAGGTCGACTCGGGCGTAGAGCAACTGTCGGGTGCCGCCGGGCACCGTCGCGAGGGTCTGCTCGGCCACCGCCAGCTGCTCCGGGCGGGCGGTGCGGGCGGTGATCTCTTCGGCCTTGTAGAGCCCGTCCGGGCCGAGGTCCGGCCCGGACAGCATCGGACCCTTGCGGATCGCGTGGCTGAACGCGAGCCCCTCCGGGCCGGCCAGGAAGAGCAGGGCCGTCTCGCCCTCGGTGTCGACGGCACGCAGGTACGGCTGGACCATGGTCACCCGACCGGCCTCGGAGAGCCGGCGAACGTGTGCGGTGGCCAGGTCCCGGTGCTCCGGGTCGGCCAGGTCGTACCGGCCGGTGTCCTGGCTGCCGGCGCTGACCGCGGGCTTGAGCACGTACTCGCCGGTCTCGGCGGGCAGCTGCCAGCTCTCCCCCGGCTCGATCCACGACGTCGGCACGGTCGGCACCCCGGCGGCGGTCAGCTCGGCGAGGTAGCGCTTGTCGGTGTTCCAGCGGACCACCTCGGCCGGGTTGAGCAGCGCCGGAACGGTGGCCGCCCAGGACACGAACTCGTCGCGGCGTAGCGCGTAGTCCCAGGGTGAGCGGAGCACGACCAGGTCGTAGGACGACCAGTCGACGTCGGGGTCGTCCCAGATCACGGTCTGCACGGCGACGCCACGGGCGGCGAGTGGGGCGAGGACCAGCCGGTCGTCCGGGTCGAGGTCGGCCAGGTCGGCGCAGGTGACGAGAGCGACCCGGGGTTCCCCCCGGGTCGACTGGTGATGTGTGGTCAATTCAGCTGTCTATTCAGCGGGCCATCGTGCGGCGAGCCATCGACCGCCAGAGGTCGTTGCTCGGACGCATCTGGTCCATCAGTTCACGCTCCCAGGCGTTCTCGACGGTGACTCCCGCCTGGGCGCACGCCTCCCGGGCGGTGACGGTGTCGTCGGCGAACTGGTCGCCCCACTCACCGTCGGAACCCACCAGGACGATCCGCGCCCCACGCTTGCCGACGTACTCGATGACCGCCTTCGCGCCGCCGTGTCCGGCCGCGAACGCCTTGAGGCCCGCGACCAGGCCTTGGGGCGCCTGCTCGCCGGCGGTCTGCTCGGCCGTCAGCGTCGTATCGGAACCATCTGCCATGACGCGAAGCCTAAGCAGAGTTGCACCCCGTGGGGCGAGAACCATGAACCTTTTGTGATGCCAATTACCTACGGGTTTAAGGACAAGCACAGGTTAACTGTCCGGTTATAACAGGACTTTTACGCTCAAAGTGCGTCGGCAAATCGCTCCCGAACCACCCCGAGTTGAGCCGATCCGACTCATGCCGAAAGTTACTCTGATGTGACATTAAACCCGGACAACTCATCCACGTCCATGATTAGTCAGTAGATCATCGGCACCAACCCTCGGCCACCAGCCGACGGGCGGCGGTGGGACCGCCAAGCAGAGCCGCGGCGCGGAAGCCGACAAGCCAGCAGAAAGCCGACGGGCGATGGCGTCGCGCCAGACACAAAGAGCAGAGCCAGACCCGAAAGCAGAGCCAGACCGGAAGGGCAGAGCCAAACCCAAAGGCAGAGCCAAATTCAAAGAGCAGAGCCGGGCGCGGGACGGGTCAGATCAGCGCGTCGAGCGCGACGGCCACGAAGACGATCGTCAGGTACGTCGTCGACCAGTGGAACAGCCGCATCGGCTTGACCGCCTCGCCGCGCGTCGCGCGCCGGCAGAGCCGGTGTGCCTCGACCACGAAGATGGCCCCCACCACCAGGGTCGGCACCCCGTAGATCGCGCTGAGCCCCAGCGGCCAGACGGCCAGCGAGGTGAGCACGGTGAGCCACGCGAAGATCAGAATCTCGGCGTTCACCCGGCGGATCGAGGCCACCACCGGCAGCATCGGGATGCCGGCCCGGGCGTAGTCGTCCTTGTACTTCATGGCGAGCGGGTAGAAGTGCGGCATCTGCCAGAAGAAGACCACCGCGAAGAGCCCCCAGGCGGCCGGCGCCAGCGAGCCGGTCACCGCCGCCCACCCGATCAGCACCGGTGCCGCCCCGCAGGCGCCGCCCCAGAAGGTGTTCGTCGGGGTGGAGCGCTTGAGCCACAGGGTGTAGACGAGGTCGTAGTAGGCGATCGCGGCGAGGGTCAGCCCGGCGGCCAGCAGGTTGGTGAACGCCGCCATCAGGGCCACCGACACCACCGCCAGCACCAGACCGAAGATCAGCGCGCTTCGCGGCGACACGGTGTGCGCCGGCAGCGGCCGACGCTTGGTACGCCGCATCAGCTGGTCGATGTCACGGTCGATGTAGCAGTTGAGGACGCTGGCCGCGCCGGCGGCGAGCGAGCCGCCGATCAGCACGATGGCCATCAGCCACAGCGACGGCAGCCCGCCCTCGGCGAGCATCATCGCCGGGATGGTGGTGACCAGCAGCAACTCGACGATCCGCGGCTTGGTGAGCGCCACGTACGCCGAAATGACCGCGCGTACGTCCCGCCGGGCCACCGGGCCCTCGGCCGCCCGCGCCGGGTGTGGCCCGGCCGGGTTGCTCGCGGGGCGCTCGGTGATCATGCTCACGGATTGCCACCTTCCGGCATCGGGCACGGGGAGATCGGATCGGTCGGGACCGCAAAGGTCCGCATACCGACCCACACACTACGCGTCGTCGTTTTGGCTGCCCGGCCGACCCGACAACGGTGCGGGCCGTCACACCACCGGGTTGAACCGAGCATCCGGATGGTCACGTAGCGCACACCATGCACAGATCCCTGGGCGCACGTTTAGGGACGCTCGATAAGGTCATCGGTGAGGGTTCCGCCCATCTGCCGAGGAGCACAACCATCGTGGCTGTTAAACGACCCGAGCACTCCGCACTGAACTGGTCCGACCTCGATCGCCGGGCCGTAGACACCGTCCGCGTGCTGGCCATGGACGCCGTAGAGAAATCCGGCAACGGCCACCCGGGCACCGCGATGAGCCTCGCGCCCGCGGCGTACCTCCTCTTCAACCGCGTCATGCGGCACAACCCGGCCGACCCGAACTGGCCCGGCCGCGACCGGTTCGTCCTCTCCGCCGGGCACTCCAGCCTGACGCTCTACATCCAGCTGTTCCTCTCCGGTTACCCGTTGAGCCTCGGCGACCTGAAGTCGCTGCGGCAGTGGGGCTCGCAGACGCCGGGGCACCCCGAGCACGGGCACACCCCGGGCGTGGAGACCACCACCGGCCCGCTCGGGCAGGGTCTGGGCAACGCGGTCGGCATGGCCATGGCGGCCCGCCGCGAACGCGGCCTGTTCGACCCCGAGGCCGAGCTCGGCGCGTCGGTCTTCGACCACAACATCTGGTGCATCGTCTCCGACGGTGACATCGAGGAGGGCATCAGCCACGAGGCCAGCGCCCTCGCCGGGCACCAGCAGCTGGGCAACCTCACGGTGGTCTACGACGACAACGAGATCTCCATCGAGGACGACACCCGGATCGCCAAGAGCGAGGACGTGGCCGCCCGCTACGAGGCGTACGGCTGGCACGTGCAGACCGTCGACTGGCGCAGCGGCGACGCCGACCAGGGCGACTACCACGAGGACGCCGAGGCGCTGTACGCCGCGCTGGTGGCGGCCCGCGCGGAGACCACCCGCCCCTCCTTCATCGCGCTGCGCACCATCATCGGCTGGCCCGCGCCCAACAAGCAGAACACCGGCAAGATCCACGGTTCGGCGCTCGGCGCCGACGAGGTGAAGGCCACCAAGCGGATCCTCGACTTCGACCCGGAGCAGACCTTCCAGGTCGACGAGGAGGTGCTCAGCCACGCCCGCACGGTGATGGGCCGCGGCTCCGCCGCCGAGCAGGAGTGGACCACCGCGTTCGACGCCTGGAAGAAGGCCAACCCGGAGCGCACCGCGCTCTACGAGCGGTTGGCTGGTCGCGTACTCCCCGACGGCTGGGCCGACGCGTTGCCGGTCTTCCCCGCGGACGCCAAGGGGGTGGCCACCCGGGCCGCCTCCGGCAAGGTGCTGGAGGCGCTCGCGCCGGTGCTCCCGGAGCTGTGGGGCGGCTCGGCCGACCTGGCCGAGAGCAACAACACCACCATGAAGGGCGAGCCGTCGTTCATCCCGGCCGCGCACGCCACCAAGGACTTCCCCGGCCACGAGTACGGGCGCACGCTGCACTTCGGCATCCGTGAGCACGCCATGGGCGCGATCCTCAACGGCATCGCCCTGCACGGCGGCACCCGCCCGTACGGCGGCACGTTCCTGGTCTTCAGCGACTACATGCGTCCGTCGGTGCGGCTGGCCGCGTTGATGAAGCTGCCGGTGACCTACGTCTGGACGCACGACTCGATCGGCCTCGGCGAGGACGGCCCGACGCACCAGCCGGTGGAGCACCTGACGGCGCTGCGCGCCATCCCGGGCCTGGACGTGGTCCGTCCGGCGGACGCCAACGAGACCGCCTGGGCCTGGCGGCAGGCGCTGGAGCACACCGACCGGCCCACCGCGCTGGCGCTGAGCCGTCAGCCGCTGCCGACCATGGACCGCGACGTCCTGGGCAGCGCGGAGGGCGTGGCCAAGGGCGGCTACGTGCTGGCCGAGGCGTCCAACGGCAAGCCTCAGGTGATCATCGTCGGCACCGGTTCCGAGGTGCAGCTCTGCCTGACCGCCCGGGAGCGGTTGGAGGCCGACGGCACCCCCACCCGGGTCGTCTCGATGCCCTGCCAGGAGTGGTTCTACGAGCAGGACGAGGCGTACCGGGAGTCGGTGCTCCCACGCGGGGTAAAGGCACGGGTGAGCGTGGAGGCGGGCATCGCGATGTCCTGGCGCGGCATCGTCGGTGACCTGGGCGAGAGCGTGAGCCTGGAGCACTACGGAGCGAGCGCCCCGCACACCGTGCTCTTCGAGCAGTTCGGGTTCACCCCCGACCGGATCGTGGCGGCAGCACACGCCTCGCTGGCCCGGGTGGGCGACATCACCGGTTTCACGACCGGCAACTGAGGGAGCGTGGATGGCATGACGGACAAGCTGAATGAGCTCACCGCCGCGGGCGTGGCGGTCTGGCTCGATGATCTTTCCCGGGTGCGTTTGAGCTCCGGCGGGCTGGACCAGCTGCGCCGCGAGAAGCACGTGGCCGGTGTCACCACCAACCCGACGATCTTCGCGAAGGCGCTGAGCGACGCCGACGAGTACAACTGGCAGCTGCACGACCTCGCCACCCGTGGCATCGAGGTCGAGGAGTCGGTGCGCATGCTCACCACGTATGACGTGCGGTGGGCCTGCGACGTGATGCGCCCGTCGTACGACGGCAGCGACGGTGTCGACGGCCGGGTCTCCATCGAGGTGGACCCCCGGGTGGCGCACGACAGTGACCGGACGGTGGCCGAGGCCAAGGCCCTGTGGTGGCTGGTGGACCGGCCCAACCTCTACATCAAGATCCCGGCCACCGAGGAGGGCCTGTCGGCGATCACCGACACGCTGGCCGAGGGGATCAGCGTCAACGTCACGCTGATCTTCGGTCTGGACCGCTACTCGGCGGTCATGGAGGCGTTCCTGGCCGGTCTGAAGCAGGCCAAGGCCAACGGCCACGACCTGTCGAAGATCGGCTCGGTGGCGTCGTTCTTCGTCTCGCGGGTCGACTCCGAGGTCGACAAGAGGCTTGAGAAGATCGGCTCCGACCAGGCGAAGGCCCTCAAGGGCAAGGCCGCCATCGCGAACGCTCAGCTGGCGTACGAGCGCTACAGCGAGGTGTTCTCCTCGGACCGGTGGAAGGCGCTCGCCGCCGCCGGAGCGCACCCGCAGCGGCCGCTGTGGGCGTCCACCTCGACGAAGAACCCGGACTACCGGGACGTCATCTACGTCGAGGAGCTGATCGCCCCCGGCACGGTCAACACCATGCCGGAGTCGGTCATCCACGCGTACGCCGATCACGGCGAGACCCGCGGCGACACCATCACCGGCGCCTACGACGCGGCGCGGAAGGTCTTCGCGGACCTGGAGTCGGTCGGGGTGGACATGGACGACGTGATCGTCACCCTCGAACGCGAGGGCGTGGAGAAGTTCGAGGCCAGCTGGCAGGAACTGCTCGACGGCGTCCGCAAGTCCCTGGAGGCGGCGGCGAACGGCAAGGGTGCTCCGAACAAGGCGGCCAAGGGCAACGCCAAGGCCGCCGAGAAGACCGGTGGCGCATGAGCGAGCGCAGCGAGCGAATCAGCAAGCTCAGTGCGATGGTGCCTCATGGCGGCACGCAGCGAAGCGGAGTGACGGCATGAGCGATCTACTTGCAGGGCCGGTGGAGGCAGCCGCCGGGCTCGCCGTGTACGGCGCGGACGCGGTCGACAAGGCCGCGCCCGCCTCGACGCGGGACGCGCTGGTCAAGGCCGGTGTCCCGGGCAAGCTGGCGGGCAAGGACGCGAGCCTGTGGGGTCCGGACGCCGAGGCCGAGGCGAAGATCCGGCTGGGCTGGGTGGACACCCACCGGCGCAGCCGCGAACTGCTCGTGCAGTTGGCCGAGCTGACCGCGGAGCTGGCCGACCTGGATCACGTGGTGCTCGCCGGCATGGGCGGCTCGTCGCTCGCGCCCGAGGTGATCACCCGGACGCTGGGTCGACCGCTGACCGTGCTGGACACCACCGACCCGGGCCAGGTCCGGGCGGCGCTCGGTGACCGGCTGGAGCGCACCGTCGTGGTGGTGGCCAGCAAGTCCGGATCGACGGTGGAGACCGACAGCCACCGGCGCGCGTACTGGCAGGCGTTCCTGGACGCCGGGATGACCGAGGCGGAGGCCGGCCGGCACTTCGTCATCGTCACCGACCCGGGTTCGCCGCTGGAGACCACCGCGACCGAGATGGGCGCGTTCACCGTGCTCGCCGACCCGAACGTCGGTGGCCGGTACTCGGCGCTGACCGCCTTCGGTCTGGTGCCCTCGGCACTGGCCGGGGTCGAGGTCGCCGAACTGCTCGACCAGGCCGACGCGCTGGCCACCTCGCTCGGCGCGGACCAGAACAACCCGGCGCTGGCGCTGGGCGCCGCCCTGGGCGCGGCGGCCACGCTGGCCCGGGACAAGGTCGCCCTGGTCTCCGACGGCACCGGCATCGACGGGCTCGGCGACTGGGCCGAGCAGTTGATCGCCGAGTCGACCGGCAAGGCCGGGGTGGGCATCCTCCCGGTGGTCGTGGAGTCCCCGCAGAGCCCCGGTGCCACCGGCGCGGACGTGCTGACCGTCAGCTACGGCGGCGCGCTGGCCCCCGGTGACATGCCGGGCGGCGGCGCCGCCCCGGACGTGGCCGTCAACGGCCCGCTGGGCGCGCAGTTCCTGGCCTGGGAGTACGCCACCGCGGTGGCCGGTGTGGTGCTCGGCATCGACCCGTTCAACCAGCCGAACGTCACCGAGTCCAAGGAGAACACCAACAAGATCCTGGCCTCGGGCCTGCCGGCGGAGACGCCGTCGTTCACCGAGGGCGCGATCGAGGTGTACGCCCCGCAGGGCGCCCCGGGGGACCTGGCCGGGGTGCTGCGCTGGCTGCTCGACGGGCTGGGCGACGACGGTTACCTCGCGGTGATGGCGTACCTCGACCGGTTCGCCGACGCCGACGCGGCCCGGCTGCGGCCGCTGCTGGCCCAGGCGGGCGGGCGGCCCGTCACCTTCGGCTGGGGTCCGCGGTTCCTGCACTCGACGGGCCAGTACCACAAGGGCGGCCCGCAGGTGGGCAGCTACCTCCAGGTGACCGGGGCTGTCGCCGAGGACCTGGCGGTGCCGGGCAAGCCGTACACCTTCGGTGAGCTGCAGGCGGCCCAGGCCGCCGGGGACCGGCAGGCCCTCGCCGGTCGGGAGCGGCCGCTGCTGCGGTTGCACCTGACCGACCGGGCCGCCGGTGTCGCCCAACTACTGGACGCGGCCGGTGATCTGCGGGCGTGAGGATGGACGACGTGACTGAAGCGGAGCGAGGAGGCGGTTCGGTGAACCCGCTGCGCGACCCGCAGGACCGCCGGTTGCCCCGGATCCCCGAGCCCTGCGCTCTGGTGATCTTCGGGGTGACCGGCGACCTGGCCCGCAAGAAGCTGCTGCCCGCGGTCTACGACCTGGCCAACCGAGGGCTGTTGCCGCCGGGCTTCGTGGTGCTCGGTTTCGCGCGCCGCGACTGGGGTGACGGCGACTTCGAGACGTTGGCCTGCGAGGCTGCCCGCAAGCACGCTCGCACCCCCTGGCGGGACGAGGTGTGGGCGCGGCTGGCCGGCAACATCAAGTTCGTCGGTGGGTCGTTCGACGACGACGCCGCCTTCGACACCCTCGCCTCGACGCTTGACGATCTGCGTCAGAGCCACGGCATCGCCGGCAACGCGGCGTTCTACTTCTCCATCCCGCCGGCCGCGTTCCCCGTCGTGCTCAAGCAGCTGGCCCGCACCGGGATGGCCGACAACGACAAGTCCGGCGGTTGGCGCCGGGTCGTGGTGGAGAAGCCGTTCGGCAACGACCTGCCGTCGGCGAAGGCGCTCAACGACCTCGTCGACGACGTGTTCACCCGGCAGGACGTCTTCCGGATCGACCACTACCTGGGCAAGGAGACGGTTCAGAACATCCTCGCCCTGCGGTTCGCCAACAACCTGTTCGAGCCGCTGTGGAACTCCAAGTACGTCGACTCGGTGCAGATCACCATGGCGGAGGACGTCGGCATCGGCACCCGCGCCGGCTTCTACGACACCGTCGGCACCGCTCGCGACGTGCTGCAGAACCACCTCCTCCAACTCCTCGCCCTGGTGGCGATGGAGGAGCCGACAAGCTTCGACGCCGACGAGATCCGGGCCGAGAAGCTGAAGGTGCTCAAGGCCATCACCCTGCCCAAGGACGTCGCCCGGGACACCGTCCGGGGCCAGTACCTGCCCGGCTGGGTCGGCGGCGAACGCGCGGTCGGTTACCTGGACGAGCGGGACGTGCCCGCCGACTCCACCACGGAGACGTACGTGGCGGTGCGGCTGGGCATCCAGAACCGCCGCTGGGCGGAGGTGCCGTTCTACATCCGGGCCGGCAAGCGGCTGCCCCGGCGGGTCACCGAGGTCGCCATCATGTTCAAGAAGGCGCCGCACCTGCCGTTCAACGACGCCGACATGGAGTCGCTGGGCAACAACCAGCTGGTCATCCGGGTGCAGCCGGACGAGGGCGTGGTGCTCAAGTTCGGCTCGAAGGTGCCGGGCACGACCATGGAGGTCCGCGACATCGCGATGGACTTCCAGTACGGCGAGGCGTTCACCGAGTCCAGCCCCGAGGCGTACGAGCGTCTGGTGCTGGACGTGCTGATCGGCGATCGCACCCTGTTCCCGGACGCGGCCGAGGTCGAGCAGAGCTGGCAGGTGATCGACCCGCTGGAACACGCCTGGGAGGGCACCACCCCGGAGCCGTACCGGGCCGGTGAGTGGGGCCCACGGGCCTCCGACGAGATGCTGGCCCGCGAGGGCCGCGCCTGGAGACGAGCATGATCGGGCTGTGGGACACCACCGGCAACGAGGTGGTCAAGGCGCTCGCCGCCGAGCGGCGCAGCGCCGGCGGGGTGGCCAGCGGCATGGCGCTCACCCTCATCGTGGTCGTGGACGAGAAGCGGGTCCGGGAGGCGGAGGCCGCGGCGACGATCGCCGCGGCCGCCCACCCGTGCCGGCTCGTGGTGGTGGTGCGCTCGGAGATCGAGCGGGACCGCAACCGACTGGACGCGGAGATCGTGGTCGGTGGCCGGCTCGGCCCGTGCGAGGCGGTGGTCACCCGGATGTACGGCCGGCTGTCCCTGCACGCCGAGTCGGTCGTGATGCCGCTGCTCGTTCCGGACGTGCCGGTGGTCACCTGGTGGCACGGCGAGCCGCCGGCGGAGATCGCCACCGACTTCCTCGGGGTGGTGGCCGACCGGCGGATCACCGACTCCGCGCAGGCCGCCGACCCGGTGGAGGCGCTGCGGCAGCGTGCCCGGGACTACGCCCCGGGCGACACCGACCTGGCGTGGACCCGGATCACCCCGTGGCGCACCCTGGTCGCCGGGGCGTTCGACACCACCAGCGCCCAGGTCACCGAGGCGACCATCGTCGCGCCGCGGACCGACCCGACGGCCGCGCTGATGGCCGGTTGGCTGTCCAGCCGGCTCGGCATCACCCCACACCGGGTGGACAGCAACGAGTTCCCCCGGATGCGGGAGGTGCAGCTCAGCTGCGCCAACGGCGACCAACTGACGCTGACCCGCGAGGACAGCATGGCCGTCTTCCGGCGGACGGGCCAGGAGGACCGGGCCCTGCCGCTGGTCCGCCGCCCGCTCGGCGACGAACTGGCCGAGGAGTTGCGCCGGCTGGACGCCGACCAGGTGTACGCGGAGGCGCTGGGCGCGACGGCCGGGCTGCGGGGGCTGGAGCAGCGCCCCGCGCAGCGGGTCCACGTCTGGAAGGATCCGGCCACCGCGCAGCGCGCCGAGGCCGGGGTCACCGCGCACGTCGGCACGAGCGGCGAGGGCTGAGCCCAGCCGGGGCACGACGTCGGGCAGGGCCGGTACGCACCGGCCCTGCCCCGTAACTTCCGGGGTCTCCGCCCCACCACCTCGGGCACACCGCCCCGGGCACGACAGCGACCGCCCCGCGGTCGGGAAACGAAGGCGCAACCATGAGTGAGGCGAGTGTCGCCGTGCACGCCGACGCCGACCTGCTGGCGCAGGCCGTGGCGGCCCGGTTGCTGGTGAAGCTGCTCGACGCCCAGGCCGACCGGGGCGAAGCCTCGGTGGTGCTGACCGGGGGTCGGGTCGCCGCGGCCGTGTACCGGGCGGTGGCGACGCTGCCGGCCCGCGACGCGGTGGACTGGTCCCGGGTCGACGTGTGGTGGGGCGACGAACGGTTCCTGCCCGCCGGTGATCCGGACCGCAACGAGACCCAGGCCCGCGCCGCCCTGCTGGACGTGGTGCCGCTGGACCCGGCCCGGGTACACCCGATGCCGGCCTCGGACGGCCCGGCCGGCAACGACCCCGAGGCGGCGGCTGCCGCGTACGCGGAGGAGTTGGCCCGCGCCGCCCGGCCCGGGCACGCCACCCTGCCGCACTTCGACGTGCTGATGCTGGGCGTCGGCGAGGACGGCCACGTGGCCTCGGTCTTCCCCGGGCACCCGGTCGGCTACGAGACCCGGCCGGTCAGCGCGGTACGGGGTAGCCCCAAGCCGCCGCCGACGCGGACCACCCTCACCCTGCCGGCGATCAACACCGCCGAGGAGGTCTGGCTGGTGGCCGCCGGCGCCGACAAGGCTCGCGCGGTGGGTATGGCGTTGGCTGGCGCCGGGCCGGTGCAGCTACCGGCGGCCGGCGTGCGCGGGGTGGACCGCACCCGCTGGTTGCTGGACCGGGCGGCGGCAGCCGACGTACCCGCCCGACTGCGCAGCCTGCGCTGAGCGCGCGGAGGAGCCCGCTACTCGCCGCGTCTACGGCGTAGTGCGGCGAGCGCCTCGGCGAGCAGGGCCTCCCCCTCCTCGGCGGTGCGCCGCTCCTTCACGTACGCCAGGTGGCTCTTGTACGGTTCGGCGCGGACCCGGCCCGGCGGGTTCTGGGCGTCCCGACCGGCGGGTAGGCCGCAGCGGGGGCAGTCCCACAGGGGTGGCGGCTCGACGTCCGCGGCGATGCGGATGTCGACCCGGTGGTCGTTACGGCACCAGTAGCTGACGTCCTGTCGGGGGGCGGGTTGGTGCCGCTCGTCCGGGCGCATCGGTGCGGACCCGACCCGGGCTCCCCGGATAACGTTGCCATTCGGCACGGCTGCTCGCTCCTGTCGTCGGAGGGGACCCGCCGTCTTCGGGGGTGGAGCGGCGGGCGACGCGGTGCAGCGGAGAAAAGCCTGCGCGCGGCCCGTCGAGTGACGAACCGCGCGCAGATTGTACGACTTACTGAGCCTGCTCAGGCGCCGCTGTTCATTTGGAGGCGCAGCCAGAGCCCGAGCCCGATGATCGCGGCGAACCAGACGACGCTCACCAGAACGGTGTAGCGGTCCAGGTTTTTCTCCGCGACCGAGGAGCCGGCAAGGCTGGAGCTGACGCCACCGCCGAACATGCTCGACAGACCACCGCCCTTGCCGCGGTGCAGCAGGATCAGCATGGTGAGCAGAATGCTCGTGATGACCAGCAACACGATCAACGTGTATGCGAACCAGATCGGCATGGCTGGGGTCAGTTCCTCTCGTAGCGATCCTCGCCCGGTCTGATCGGGCACGGCGGCACCGACCGGCGGACGGGCGGTGTCCAGGATACCGAGCGATCAGCGGGCGAGGTGCTCCGGGAACCGGCAGATCTGAGCGAATTCCTCCGCGTCCAGGCTGGCGCCCCCAACGAGGCCCCCGTCCACGTCCGGTTGGGCCATGATCGAGGCGACGTTGGACGCCTTGACCGAGCCGCCGTAGAGGACCCGAACCTGGTCGGCGGTCTCCTGGTCGAAGCGTTCCGCCAACCGCTGACGGACCGCCCCACAGACCTCCTGGGCGTCGTCCGGCGTCGCGGTCTTGCCCGTGCCGATCGCCCAGACCGGCTCGTACGCGATCACGACCTGCCGCACCTGCTCGGGGGTGAGCCCGGCGAGGCCCCCGTCGAGCTGGTCGGAGCAGTGCGCCACGTGGGTGCCCTGCTCGCGGATGTCCAGCCCCTCCCCCACGCAGAGGATCGGCGTCAGGCCGTGCGTCAGCGCCGCCTTGACCTTGGCGTTGACCAGCGCGTCGTCCTCGTTGTGGTAGGCCCGCCGCTCGGAGTGCCCGACCACCACGTACGTGCAGCCGAGCTTGGCCAGCATCGGACCGGAGATGTCCCCGGTGTACGCGCCGGACGCGTGCGGGGAGAGGTCCTGCCCGCCGTAGCCGATCAGCAGCTTGTCCCCGTCCACCGCGGTCTGCACGGTGCGCAGGTCGGTGAAGGGCGGCAGCACGACCGTCTCGACGGCCGTGAGCTGCTTCTCGGTGAGGCTCGCCGCCAGCTTCTGCACGAGCAGGTTGGCCTCGAGGTGGTTGAGGTTCATCTTCCAGTTGCCGGCCATCAGCGGCCGGCGGGTGGTGCTCGACATTCAGTTCTCCAGGGCCGCGATGCCGGGGAGGGTCTTGCCCTCGAGGTATTCCAGGGAGGCGCCACCACCGGTGGAGATGTGCCCGAAGGACGACTCGTCCAGCCCCAGGGCACGGACCGCCGCCGCCGAGTCGCCGCCGCCGACGACGCTGAACGCGTCGGCCTTGGTGATCGCCTCGGCGATCCCCCGGGTGCCAGCCGCGAAGGCCGGCATCTCGAACACGCCCATCGGGCCGTTCCAGAAGATCGTCTTCGCCTGGGACAGCGCGGCGCTGAAGCCGGCCACCGTCTCCGGACCGACATCCAGGCCGAGCCGGTGGCTCGGGATGCCGTCGACCCGGACCGTGTCGTGCGCGGCGTCCGGGGCGAACGCGTCCGCGACCACCACGTCGACCGGGAGCATGATCTTGCCGCCGGACCGCTCCAGCAGGTTGCGGCAGGTCTCGACCATGTCCTTCTCCAGCAGCGAGGTGCCCACCTCCAGGCCCTGGGCCTTGAGGAAGGTGAAGCACATCCCACCACCGATGAGCAGCCGGTCGACCGTGGGCAGCAGAGCCTCGATCACGGCGAGCTTGTCGGACACCTTCGACCCGCCGAGCACCACCACGTACGGGCGCTCCGGGTCGCCGGTGAGCTTCGAGAGGACCTCGACCTCACGCAGCACCAGCCGGCCCGCGACGTGCGGCAACCGGGCCGGTACGTCGAAGACACTGGCGTGCTTGCGGTGCACGGCACCGAACGCGTCGTCCACGTACGCGTCGCCGAACGCGGCAAGCTGGTCGGCGAAGGCACCCCGCTCGGCCTCGTCCTTGCTGGTCTCACCGGCGTTGAAACGCAGGTTCTCCAGTAGGGCGACCTGGCCGTCGGCCAGGTCGGCGACGGTCGAGCGGGCGGAGTCACCGACGGTGTCGGTAGCGAAGTGCACCGGCGCGCCGAGCAGCTCACCGAGTCGCCCGGCGACCGGGCCCAGGCTGAACTGCGGGTCCGGAGCACCCTTCGGGCGGCCCAGGTGCGAGCAGACGACCACCTTCGCGCCGGCCTCGACCAGCGCGCCGAGGGTCGGCAGCACCGCGCGGATCCGGCCGTCATCGGTGATGGCACCGGTCTGCTTGTCGAGCGGGACGTTCAGGTCGGCGCGCACCAGCACGCGCCGACCCGACACCCCCTCGGCGAGCAGGTCGTCGAGGGTCCGGATGCTCACAGCGACGAACCGACCAGCTTGACGAGGTCGACCAGCCGGTTGGAGTAGCCCCACTCGTTGTCGTACCAGCCGACGACCTTGACCTGGTTGCCGACGACCTTGGTCAGCGGCGCGTCGAAGATGCACGACGCCGGGTCGGTCACGATGTCGGTGGAGACGATCGGGTCCTCGTTGTAGACCAGGATGCCCTTGAGCGGGCCGTCCGCGGCGGCCTTCAGCGCGGCGTTGACCTCGTCCACGGTGGTCTCGCGGCCCACGTTGACGGTGAGGTCGGTGACCGAGCCGGTCGGGATCGGCACCCGCAGGGCGTACCCGTCGAGCTTGCCCTTGAGGTCCGGCAGGACCAGGCCGATCGCCTTGGCGGCGCCGGTCGAGGTCGGCACGATGTTCAGCGCGGCGGCCCGGGCCCGACGCAGGTCCGAGTGCGGCGCGTCCTGGAGGTTCTGGTCCTGGGTGTACGCGTGGATCGTCGTCATCAGACCGTGCTGGATGCCGAACGTGTCGTGCAGGACCTTCGCCATCGGGGCGAGGCAGTTGGTGGTGCACGAGGCGTTGGAGATGATGGTGTGCTTCGCCGGGTCGTAGGTGTCGTGGTTGACACCCATGACGACGGTGACGTCCTCGTTCTTCGCCGGGGCGGAGATGATGACCTTCTTGGCCCCGCCGTCGACGTGCGCCTTGGCCTTGGTGGCGTCGGTGAAGAAGCCGGTCGACTCGATGACGACGTCGGCGCCGACCTCGCCCCACGGCAGCTTCGACGGGTCCTTCTCGGCGTACGCCTTGATGGTCTTGCCACCGACGGTGATCTCGTCGGCGGTGGCCTTGACCTCGTAGGGCAGGCGACCGAGGATGCTGTCGTACTTGAGCAGGTGGGCGAGCGTGGCGTTGTCGGTCAGGTCGTTCACCGCCACGACCTCGATGTCGGCGTCAGACGCCAGCACTGCCCGGAAGAAGTTACGGCCGATTCGGCCAAAGCCGTTGATGCCAACCCGGATGGTCACAGGTCCCATCTCCTCGCGTTCTGGTCCGCCGGCTTCAGACAACGGGCCGGCGGGAATGGTGTGCGCCGACCGTTGGAGCCGGCCGTCGACGGTTCATCTCGGCCACCCCGCCGCGCGGTCTGAGGACCTGACCGCCCGAGGCGGTGGGCACGACGAGGAGTGCCGGTGTCGGCCCCCTTGCCGTACTCAGCGACCCTATCCGAGCGTGCGAGGCCACGCTGCGCCGGGTCGTGCTCCCGGGCGCACCGTGCGGCCCCACCGTCCTATCAGACCACGAGCATGTCGGGCGTGACGGCCGCTTCCGTATCCGGGATGCCAAGGTCGCGGGCCCGCTTGTCGGCCAGCGCCAGGAGCCGGCGGATCCGCCCCGCGATGGCGTCCTTGGTCAGCGGGGGTTCGGCCAGGGCCCCCAACTCCTCCAGCGACGCCTGCCGGTGCTCCAGGCGCAGCCGACCCGCGTCGGTCAGGTGGTTGGGCGCCTCGTCGGCCAGGATTTCCAGCGCGCGGGTGACCCGGGCCGCGGCGGCGACCGCCGCCCGGGCCGAACGGCGCAGGTTGGCGTCGTCGAAGTTGGCGAGCCGGTTGGCAGTGGCCCGCACCTCGCGGCGTACCCGGCGCTCCTCCCAGGCCAGCACGCTGGAGTGCGCGCCGATCCGGGTGAGCAGCGCGGCGATCGCGTCACCGTCCTTGACGACCACCCGGTCCACCCCGCGTACCTCACGGTTCTTCGCGGTGATGCCGATCCGGCGGGCCGCGCCGACCAGCGCCAGCGCCGACTCCGGCCCCGGGCAGGTGATCTCCAGCGCGCTGGAGCGGCCCGGCTCGGTGAGCGAACCGTGGGCCATGAACGCGCCCCGCCACGCGGAGACCGCGCAGCAGACGTTGGCCGCCACCACGTGCGGGGGCAGCCCGCGCACCGGGCGACCCCGCACGTCGAGCAGGCCGGTCTGCCGCGCGAGGGCCTCGCCGTCCTTGACCACCCGCACGATGAAGTGGCTGCCCTTGCGCAGCCCTCCCGAGGCCAGCACGTGGATCTCGCTGGGGTAGCCGTAGACCTCGGCGACCTCCCGGCGCAGCCGCCGGGCCACCGCCCCGGTGTCCAGTTCAGCCTCCACCACCACGCGGCCGGAGACGATGTGCAGCCCGCCAGCGAAGCGCAGCAGTGCGGCCATCTCCGCCCGTCGGCAGCAGGGCTTGGGCACGTCGACCCGACTCAGCTCGTCCTTGACCGCGGCCGTCATCGCCATTGTGCGTCCCCTCACGGACCTGTTCCGGCGTGTCGCCGGAGATTACGTACGTGTCTAACGATCGGCGCCCAGTACAGGCACCAGCGCGGCGCCCAGGGCAGCCGGATCATGGCGGGGAGTCCCGTCGACAACGGCGACGGGGGCGAGGACCAGGCGGGCACCCAGCGATTCTGCCGCACGTTCGACCGGTTCGGGGTCACCCACCGCCTTGGCATCGGCGAGCACAAGATCCACCTTGAGCTCGGGCAGGTACCAGTGCAGCGCCGCGAGGTGGTCGGCGACGGAGAGCCCGAGGGTCTCCTTCTCCGCGGCGAGGTTCAGCGTGACCAGCCGCCGGGCCGAGGTGGACACGATCGCGTCGGCCAACTGCGGCACCAGCAGGTGTGGAAGCACACTCGTGTACCAGCTGCCCGGCCCGAAGATCAACCAGTCGGCCGCCCGGATCGCCTCGATGGCCTCGGCGCAGGCCGGTGGGGCGCTCGGGGTGAGCCGCAGCGACTCGACCCGCCCGGTGGTGACGGCCACCTGGTGCTGGCCACTCACCGTACGCACCTCGTCCGGGGCGGCCGGGTCGGCGCCGCGTACCCGCGCCTCGATGCCGACCGGCTGGCGGGACATCGGCAACACCCGGCCGACCGCGCCGAGCATCGCCCCGGCGTGCTCCAGCGCGGCCACCGGGTCGCCGAGCAGCTCCATGAGGCCGCAGAGCACCAGGTTGCCCACCGCGTGCCCGGTCAGACCGTCGGTGCCGGCCGACGCCCCGTCGGTGCCACGCGGGGCCGCGCCGTCCCGGTCCGGGTCCGTCGCTCCAGTTTCGGGTACGCCCACCGGTACGGCGGCGAAGCGGTGCTGGAACAGCCCCGCGCTTCGTCGGGTGGCCGGGTGGTCCCCGGCCAACGCCACAAGCGCCTGGCGCAGATCTCCCGGGGGCAGCCCACCCCGCTCGGCCCGCAACCGGCCACTGGAGCCGCCGTCGTCACCCACCGTGACCACCGCGGTGATGTCGAGGTCGAGTTCGGGAGCGCAGTGGCGCAGCGCGCGCAACGAGGCGGACAGCCCGTGCCCACCGCCGAACGCCACCACCCGCCGGGCCGTCATTCCCGCCCCAGGTCGCGGTGCTGGGCGTTCGCCGCCAGCCCGGAGTGACGCAGTCGGCTGGCCAACTCCTCGGCGATGGCCACGCTGCGGTGCTTGCCGCCGGTGCAGCCCACGGCGACCGTGAGGTACCGCTTGCCCTCCCGCTCAAAGCCGGTCGTGGTGGCGTTGACCAGGTCGGCGTACGAGGCGACGAAGGCGTCCGCGCCCTCCTGACCCAGCACGTACGCGCTGACCGCCTCCTCCCGCCCGGTGTGCTCCCGCAACTCCGGCACCCAGTACGGATTCGGCAGGAAGCGGGCGTCCAACACGAAGTCGGCGTCCGGCGGCAGGCCATACTTGAAGCCGAACGACAGCACGGTGACCCGCAGCCGGCGGGCGTCCTCGCCGCCGAACAGCTCCTCGATGCGCCGCCGAAGCTGGTTGACGTTCAGGTGGCTGGTGTCGATGATCACGTCGGCCTGGTCGCGGGCCTCCTCCAACAGACCGCGCTCCACGGCGATGCCGTCGGCCAGCCGCCCGTCCCCCTGCAACGGGTGCGAACGCCGCACGCTCTCGAACCGCCGGATCAACACCTCGTCGTCGGCGTCGACGAAGACCACCCGGGGTGAGAAACCGCGCTCCTTGAGCTCCCGGATCGCCCCGGCCAGGTCGGTCGAGAAGGCCCGCGACCGCACGTCCAGCACCATGGCGGTACGCCGGGCCGCGCCGCCCGCCTTGAAGGCCAACTCGGCCATGTCCAGCATCAAGGCCTGCGGCAGGTTGTCCACGACGTAGTAGCCGACGTTCTCCAACGCCCGGGCCACCGTGCTGCGGCCACCCCCGGAGAGCCCGGTGACCACCACGAGGGTGGTCTCCGACTCGGCCGCCAACTGCTCGTCACCGGCCTCCGGGCCGTCGATCCGGTCACCGGTTGTGCGCGCCTCGCTCACCCGTACCCCCAAGCCGTGGCGCCGCGGCCGCCCTCGGCCGCGATTGGTCAATCAGCGACTCTATCCCGCCACCGGGTCGCCGCCCGGCACCCGTGGCCGGGCGGCGCCCGCGGACCCTTTCGACGGTCGCCCTCCCGACAGCGGGCGCCCTTGATGACGATCAGTAGTTGTCAATACGCTCAACGTGATCGTCGCAGGTCAGACCGACATCTGGAGGGTGCGATGCACGACCTGGCGGACAAGAACAAATACGTCGGCTTCCTGTTCATGCGGATCAGCCCCGAGTACTTCGCCCTCGGCCGCGAGGGCATCCACGAGATCTCCGCCGAGCACGCCCGCGACCTGGGCCGCTTCGCCAAGCAGCTCACCCACGTCGTCTGCACCGGGGTGAACGGCAGGTACGACCAGGTGACCATGGTCGAGGCCGACACCCTTGAGGAGATCAACGCGGCGGCCACCGCCTTCCGGATGGGCAACAAGGCCCGCTACATCGAGATCGTCGACATCGTGGTCGGGATGAAGGCCCCGCCGCGCGGCCTGGCCAACCGGTCCAGCCAGCCCGGCTGACCGCGTCGCCCGTCCGGCCCACCCGGCCCGGGTGCGCCGGACGGGCGCTGTCGGGGTGGGCTCGTAGACTCCCCGGATGGCCTCTCCCACCGACCTGCGTGCCGCCTCCGACGCCCTGGACGTGCTGGGCCGGGTCTTCGGCTACGACGCGTTCCGTGGTTTCCAGCAGGACGTGATCGACCATGTGGTCGCTGGCGGCGACGCGCTGGTGTTGATGCCCACCGGTGGCGGCAAGTCCCTGTGCTACCAGATCCCGGCCCTGGTCCGCGACGGCGTGGCCGTCGTCGTGTCCCCGCTGATCGCGCTCATGCAGGACCAGGTCGACGCCCTCACCGCGGTCGGCGTCCGCGCCGGGTTCCTCAACTCGACCCAGACCCTGGACGCCCGGCGGCGGGTGGAGGCCGCCTTCGTCGCCGGCGAGTTGGACCTGCTCTACCTGGCCCCGGAGGCGCTCGGCGTCCGCTCCACCCTCGCCCTGCTGGACCGGGGGCGCATCTCCCTGTTCGCGATCGACGAGGCGCACTGCGTGTCCCAGTGGGGGCACGACTTCCGCCCCGACTACCTCGCGCTGTCGATGCTGCACGAACGCTGGCCGCAGGTGCCCCGCATCGCCCTGACCGCCACCGCGACAAGCGCCACCCGCACCGAGATCGCCACCCGACTCAAGCTCGACGACGCCCGGCACTTCGTGGCCAGCTTCGACCGGCCCAACATCCAGTACCGGATCGTGCCCAAGCGGGAGCCCCGCAAGCAGCTGCTGACCCTGCTGCGCGACGAGCACCCCGGCGACGCCGGCATCGTCTACTGCCTGTCCCGCGCCTCGGTCGACAAGACCGCGGAGTTCCTCACCGCCAACGGGGTCGCCGCGCTGCCGTACCACGCCGGGCTGGACGCCGGCACCCGCGCTCGCAACCAGCAGCGCTTCCTGCGGGAAGACGGCCTGGTCATGGTGGCCACCATCGCCTTCGGCATGGGCATCGACAAACCCGACGTCCGGTTCGTCGCCCACCTCGACCTGCCCAAGTCCGTCGAGGGCTACTACCAGGAGACCGGCCGCGCCGGCCGCGACGGCCTGCCGTCCACCGCGTGGCTGGCGTACGGGCTGCAGGACGTCGTGCAGCAACGCAAGATGATCGAGACGTCCGACGGCGACCTCGCGCACCGCCGCAACCTGGCCGCGCACCTCGACGCGATGCTCGCCCTCTGCGAGACGGTGCGCTGCCGGCGGGTCCAACTGCTCGAATACTTCGGCGAGACGACGACGGCCGCCTGTGGCAACTGCGACACCTGCCTCACCCCACCGGAGTCCTGGGACGGCACCGTCGCCGCCCAGAAGCTGCTCTCCGCCGTCTTCCGTCTCGACCGCGAACGCAACCAGCGCTTCGGCGCCGGGCACTGCATCGACATCCTGCTCGGCAAGCAGACCGACAAGATCAGCCAGTACGGTCACGACTCGCTGACCGTCTTCGGCATCGGCTCCGAGCTCAGTGAGGCCGAGTGGCGGGGCGTGGTCCGGCAACTGCTCGCCGAAGGGCTCCTCGCCGTGGAGGGTGACTACGGCACGCTCGCGCTGACCGAGGCGAGCGCCGACGTCCTCGGTCGCCGCCGTACGGTCACCCTGCGCCGCGACCCGGAGAAGCCGGCATCGAGCCGCTCATCGAAGCCGCGCGGCTCGTCCACAGTCGTGGCCGAGCTGACCCCGGCCGCCGCGTCACTGTTCGAACGGCTACGCGGCTGGCGCGCGACCACCGCCAAGGAGCAGGGCGTCCCGGCGTACGTGATCTTCCACGACGCCACGCTGCGACAGATCGCCAGCGACGCGCCCAGCACACTGGCCGACCTGTCCCGGGTCAGCGGGGTCGGCGAAAACAAACTCGCCAAGTACGGCGAGCAGATCCTGGCCGTACTCGCCACCGACTGAGGTCATGCCGAAGGGCCGGGCCCCGTGGTGGGGGTCCGGCCCTTCGCGTCATGTGTGGTGTCAGCTGGTGGCGTAGCCGCGGGTGGCGATCCAGTCGGCGAGGTGTTCGACGCTGATCTGGTAGGCGGCCTGGTTGGGGTCGGCGGAGTCGGCGATGGTGACGGTGTTGCCGTTGTCGCGGTAGCCGACGACGCTGATGTAGTGCCCGCCCTCGTAGGAGTGGGTGGTGCCGTCGGTGTCGGTGCTGGTGCCGGCGATGTTGGCGACCACGGCGCGGCCGTCGTCGACGGTCTTGACGATGTCGGCGCGCAGGGTGTCGGTCTGCTTGCCGTCAGCGTCGGGGGTGCTGATCTCGACGGACCGGTAGGCGTTGGTCTTGCCGGTTTCCTTGTTCAGCACGGGGGTGATGTCGTTGATGGAGTTGGTGCCGGCCTCGGTGGTGCCCATCTCCTTGGCCATGTCATCGACGTTGATGTTCTTGCCCTGCACACTCAGGGCGTTGCGGGTGGCGGCGGGCCCGCAGTAGTAGAAGTTCGGCTGCGCCTCGTAGCGCACACCCAGTTCCCGCTCACCGTGACCCTTACGGTCGGTCTGGGTTTGGGTGGTGGGCTTGGCGGTGCTCGGCGCGGCGAACGCGGTGGTGACGGGGCCGGCGATGGCGCCGCCGGTGAAGGCGAGGCCGGCGGCGGTCAGGGCGGTCTTACGGATCAGATCGGTACGCATGATGGCGTGCTCCTCTGCATCGGGGGTGCCCCGCACACAACCTCGGGGGGTGGGTGGTGGTGCGGGGAAAGTTCGAGGGGTTCTGCCCGGCGACCCGCGAAGCGGGGTCGGCGTCGGGACAGGGTGTAACGGTTCGCGGTGGCGGGTCATTCCGCCTACCCGCCGGCCGGCTGTGCTGCTGGGCCGTGCGGGGTTGGCCGTTGTGGTCCTCGGCCATAAAGGGTCGGCCGTTGTGGTGCTCGGCCGTGCGGGGGATGTAACCGGGGCGGCCTGCCGGATGTTCCCGGCCTGGGCCGCGCCCCGCCACCCGAGAGTCGCGGTGGCATGCCAGGTATAACGACCCCGGCCGGCCGCCGATTCCGCCGCCGGGGTGGCCCCGACCACCCGACACCCCAAGCCAAACCGGACAACCCGCCCACCCGACAACCGGACACGGCGGACGTAACGGCGTGATCCACTCGGGTTCACGGAAAACGCGGTGTCCCGGTGTCGGAGACCCGCCGACTTCATGAAAACCGAGTGGATCACGGCGGTCTGCGCTGATCGCGCACCCCGCACCGGCCCGGCCCAGCCCCAGGGACCAGAACGTCACCGCGACGCGCGCCAGCCCGCGCATGATCGTGCTCGATCCAGGAAAGAGGCCCCTCCCCACGCCACGAGGCCACTACATCCAGGATCGAGCACGATCATGCGCGGCGCGGCGCGGCGCGGCGCGGCGCGGCGCGGCGCGGCGCGGCGCGGCGCGGCATGGCGCGGCGCGGCGCGGCGTGGCGCGGCATGGCGCGGCGCGGCATGGCGCGGCGTGGCGCGACCGACTATCACCGGCCGAGCGAGGGCAAGCTGGTTGGCCGCGCCTCGAGCCGGGCGGGGCGAGAGCCGCACTCAGGTGGTGGGCTTCGCCTCCGCGCCGTCGCCGGCCTTCGTGTCAGTGTCCAGGGCGGCCAGGATCGCCTCGGCGGTGCGCCGACCCACCCCTGGCACTTCGGTGATCTCGTCGACCGTCGCGGACGAGAGTCGCTTGAGCGACCCGAAGTGCCGCAGTAGCGCCTTGCGACGCACCTCGCCCAGGCCGGGTACGTGGTCCAGTGCCGACTCGGTCATCCGCTTGGAGCGGCGCTGCCGGTGGAAGGTGATGGCGAACCGGTGGGCCTCGTCACGCACCCGTTGCAGCAGGTAGAGACCCTCCGAGGTGCGCGGGAGGATGACCGGGAACTCGTCGTCCGGGAGCCACACCTCTTCCAGCCGCTTGGCCAGCCCGCACAGGGCCACGTCGTCGATGCCCAGGTCGGCGAGGGCCTGCGCGGCGGCCGCGACCTGCGGGGCGCCGCCGTCGACGACCACCAACTGCGGCGGGTACGCGAATTTCCGGGGCCGGCCGGTGGTCGGATCGATCAGGACACCGACCTGCGGCTCGACCGCGTCCTGGGGGGCGGCCGGATCGTCGGCCGACTCCACGCCCACCTCGCCGGTCTCGGCCCTGGCGTCCAGGTAGCGGGCGAAGCGGCGCCGGAGCACCTCGGACATCGCGGAGAGGTCGTCGGTGGCGCCCCGGACGATGAACCGCCGGTACTCGCTCTTGCGGGGCAACCCGTCCTCGAAGACCACCATGCTGGCCACCACGTCGGTGCCCTGGATCTGGGAGATGTCGAAACACTCGATGCGCAGCGGCGAGGTGCTCATGCCCAGCGCTTCGCTGATCTCGTCCAGTGCCTTGCCCCGGGTGGTCAGGTCACCGGAGCGCTTGAGCTTGTGCCGGGCCAGCGCGTCCTTGGCGTTGCGTTCCACCGTCTCCATCAGTGAGCGCTTGTCGCCACGCTGTGGCACCCGCAGCGACACCCGACTGCCCCGGTGGTTGGAGAGCCATTCGGCCAGGGCGTCGGCGTCCGCGGGCAGCTCGGGGACCAGCAGTTCGCGGGGCACGTCGGCCTCGCCGTGCTCGCCGCCGTACACCTGGGTGCAGAAGTGGTGCACCAGGTCGCCGGTGGTCAGCTCCTCGGTCTTTTCCACGACCCAGCCGCGTTGGCCGCGGACCCGGCCGTCGCGGACGTGGAAGACCTGCACGGCCGCCTCGAGCGGGTCGTCGGCGAACGCGACGACGTCCGCGTCGGTGCCGTCGCCGAGCACCACTGTCTGCTTCTCCATGGCCCGGCGCAGCGCGGCCACGTCGTCGCGCAGCCGGGCGGCCCGCTCGAACTCCAGTTGCTCGCTCGCCTCGGTCATCTCGCGTTCGATCTTGCGGACCATGGTGTCGGTGCGCCCGGCCATGAAGTCGCAGAACCCGTCGACGATGGCCCGGTGTTCGTCGGCGGAGACGGTGCCGACGCACGGTGCCGAGCACTTGCCGATGTAGCCCAACAGGCAGGGGCGACCGACCTGGCCGGCCCGCTTGAACACCCCGGCCGAGCACGTCCGCGCGGGGAACACCCGCAGCAGCAGGTCGAGGGTCTCCCGGATGGCCCAGGCGTGCGAGTAGGGACCGAAGTAACGCACACCCTTGCGCTTGGCGCCGCGCATCACCTGCAGCCGTGGGTACTCCTCGTCGAGGGTGACGGCGAGATAGGGGTACGACTTGTCGTCGCGGTAGCGGACGTTGAACCGCGGGTCGTACTGCTTGATCCAGGTGAACTCCTGCTGGAGCGCCTCGACCTCGGTGCCGACGGTGATCCAGTCCACCGACTCGGCGGTGGTGACCATCTGCCGGGTGCGCTCGTGCAGGTTCCAGACGTCGCCGAAGTAGGAGTTGAGCCGGCTGCGCAGATTTCGCGCCTTGCCGACGTAGATCACCCGGCCGGTGCCGTCGCGAAAGCGGTAGACCCCCGGTAGCTCCGGGATGGTGCCGGGTGCGGGGCGGTAGGTCGAGGGGTCAGCCACACCAACAAGCCTAGTCCGCGGCACCGACAGCCCACCGCAGGCGCGTGATCCACTCGGCGTCCCGGAAGTCGGGGTGTCGGCACTCCCCGGACACCCCGACTTCCCGAAACGCGAGTCGATCCTGCGACGCCGGGCCGACCGGTCGGTCCGCGTGCGCCCGGGCCAGCCCGCCGGCCCGGCGTCGGATCAGGCCAGCGAGATCTGGTCGCCGGTGACCTTGATGTTCTTGGGCGGCAGCGGCTTGGTGGCCGGGCCGGCCTTCACCGAGCCGTCCTCGATCGAGAACTTGCTGCCGTGGCAGGTGCAGTTGATGGTGCCGCCGTCGACGTTCGTCACCGGGCAGTTCTGGTGCGTACAGATCGGGCTGAAGCCCTTGAACTGGCCCGCCGCGGGCTGGGTGATGACCACACCTTCGGCGGCGAGGACCTTGCCGCCGCCGACCGGGATGTCGGCGGTGGTGGCCAGCGACTGGGCGTTCTGCCGGTCGCCGCCGCCGGCGTCACCGGTGCTGGGCACGGCGGGACCACCACTGGTGGGTGCGTCACTGCCGCTGCCGCCGTCGTCGCTGCCGCAGGCAGCCAGGACGACGGCCGCGCCGACCGCCCCGACGCCGGTGAGCAGGGTACGACGTGTCTGCGTACCCGGACCGGTCAGCGCCTGATCGTCACTCATGCCTCGCCTCTCTCTAGCCCGCTGCGCCGGTCGATAGCCGGCCACACTTCTCCACACGGGCAACTGTGCCGGATGGTTCATCGCGGCATTCGTCCGACCCGGCAAATGGGGCGGGGCGGGTCGTCAAGCGACCCGCCCCGCCCCGCGAACACGCACCGAGAGGTCAGCGCGCGCCGGCCGGCACCTTACGGCTGGCCCGCGCCTTGGTCACGCCGTTGGCCTTGGCGGCCCGCGTGGTGGCGGCAGCGGCACCCTTGGCCTCGCCGTCGAGCTTGAGCACCTGGCGCAGGAACTCGCCGGTGTGGCTCTCGGCCACCTCGGCTACCTCCTCGGGGGTGCCGGTGGCGAGCACGCTGCCGCCGCGGTGGCCACCCTCGGGACCCATGTCGATCAGCCAGTCCGCGGTCTTGATCACGTCGAGGTTGTGCTCGATGGTGATCACCGTGTTGCCCTTGTCGACAAGCCCTTCCAGCACCATCAGCAACTTGCGGATGTCCTCGAAGTGCAGACCGGTGGTCGGCTCGTCGAGCACGTAGACCGTCCGCCCGGTGGAGCGCTTCTGCAGCTCGGAGGCGAGCTTGACCCGCTGCGCCTCACCGCCGGAGAGGGTCGGCGCGGGTTGGCCGAGGCGGACGTAGCCGAGGCCGACGTCGACAAGCGTCTTCAGGTGCCGGTGGATGGCCGGGATGGCGGAGAAGAACTCGGCGGCCTCCTCGATCGGCATCTCCAGCACGTCCGAGACGGTCTTGCCCTTGTAGTGCACCTCCAGGGTCTCCCGGTTGTACCGGGCGCCCTTGCAGACCTCGCAGGGGACGTACACGTCGGGGAGGAAGTTCATCTCGATCTTGATGGTGCCGTCACCCGAGCACGCCTCGCAGCGCCCGCCCTTGACGTTGAAGGAGAACCGACCCGGGCCGTAGCCACGGACCTTCGCCTCGGTGGTCTCGGCGAAGAGCTTGCGGACGTGGTCCCAGACTCCGGTGTAGGTGGCCGGGTTGGAGCGCGGCGTCCGGCCGATCGGCGACTGGTCCACGCCGACGACCTTGTCCACGTGCTCGAGACCGGAGACCCGGGTGTGCCGGCCGGGCACCAGCCGGGCGCCGTTGATCTGGTTGGCCAGCACCGCGTACAGGATGTCGTTGACAAGCGTCGACTTGCCCGAGCCGCTGACCCCGGTGACCGCGATCAACTGGCCCAGCGGGAACGAGACGGTCAGGTTGCGCAGGTTGTGCTCCCGCGCGCCGTGCACCACCAGCTCCCGGGCCGGATCCTGCGGACGGCGGCCCGTCGGCGTCGGGATCGACCGGCGACCGGACAGGTACGCCCCGGTGATCGACTCCTTGTTCTTCAGCAGCGCCGGCACCGAACCGCTGTGCACGATCTTGCCGCCGTGCTCACCCGCGCCGGGCCCGATGTCGACGATCCAGTCGGCGGTGCGGATGGTGTCCTCGTCGTGCTCCACCACGATGAGCGTGTTGCCCAGCCCACGCAGCCGGATCAGGGTCTCGATCAGCCGGTGGTTGTCGCGCTGGTGCAGCCCGATCGACGGCTCGTCGAGCACGTAGAGCACGCCCACGAGGCCGGAACCGATCTGGGTGGCCAGCCGGATGCGCTGCGCCTCACCGCCGGAGAGCGTGCCGGCCGGGCGGTCCAGGGAGAGGTAGTCCAGGCCGACGTCGAGCAGGAACCGCAGCCGCGCGTTGATCTCCTTGAGGACCCGCTCGGCGATCATCTTCTGCCGGTCGGTCAGCTCGATGCCGGCGAGCAGGTCGGCGCACTCCCCCACGGACAGGTTGCAGACCTCGGCGATGCTCTTGCCGGCCAACGTGACCGCGAGCACCTCGGGCTTGAGCCGGGCACCGCCGCACGCCGCGCACGGCACGTCGCGCATGTAGCCCTCGTACTTGTCGCGGGACCACTCGGACTCGGTGTCGGAGTGCCGGCGCTCGATCCACTGCACCACGCCCTCGAAGCCGGTGTAGTAGGAGCGCTCACGGCCGTACTTGTTGCGGTAGCGCACGTGCACCTGGTCGTCGGAGCCGTGCAGGATCGTCTTCTGCGCCCGCGCCGGCAACGCCCGCCACGGGGTGTCGATGTCGAAGTGCTGGGCCTCGCCGAGCGCCTCCAGCAGGCGCAGGAAGTATTCCAGGTTGTGCCCGGTGGACCAGGGCTGGATGGCGCCCTCACGCAGGCTGCGCTCCGGGTCGGGGACCAGCAGCTCCGGGTCTACCTCCTTCTTGGTGCCCAGGCCGGTGCACTCCGGGCAGGCGCCGTAGGGCGCGTTGAAGGAGAAGACCCGGGGCTCGAGATCCTCGATGGCGAGCGGGTGGTCGTTGGGGCAGGCCAGGTGCTCGGAGTAGCGGCGTTCGCGGTCCGGGTCGTCCTCGGGAAGGTCGACGAAGTCGAGCAGGACCAGGCCACTGGAGAGGCCCAGGGCGGCCTCGACCGAGTCGGTGAGCCGCTGCTTGGCGCTCGGCTTGACGGTGAGCCGGTCGATCACCACCTCGATGGTGTGCTTCTCCTGCTTCTTGAGCTTCGGCGGCTCGGTCAGCGGGTGCACCACGCCGTCGACCCGGGCCCGGGCGTAGCCCTTGGCCTGCAGCTCGGCGAAGAGATCGACGTATTCGCCCTTGCGGCCACGGATCACCGGGGCGAGGACCATGAACTTGGTGCCCTCGGCCATGGCGAGGACCCGGTCGACGATCTGCTGCGGACTCTGCCGGGAGATGCGCTCGCCACAGACCGGGCAGTGCGGCTCACCGATGCGGGCGTAGAGCAGACGCAGGTAGTCGTAGACCTCGGTGATGGTGCCGACGGTCGAGCGCGGGTTACGCGAGGTGGATTTCTGGTCGATCGAGACGGCGGGGCTCAGGCCCTCGATGAAGTCGACGTCCGGCTTGTCCATCTGGCCGAGGAACTGCCGGGCGTACGAGGAGAGCGACTCGACGTAGCGGCGCTGCCCCTCGGCGAAGATCGTGTCGAAGGCCAGGCTCGACTTGCCCGACCCGGACAGCCCGGTGAACACGATGAGTGCGTCCCGGGGCAGGTCGAGACTGACGTCACGCAGGTTGTGCTCGCGCGCGCCACGGATGATCAGTCGGTCGGCCACGGTGCGTGTACTCCCGGGAGAAGACGAAGCAAAGGATGTGTCCCGCTCTGGGCGGTCTTGAGCGGTCGTGCGGGCGCGGAAAAGACGCCTCGGCAACTCTAGCCCCGAGGTGTGACAGTTTCCCCCGCCCGCACATTCCCCCAGCTCAGCCCGGTCGGCCGCGGCACCCGAAAGCCCGCGCCACCCGACAACGCACACCACCCGAAAGCCAGGGCGCCCGCGCGTCGGCGCGCGCCATCCGCAAGCCCGGGCGCCCGCGCGTTGGCGGGTGCCCGGTCAGTAGCCGCCGGGCGTCGGCGGGCGCGCGGCCCGGCGTCGGGCCGAACGCCACCCGCCGCGCCGCTCCGCCGCCACCCGGGCCTCCCGCCGCCGGCTCTCGTGGGCCACCTCACCCTGCAGCCGCCGCCAGCTCTCCCACCGACGGGTGGAGAGTTCGCCGGTGTGCAGCGCCTCCCGGACCGCGCAGGCCGGCTCCCCGTCGTGGCCGCAGTCGGCGTACCGGCAGCCCTCGGCCAGCCCGGCGATGTCGGCGAACGCCCGGTCGAGCCCGGCCGCGCCGTCCAGCAGGCCGACCGCCCGCACACCGGGCGTGTCGATCACCGCACCGCCGCCGGGGATCGGTACGAGGGCCCGCCAGGTGGTGGTGTGCCGACCCTTGCCGTCGACGCGCCGGATCGCCTGGGTGGGCATCATCACCGCCCCGACGAGGGCGTTGACCAGGCTCGACTTGCCCGCACCGGACGGGCCGAGCAGGCCGAGCGTGCGGCCGGGTGCCACCTCGGCGCGCAGCGGGTCCAGCCCGAGGCCGAGTTCGGCGCTGACCGGCAGCACCGGCACCCCGGGGGCGACCGCGGCCAGCTGGCGGGCCAGCGCGGCCGGGTCGGCCGCGAGGTCCGCCTTGGTCAGTACGACCAGGGGCCGGGCGCCGGACTCGTGGGCCAGGGAGAGCAGCCGTTCGATCCGGCCCACGTCCGGCTCGGGGTGCACCGGCTCCACCACGGCGGCGGCGTCGAGGTTGGCGGCCAACACCTGGCCGCTGGCGTCCTTGCCGGCGGTACGCCGGATCAGCGCGCCTCGCCGTGGCAGCACCACCTCCACGGTGACGCGGCGGTCCGGCCAGTGGGTGAGCAGCACCCAGTCCCCGGCGCAGGGCAGCGCGGACGGGTCCCGCGCGGCGGTGCTCAGCACCGCCCCACCCAGGCTGGCCCGAACCGGGCCGACCGCGGTCAGCACGGTGCAGACCCCCCGGTCCACCCGGGCCACCCGACCCGGCTCGTGCTCGCCGCGGCGCGCGGCGTACGCCGTCCGCTCGGCGTCCCAGCCGAGGGCGGTCAGATCGATCGTCATGGCATCCTCATCGGTGTCGAAGCTGGTGATGGCGGAACACGCGTGCCACGTCCGGCATGATCACCACCTCCGTCCGATGTCCCGGTGCCGCGTCTGCCGCTGACGGTAGGTGGCGCGCCGACGCGCCGAAAGCGATTTCCCCGGCGACGGCGCGACGGCGGACCGCTAGGGTCGACGGGTGACCACGGATCCGCTGCTGCTGATGGGCGAGGTGGACGCGGCCACCAGCCGACTACTCCGTACCGCTGCGTCTTTCGACGCCGCGGACCTGGCCGCCGCGTCGCTGCTACCGGGCTGGACCCGCGGCCACGTGCTGGCGCACCTGGCGCGCAACGCCGACGGCTTCGTCAACCTGCTCACCGCGGCCCGCACCGGGGAGGCGCTGCCGATGTACGCCTCGCTGGAGGCCCGCACGGCGGACATCGAAGCCGGTTCGAGCCGGCCACCGGCGGAGCACCTGGACGACCTGCGACGCACCGCGGACCTGTTCTCCGAGGCGGTCGCGGCGATGCCGGCCGAGGCCTGGGCGGCGACGGTGCAGGCGCGTAAGGGCCCGTGGCCGGCCGCGCTGCTGGTCTGGGGCCGCCTGCGGGAGATCGAGGTGCACCACCTGGATCTGGCCGCCGACTACCGGGCCGCGCACTGGTCGGAGACGTTCGCCCACCGGCTGTTGCGCGAGGCGGCCAGCCACCACGCCATGGGGCCGACACCGCCGTCGATGGTGTTGCGCCTCGACGGCAGCGAGCACGAGGTGGTGATCGGTGAGCGCGCCGGCGCCCCCATCGTGACCGGTCCCGCCCCCGACCTCGCCGCCTGGCTGATCGGCCGTGCCGACGGCGCCCCACTCTCCGTCACCCCCGACGGTCCCCTGCCTACTCCACCGGAATGGATTTAGAAACGTCATGACATACAGCGGAGACGTCACGCACGGCGGCGCCCCGGCGGTTCGGGTGCTGGACGGGCTGACCATCAGCAAGCTGTCGGTGGGCCCGATGGACAACAACGCCTACCTGCTGCGCTGCACGGGCACCGGTGACCAGGTGCTGATCGACGCCGCCAACGAGGCACCCCGGTTGCTCGAACTGATCGGTGACGGCGGGCTCACCGCCGTGGTGACGACCCACCAGCACATGGATCACTGGGTGGCGCTGGAGGAGGTCGTGGCCAAGACCGGCGCCCGGGCGATGGTGCACGCCGATGACGCGGCGGGGCTGCCGATCGAGGCGGAGCGGCTGGCCGACGGCGACACAGTGACAGTCGGCGACTGTGCGCTGGAGGTCATCCACATCAAGGGGCACACCCCCGGTTCGATCGCGCTGCTCTACCGCGACCCGGCCGGCACCCCGCACCTGTTCACCGGCGACAGTCTCTTTCCCGGTGGGGTGGGTAACACCGACAAGGACCCGGAGCGCTTCGCCGCCCTGATCGGCGACGTCGAGCACAAGCTGTTCGACCAGCTACCGGACGACACCTGGTTCTACCCGGGCCACGGCAAGGACAGCACCCTGGGCGCGGAACGCCCCGCCCTCCCCCAGTGGAAAGCAAGAGGCTGGTAACCCCACCACCCAGAAGACCCAACGTCGACCAAGAACCACCAAGATCACAACCCACCGGCGTAGGCGGCACCCCCGCACAAACCGGAACCACGACGGGGGCGGGGGCCCGCCGTGCCCGGCGCAGGGATCAAGCCTGACCGCCCGGAGCCGGGCACGGCGGGCCCCCGCCCCGCCCACCGCAACCCGGCTCCGGGGCCGGGCACGGCAATCCCCCACCGCACCCGACCCCGAGCGCCCCCACGTCCCCCAGAGAAGCAGCTCAGCCAACGACGGAGAACAACCGCCGCCGCGCCCCCAGCAACGCGACGGAGGCCAGCACCAACCCGACGCCCATCGTGACCAGCAGCGGGCTGGGGTCGCCCGGCAGCAGCGCGGCCACCGACCGTGACGCGGTGCCCAGGGCGAGGTAGAGACCGGCCCAGGCGGCCGCGCCGATCGTCGCGCAGCCGAGAAATCGGCGGTACGACATCCGCAGCCCGCCGGCGGCCAGTGGCAACAGCGCGTTGAAGACCGGCAGGAACGGCGCGACGACCATCATCCGGCCGCCGCCGCGGCGCAGGATTCCTTCCGCCGCCGTCCAGCGGGTCTCGCCGATCCAGCCGCCGACGCGGCTGTGGCGCAGCCGGTCGGAGTAGCGTCGGCCGATCAGGAAGCTCAGCGACCAGCCGGCCAGGCAGCCGATCAGCACCGCGGTGAAGGTGGCCAGCCCGGTGCTCGGGCGGCCCACGCCGACGGCGGCGAGGATCGCGACGTCGCCGGGGACGAGGACACCCAGCAGGGGTACGGCGTCGAAGAGCATGACGAGCCCGAGCGCGCCCATCAGCAGCAGAACCGGTAGTTCTCCGATCTGGGCCAGCCATTGCGTCATGCGTCGACGCTATGGCCGTCGCGCCACTTCGGACATCGGGTCGTAGCCCCCAGTGACCCCTGGGATCCGCCTCGGGGTCGCCCCTGAGTCGTGGTCGGGCCTCAGTCGGGGCGCAGCACCTGCACGTGGCGTAGCGACGAGTCGACCGACGGTTCGGTGGTGGGCACCGGGTAGTCGGCCAGCACGGTCAGGCGGTCCGTCGGTAGGTGTCCGCGGCCGGGGTCGCCGACCAGCACGTCGGCGCCCGCGGCGGCGGCCCGCTGCAGGAAGGGCAGCATCCGGTCGGCCATCGTACGGTCGTAGAAGACATCCCCGGCGACCACCAGGTCGACCTTCGCATCGGTGCTGTCGAGCAGGTCGTCCCCGGTGGCGTCGACGGCGACGTGGTTGGCCCGCGCGTTGAGGGTGACGGCGGCGACGGCGTACGGGTCGATGTCGTTGGCGATCACCTCCGCGGCGCCGGCGAGCGCGGCGGCGATGGCCACCAGCCCGGACCCGGCGGCGAGGTCGAGCACCCGGCGGCCGGCGGCCAACTCCGGGTTGTCCAGGAGGTGGCGGGCCAGGGCCTGCCCCCCGGCCCAGGCGGACGCCCAGTACGGCGCCGGCAGCGCGTGCCCGGCGGCGGCCTCCATCCGGGCCCACCAGACGATCGCGTCCTCGGCCAGGTGCAGCCGCACCTCGGGGACGAAGGGAGTGGGCATCAACCGGAGCCGGTCCAGACCGGTGCCGGGCGCGTGGATCTCGCGTTCCAGCTCGGTCAGCGCGTCGGCTGCGGCACCCCTCATCGGCGCAAGCATGCCCCAGCGGCGGTTGGTCGGGGCGGGTTTCGCATGCCGGCGCGCAGAGTTCACCCGAGTTCAGTCAAAGACCTACGGCACTTCGGCCAGCGGATCGGGGTTTTGCCCGTTACTGTCGAACAGGTACGGGCGATCATCGGCCAGAGGCCGAGGGTCAGCCGCTTTGAACAGGGAGAGATGCATGGCAACCGGCACGGTTAAGTGGTTCAACTCGGAAAAGGGCTTCGGCTTCATCGAGCAGGACGGTGGAGGGCCGGACGTCTTCGTCCACTACTCCGCCATCGCTTCGAGCGGCTACCGGGAGCTCAACGAGGGCCAGAAGGTCGAGTTCGAGGTGACCCAGGGGCAGAAGGGTCCGCAGGCGGACAACGTCCGCCCGATGTAGCTCCGTGCCGGTGACGGCGGCCGGTCTCCGGCCGCCGTCGCAGCGCACTCAAGACGCCGCCGGGGCGGCGGGCAGGTCCCGCCGCCTCCGGATCGGCCCCACCAACAGAATCAACGGGGTGACCGCCAACCAGGCGGTCATCACGACGATTGCCGTCCCGACGCCGTAACGCGCGCCGACCGCACCGGCCAGCACGGCTGCCAACGGGATCGTGCCGTAGTTGAGCAGGTGCATGCTCACCGTCACCCGGCCCAGCAGGTGGTGCGGCGTGTACGTCTGCCGGAAGGCGCCCTTGACCACGTTGCCGATGGCCACCCCCAGGCCGATCAGCAGACCGCCGAGGGCCGGCCAGGCCAGCCCGACGCCGGGTGCGGCGAGGGGAATGAGCAGCGCGGGTGGGCCGGTGAGCGCCGCCGCGATCAGCAGGGCCCGCGCGGTGCCGTAGCGCCGCGCCACGGTGGTGGCGAGCAGCGCTCCGATGATCCCGCCGGCGCTCATCACTCCGACGAGCCCGCCCACCAGGCCCGGCTCGAGACGCAGGTCGCGCACCAGGAAGACCACCAGGACGGCCTGGTAGCCGGTCAGCCCGATGTTGCTGGCCGCGCCGAAGACCGTGAGCACCCGCAGGTACGGGTCCCGGATGACGAAGCGCAGCCCCTCGGTGATGTCCCGGCGCAGCGATCGGGTTCGGTCCGAGGGGCGTACCCGTGGTTCGCGGGTGCGGATGCGCAGCAGGAACACCGCGGAGAGCAGGAACGTGAGCGCGTCCAGCAGCAGTGCGGCGACGGCACCGGTGAGCTGGGCGATCAGACCGGCGAGGCCGGGCCCCACGACGTAGCTCACGGTCTGGGCGGCCTGGAGCTTGGCGTTGCCTTCCGGCAGTTGCCCGGGTCGCAGCAGCACCGGCAGGTAGACCTGGTCGGCGGTTTCGAAGAAGACCCGTGCCGCGCCCGCGCCGAGGGCGACCACCAGCAGTTGCGCGACGGTGAGCCGGTCCAGCAGGGCGGCCAGCGGCACGCTGAGGAAAGCCACCGCGCAGAGCAGGTCGCAGATCACCATCACCGGCCGGCGGGGCAGCCGGTCGACCCACGCGCCGGCCGGCAGGCCGATCAGCAACCAGGGCAGCCAGGCCGCGGCGGTGAGCACCGCCACCTGGAAGGTGCCGGCGTCGAGGACGGCGACCGCGACCAGGGGCAGCGCGACCGTGGTGACGTTGCTTCCGACGCTGCTGACCGCCTGGCCGGCCCAGAGCAGCCGGAAGTCGCGGTGCCGCAGCAGCCCACCCCTCGGACGGACGTCGGTGGAGTCGCCGCGGGTGGCGGTGGTCACGGTCGGGCCGGTACGCCGTGGACGAACACGAAGACCGGCCTGCGGTCGGCGTCGTCGTCGGGCAGGTCCCGGTTGGCCCAGCGCGCGAGAACGTCGATCAGCTCGTGGCTCAGCTCGGCCAGTTCCTCGGGCGTGAGGCGCAGCCAGTGGTCGGTGGAGAACGGCGCGTCGTTCCAGCTGGCCTGGGTGGTCTCGTCGGCGCCGTGCCAGGCTCGGGCCAGGGCGACGTGCCGGTCGAGGTTGAGTGAGGTGGCGGCGTCGGCGACCGCCCGGGAGGCCGGGTCGGCGTCGAAGTCGGTGTTGGACCAGCGCAGCGCCCGGGTGACCAGGCGCCACCACCGCTCGCGCCGGTCCCGGGCCAACTCGGGCGCCTCGGTGACCAGGTCCGCGCCGGCGAGGACCTTGAGGTGGTGGCTGACGTTCGCGGGGGCCTGGTCGGTGCGCTCGGCGAGCAGGCCGACGGTGGAGGGGCCGTGCACCTTGAGGACGTCCATCAGCCGGCGACGCAGCGGGTGGGACATGGCGGCCAGCACCCGGGAGTCGGTGATCTGGCGTACGTCGGAGCTGTCCATGGCAACAGCGTGGCATCCGCAACAGCTCTTGCGCAATATCTATTGCTCAACAACTGTTGCGGAACCGCGCCAAGAGGGGCGGCCCGGCGGCCTCGGGCCGCCCCTCGCTCAGGCGACCAGCCGGCGGGCCAGCTCGTCGGCGACCTGCTTGGCCATGGTGGGCGGGATGGCCGCCGCGATCTTCTCCGGCGTCAGCGAGGCCAGCACGCCCTGGACGATCGCCGGTTCGTCGGTGAAGTCCTGGTTGGACAACGCGGTCAGCGCCGTCTGCAGCGTGCCTATCTGGGCGGCGAGCGACTTGAGCGTCGGGTGCGCCGGGGTGTAGTTCGGAACGGTGACGTCCTCACCCATCGCCATGCGGGTGTAGATCTGCCCGACCGGGTTGCGGCCATCCAGCACGGTGAGGTTCTTGTGGACGGTGGCCAGCCAGTTGTGTTCTTCGGGGGTCATGTCGTCGTCCTCCAGGAGTCCGATGGAGCTGAGGTAGCGGCGGAACAGGGGTCGCTGGTCGCGGCCCGCCTTGATGGCGTCGCGGAAGAAGCTGAAGTGGGTGTGCCAGCGGTGTGAGCTGTCGCCGCTGGTGCGCTTGCCGAGGCGGTCCCACCGCTTCACCGTGGTGCCGTCGGGGCTGTAGATGATCTCCCGGATGTCCCGGGCGTCGGCCGCGTTCGCGGCGCACTGCGCGACGCACCAGACCGAGAAGCTCGGCAGGGTGTTCGTACGACCACCGGAGCGGACGCTGAACTGGCCGACGTCCAGCGCCGCCGCGTCGAGGGTCAGCCCGGCCCGGTCGCGGGGCGACTCGACCACCGAGTAGTCGTTGGGGACCACCCGGTCCGATCCGCAGTGGTAGCCGCCCCGGTGGTCCGAGTCGCCGACGATGCCGACCTCGCCCGGGTCCAGGTCGTCTGAGCCGGGGGCGTTGTCGAGGTGAGTGAGGAGCAGGCTTCGGACGGCCAGGAGATTAGCCGGGGCCCGGGTCATGGGGTCCCCCTTTCCGAGAGGTGGGGACCGGGCACGACGTCACACCGCGTACGCGGTGCTGGGCTTGGGGCGAGCCCGGCCTACTGGTGCACGGCGCCGGGCGTTGGCTCAACCATAGCCCGCGTTTTGGACAAACGCCCAGTTCAGATGGGGTCTGTTCAGATTGGAGGCTGCGGTGGGGCTGAGTGGACGATCGGCAGGAGCAGCGCCGAGGGGTGGGCCGGATCGTGCAGAACCTGCCGCCGGCCGGCACGCAGCGTCACCGCCGTGCCGAGGGGTTCCCCGGTGCCGGGGTTGCGGGCCCACCGCGGATGGGCGCCACCGGAGACCTGCACCCGTAGTCGGTGCCCGGCGGCGAATCGGTACGCGGTCGGCCAGAGCGGCACCGGGACCCGCAGCGTCCCGCAGGGATCGACCCGGAAGCGCTCGGGGGTGACCCGCACCAGACCGTCGCACACGTTCCACGAACGACCCTTGCGGTCCACGTCGCACAGACGAACGAAGACGTCCAGGTACGGCAGGTCGCTGCGGACGTGGATCTCGGCGCGGATCGGGCCGATCACCTCGACCGGCTCGGTCAGCGGGTCGCTGGTGTAGGTCAGCACGTCGGGGCGGGCCTCGACGCGCCGGTTGTCCACCGGGCCGGCCCGCTGGGCGACGAGCAGCGGCCCGCCCAGCGACGGGGTGGGGTCGGCGGGGTCGTAGCGGAACTCGTCCGGCGTCGACGCGACCGGTGGGCGCGCCGCCAGCGCTCCACCGGGTTGCAGGTGCCAGGCGGTCTCGACGGCCGGTGGTGGCCAGTCCGGCAGGTCCCGCCAGCCGCCGCCGGCGCCGCTGACATACAGCCGGACCGGCGGCGCGGCGGACCGCGCCCGTCCGGGCGGTCGGGGCGCGGCCGGCAGGTGCTCGTCGAGCCAGGCCAGCCCCTCGCGCAGCGCGGCCACGAACAGTCCGGGGCTGCCGTGCGTCCACGGGCCGATCACCAGGCGCGCCGGGGTGCCGGCGGCGCGCAGAACGGCGTGGTCGTCGAGCTGGGCGGGAAGGAAGATGTCGTGCCAACCGGTGACCATGACCACCGGCGCCCGCACCTGGGCGACCTGGTCGGCGAAGACCCGGGTCCGCCAGTACGCGGCCTGGGGGGTGTGGTGGCGCAGCCACTCCTGGAAGAACGGGATGCTCACCCCGGTGGCCACCCGGTCGGCGTCGGCCAGGGGGAGGTGCTCCAGCGCGGCGGCCAGCCGGGGCTGCCCCCGCTTGAGTTCCCACTGGCGGGCCAGCCACGGCACGGTCTGCGCGTGCAGCAGCTCTGCCCAGGTGAGCACGGTGTCCAGGGCGAAGGACTCCCCCGCGTACGTCGAGTCGCGGGTGGCCGAGGCGGTCACCACGGCGACCATCGCGCGCAGCTCCTCGCCGGCGTCGGCGGCCAGCGCCCACTGGGCGAAGCCCTGGTAGCTGACCCCGAACATGCCCAGTTGCCCGGACCACCAGGGTTGGCGACGCAGCCAGTCCAGGGTGTCCGCGCCGTCGTCGCGCTCGTGCACCAGCGGGGCGAAGGTCCCGCCGGAGCCGCCGGTGCCGCGGCACGACTGGATCACCGCGTGTCGACCCCGGGCGGCGAGCAGCCGACCGAGCAGCCGCAGTGGTCCACCCCGCCCGTAGGGGGTGCGGATCAGCACGGTCGGCGCGCCGCCGACGCCCGGGGCGTAGTGGTCGGTGCGCAGCACCACACCGTCGCGGGCCCGCACCGGGAGGTCACGCGTGACCCGCACCGGGCCGGGGCGGGTCGGCGGCAGCCGCAGCGCGGCGCTGGCGAGGCGGGTGACGAGCCGGTCCGGCACCGGTCAGCCCGTCGGGCGGCGGGGTGACTCCGGCCGGGCGGCGCGTACCGCGTCCCGGTGCCCCCGCAGCGACTCGCTCATCTCCGCCATGAACCGGTGCACCACCTCCAGCTCGTCCTCGCCGAAGCGGTCCATCACCGTGTCGGTGCGGGCGCCCAGCGGCTGGAAGAACTGCATGGCCAGGGCGGCGCCCTGGTCGGCGTAGTGCAGCAGCACCTTGCGTCGGTCGACGGTGTCCCGGTCCCGGCGGATGTGCCCGGCCCGCTCCAGCCGGTCGATCAGGGCCGTGACCGAGCCGGAGGAGAGGTTGAGCTGCTCACCGAGGCGGCCGGGGGTGATCGGGTCACCGAGCAGCTCGGCGTCCATCACGGCGATCAACGCCTGCAGGTCGGTCGGGTTGAGGCCGTGCAGGTTGGCGAAGGCGTGGCCGACCTGCTGGGCGTCCACCGCGTACCGCCGAAGGTTGTTGGTGATCTCGGCGACCAGCTGCTCGCGGCGCGTGTCGCGCCGTCGGTACATGCCGTGAGTCGCCACCTCGCGCCGCTCTTCCCGTCGTCGGTCCCCCGGGTTGCAGCATAGATCAGCCCCGGATAATCTCGGCTATCAAGATACTCGGCTTTCGAAATACCTTGAGGTCACCTGATGTCTGTGTTCACCAGAGTCGCTCGTGGCCGGCTGGCCGCCTGGCTCACCGTGGCCGCCGCGACCGTCGTGGGCGCGGCCGTCTTCGCGACACCCCAGCCGGACAACCCGGCGCCGGTCTCCGCCACCGGCCTGTCCGCGCAGTGGCAGTCGACCCAGGTGCAACGTCTCCAGGACCAGCTGCCCTCCAGCGAGGTGCAACCGGCCATCGTGGTGGTCAGCCGGGGCGACGGTGGCACGCTGAGCGAGGCCGACCGGGCCACCGTCGGCGCTCGCGCCGAGGGCCTGCGCCGCTTCGCGGTGGGCGGGCAGGTCAGCCCCGCCCAGGTCTCCCCCGACGGCGCGGTCGCCCTCGTCGCCGTACCGCTGGACACCGCCGGCGGGCAGGAGGCCGTCACCGACACGGTGACCCAGCTACGCGCCACCCTGGCCGACCTGCCCGACGGGCTGACCGCCGAGGTGACCGGCGCCCCGGCCTTCACCGCCGACCTCTCCTCGGTCTTCGACGGCGCCGACGTCACCCTGCTCGTGGTGACCGCCGCCGTGGTCGCGCTGCTCCTGCTGATCACCTACCGCAGCCCGTTCCTGTGGATCGTGCCGCTGGTCGTGGTCGCCGCGACCGAGCAGCTCACCCTGCGCGCGGTGGACGTCATCGTGCCCGGCGTCGGCATCAACCTCCAGCAGGGGCAGGTCACCGGCATCGCCAGCGTGCTGGTCTTCGGCGCCGCCACCGACTACGCGCTGCTGCTCATCGCCCGCTACCGGGAGGAGCTGCGCCGCGAGGAGGACCGGTTCGCGGCGATGCGCGCCGCGCTACGCCGCACCGCGGAGCCCATCCTGGCCAGCGGCGGCACCGTCGTACTCGGCGTCCTCACCCTGCTGCTCAGCGAGCAGGAGACCAACCGGGCGCTGGCGGTGGCCTGCGCCACCGGTGTGGTCTTCGCCATGCTCTCGACCCTGTTCGTGCTCCCCGCCGTGCTGGTGCTCTTCGGTCGCGGCCTGTTCTGGCCGTTCGTACCCCGCGTCGGCGGCCCGGTCCGCGAGGGTCGGCTCTGGGGTCGACTCGGCGCCGCCGTGCAACGCCGCCCGGTGGTGGTCGCCACGCTGGCCACGCTGCTCCTCGGCGGCCTGGCGCCGGGTGGGCTCGGCATCCGTACCGGCCTGTCCGAGACCGAACAGTTCCGGGCCGAGCCCGAGGCGGTGACCGGGGCGCAGACCCTGGCGCGGGCCTTCCCGGCCGGCAGCACCCAACCCGTCGCCGTGCTCACCACCCCGGCGGCGGTGCGGGCGGTCACCGACGCCGCCACCGCGGTACCCGGCGTCGCCTCGGCCCGCCCCGGCGACGCCGGCGCGGCCGTCGCCCAGGTCGACGTGGTCCTCGACGCCGAACCCGGCACCACCGCCTCGGACCGCGCGATCGAGGCGCTGCGCGCGGCGGTCGCCGCCGTTCCCGACTCCGCGCCGCCGGCCGCCGCCGGCGCCGACACCCCGTCCGGGGCGATCGTCGGTGGCTCCGTGGCCGCCACCTACGACTCCGACGAGGCCAACGAGCGTGACCTACGACTCATCCTGCCGATCATCCTGCTGCTGGTCGGCGCCGTGCTCGTGCTCCTGCTGCGCGGCCTGCTCGCACCGCTGCTGCTGGTGCTCACCGTGATCGCGTCGTTCTTCGCCAGCCTCGGCGCGGCCTGGCTGCTCTTCGACCACGTGCTGGGCTTCCCCGCCCTGGACAGCGGCGTGCTGCTGCTCGCCTTCGTGTTCCTGGTGGCGCTCGGGGTGGACTACAACATCTTCCTGGTCACCCGGGCCCGGGAGGACGCCCGCAGCGCCGGCACCCGCGCCGGGATGCTCTCCGCCCTGCGGGTCACCGGCGGCGTGATCACCAGCGCCGGAGTGCTGCTCGCCGCGGTCTTCGCCGTGCTCGGCGTACTGCCGCTGATCACCCTGACCCAGATCGGCATCATCGTCTGCATCGGTGTCCTGCTCGACACCCTGCTGGTCCGCACCGTCCTGGTGCCGGCGCTGGCCTTCCTGCTCGGCGACCGCTTCTGGTGGCCCGGCCGCATCGCGCGGGACCCGGTGCAGGCCACCCCGAGGTCACCCGAGCCGGTCGCCGCGCCCTAGGGCTCGACCGGGCGGCGGTCCCCCTGCGACGGCCGCCCGGTCTGGTCCACCGGCGGTTGACGATCCCCCACCGCCCGGTCCCGGGTCGCCCAGGCGATCATGAACACCACCGTCCAGAGCACCCCGAGCAGCACCGCCGCGGCCGTCCCGCTCGCCGTGTCCAGCCCGAGGTAGAGCCGCGCGCCGCCGATCCCGAGCACCCCCGCCGCGGCGGCGGTCCAGGCGGCCACGGCCACCGGCCAGTGGGCGCTGCGCGACACCAGCCAGGCCAGGGTGCAGAAGCTCGCCGCGACCACAGCGTTCTGGGTCGAGAGCGGAGCCACCTCCCCGCCGCCCGGGGCGGTCCCGTTCGGGCCGGTCAGCTCGGCCACCACGGCCAACACCACCAGCGGCACGAACGCGCCCACCGTGCCGACCACACTGAGCAGGTCCGCCCGCCACGGCCGGTTGCGCCACGCCAGCACCGCCGCCACCAGCGCCACCAACAGGATCAACACCCACCCTCGTACCACCGACACCACGACCATCGTGACGTCGGCGGCGTCCGGGGTACGCCGGGCGGCGAACCACCCCGCGACGGCCCCGTCCAGCGCGGCCAGCCCACTGTTGCGCACCGCCACCGCGAGCAGACCGGCGATGGCGAGCCCGGCGGCGAACAGCAGCAACAGCCCGGCGGCCAGATTGAGCAGCAGCGTCCAGGCCGGGCCGATCCGCATCGCCACCAGGAAGAACAGCACCCCGTAGCGGGCCGTGAGCCACCGCACCGGGGGCAGCGCGCCCGCCCGGGACAGCAGCGCGCGCACCGGGTCGGGGTTGCGACCCAGCCACCGGCCGACCAGCACCACGCCCACCAGGCCGGCCAACAGCAGGAACGCCACCCCGGTGGCCCGGCCGAGCAGCCGGGAGACCGTGTCGTACGACTCACCCGCGAGGTGACCGAGCAGCACCGAGCCGCCCACCCAGGTCACCACCCCGGCCAGGTTCCACACGGCGAACCGCCGGTACGGCATGCCGGCCGCACCGGCCAGCCGGGGCACCAGGGTGCGGGCGAAAGCCACCCACCGGGCCGCGAACACGCCCCGACCACCGAGGCGGGCCAGCATGGCGTCGGCGCGGGCCCACCGCTGCGGCCCGACCCGGTGACCCAGCCCGGCGCGCAGCCGAGGGCCGTACCGCCGTCCGGCGCGAAACGCCAGCCCATCGCCGAGGACCGCCGCGACGATCATCGCGAGCAACGCCGGCCCGAGCCGCAAGGTACCGTTGTAGGTGAGGAAGCCGACCAGCAGCAGGGTAGCCTCACCCGGCACCAGCAGGCCGAAGATCACCGCGGTCTCGCCCGCCACGATCAGCGCGGCGACCAGGTAGATCCACAGGGTGGGCAGACCCTGCACCCAGGTCAGCAGGTCGTGCACTCAGGCCCCCGGGACACGGGTGCCAGCATGCCAGCCGGGGGAACCACCGGCACAGCGGTTTCACCATAGATCAGGGGCACCTGGGGGTGACCCCGACGCAGCCTGCGCGAGCGCAGGCGGAAGGATAGAGGGTATGCAGCTTCGCACCGACCTCCGCAACGTCGCCATCATCGCTCACGTCGACCACGGCAAGACCACCCTGGTCGACGCCATGTTGCGGCAGGCCGGCGCGTACGGCGCACGCGGCGAGAACACCGAGCGGGTGATGGACTCCGGTGACCTGGAGCGGGAAAAGGGCATCACGATCCTGGCCAAGAACACCGGCGTGCGTTACCTGCCGGCCGACGGCTCCGACCCGGTCACCATCAACATCATCGACACCCCCGGCCACGCCGACTTCGGCGGCGAGGTGGAACGCGGCCTGACCATGGTCGACGGTGTGGTGCTGCTCGTCGACGCCAGCGAGGGCCCGCTGCCGCAGACCCGCTTCGTGCTGCGCAAGGCGCTGCGGGCCCGGATGCCGATCATCCTGGTGATCAACAAGGTGGACCGCCCGGACGCCCGGATCAAGGAGGTCGTGGACGACACCTACGAGCTCTTCCTCGACCTGGACGCCGACGAGGAGCAGATCGACTTCCCGATCGTCTACGCCTGCGCCCGCGACGGCATCGCCTCGCTGACCCAGCCCGCCGACGGCTCGGTGCCCGACGACAGCACCTCCCTGGAGCCGCTGTTCCGCACCCTGCTGGACACCATCCCGGCACCCTCGTACGAGGACGGCGCGCCGCTGCAGGCGCACGTCACCAACCTGGACGCCTCGCCGTTCCTCGGCCGGCTGGCGCTGTGCCGGGTCCGCCAGGGCACCATCAACAAGGGTCAGACGGTGGCCTGGTGCCGCACCGACGGCAGCACCCAGCGGGTCCGCATCTCCGAGATGCTGATGACCGAGGGCCTGGAGCGCACGTCGGCCGAGACCGCCGGCCCGGGCGACATCATCGCCGTCGCCGGCATCCCGGAGATCATGATCGGTGAGACCCTCGCCGACGTCGATAACCCGGTCGCGCTGCCGCTGATCACCGTCGACGAGCCGGCCATCTCGATGACCATCGGCACCAACACCTCGCCGCTTGTCGGCCGGGTCAAGGGCTCCAAGGTCACCGCGCGCATGGTGAAGGACCGGCTCGACAAGGAGCTGATCGGCAACGTGTCGCTGCGGGTCCTGCCCACCGAGCGACCGGACGCCTGGGAGGTGCAGGGCCGCGGTGAGCTGGCGCTGGCCATCCTGGTCGAGCAGATGCGCCGGGAGAGCTACGAGCTGACCGTCGGCAAGCCGCAGGTGGTCACCAAGGAGATCGACGGCAAGACCTGCGAGCCGGTCGAGCGCCTGACCATCGACGCCCCGGAGGAGTACCTGGGCGCCATCACCCAGCTCCTCGCCACCCGCAAGGGCCGGATGGAGCAGCTGGTCAACCACGGCACCGGCTGGATCCGCATGGAGTGGCTGGTTCCGGCGCGCGGCCTGATCGGCTTCCGCACCGAGTTCCTCACCGACACCCGGGGCACCGGCATCCTGCACCACGTCTTCGAGTCGTACGAGCCGTGGTTCGGCGAGCTGCGTACCCGCAACAACGGCTCGCTGGTCGCCGACCGGGCCGGCGCGGTCACCGCCTTCGCGATGATCAACCTCCAGGAGCGCGGCCAGCTCTTCGTCGACCCCACCACCGAGGTGTACGAGGGCATGATCGTCGGGGAGAACTCCCGCTCCGACGACATGGACGTCAACATCACCAAGGAGAAGAAGCTCACCAACATGCGGGCATCGACCTCCGACGAGACGGAGAAGCTGATCCCGCCGCGCAAGCTCTCGCTGGAGCAGGCTCTGGAGTTCTGCCGCGAGGACGAGTGCGTCGAGGTCACCCCGACCTCGGTGCGCATCCGCAAGGTGGTGCTCGACCAGCAGCAGCGGGGCCGCGCCGCCGCCCGCCGCAAGCACGCCGGCTGACCCACCAGCACCCGACACCGGGCGCGTCGACCGCTTGCGGCCGGCGCGCCCGTCCGTTTTCCCCCGACGGGTACGCGAACCCGCCCGCCCCGTGATCCGCTACGGTCACCGGCATGACCTGGGATGATCTCGACGCCCACCTGGACCGGGTGCCCGGCACCGTCTCCGCGTACGTGGGGCGGCTCGACGCGCCGCCCACCTGGACCCGCCACCCGGACGCCGCCCACTACGCCGCGAGCACCATGAAGGTGGCGGTGCTCGCCGCGCTGCACCGCGCCGCCGAGGCCGGCACCCTGGACCTGGACGCCCCGGTCCCGGTCGTCAACGACTTCGACTCCGCCCAGCCCGGCGCACCCCGCTTCGCCAACGCGCAGCACTACGACAACGACGACGCGGTCTGGGACCGCCTCGGCGGCACGGCGACGCTGCGCTGGCTGGCCGACCGGATGATCGTGCGCTCCAGCAACCTCGCCACCAACCTCGTCCTCGGCCACGTCGGGCTGCCGGCGGTCGCCGAGGTCTGGGCGCTCGCCGGCGCCCGCAACAGCGTCACCGGCCGCGGCATCGAGGACTTCGCCGCCCGCGAGGCCGGCATCACCAACACCGTCACCGCCGCCGACCTGGCCGCCCTGCTCGGCACCCTGGCCACCGGCGCCGACACCCCCGGCCACCTCGCCTCGCCGGCCGCCTGCACCACCATGCTGGACGTCCTACTCGCCCAGGAACACCGCGAGGACCTCGCCGCCGGCCTGCCCGAGGGCACCCGCATCGCGCACAAGAACGGTTGGGTACGCGGCGTCCGCCACGGCGCCGGCCTGGTGCTGCCCGACGACGCCCCGCCGTACCTGATCGCCGTCTGCACCACCACCGACCTGGCCGGTGGCGACGACGTGGAGGACGACGCCTGCCTGCTGCTCGCGCACATCTCCGCGCAGGTCTGGGCCACCCGCCACCAGCTCTGACCCGACAGCCTTGGCGGTGCGTGCGGGCTAGGCTGCTCGCACCCCACCCCGGAGCCGCCGATGCCCCGCAGTCGCACCGTGCTGATCGCCTTCCTCGTCGTGACGGCCGCGAACCTGCTGGCCAACGCCACCGGCGGCGGCGTGGCCTTCCTGCTCACCAAGCCGCTGCTGATGCCGCTGCTGGCCGCGTACCTCTGGCGGGCCAGCGCCGAACGCGCGGCCCGACCGGACCGGCTGCTGCTCGCCGGGCTGGCCTTCGCCACCGGCGGCGACATCGCCCTCATGATCGACGGCACCGGCTGGTTCCTCGCCGGCATGGCCTGCTTCCTCGGCACGCACCTCTGCTACCTCGCGGCCTTCACCCGACACGGCGCCGCCACCGCGCTGCGCCGGGCGCCGCTGGTCGCCGTCCCCCTGGGGTACGCGGTGCTGACCGTCGTCGCCCTGACCTGGATGTGGGCCGGGCTCACCGACGCCGGGCTGGCCGTGCCGGTGGCCGGCTACGCGCTCGCGCTGGCCGCCATGGCCAGCACCGCCACCACGCAGGGCTGGCGCGTCGGCCTCGGCGCCGCGCTGTTCCTCGGCTCCGACCTGCTGATCGCCGCCGGGGTCGCCGAGGTGGCCCAACCACCCGGCGCACCGGTGCTGGTGATGGCGACCTACGCCGCCGGCCAGGCACTGATCGTCACCGGCCGCGCCGCCCGCGCCGGCACACCCACCGACGCGCCGGTCACTCCAGCAGTTGCGCCCGCAGCGCGCTGAGGTCGGAGTCGGTCAGCCCCAGCCCGTCGCGCAGGTACGCGTCGAACGAGCCGTGCACCCGACGCACCTCGGCGTACCCGGCGTCGAGGTACTCGGCGCGGACCTCCAGCACCGGCAGCACCGCGTCGACGTCCAGCTCGGGATTGCGCCGGCGCATCGCCTCGACGATCACCGCCCGCAGGCTGTCGGTCAGCTCGTTGTTGCGCAGGTAGTCGGCGCGGATCGCCGCCTCGTCCACCCCGAGCGCCGTCAACAGGACGACGGTCAGCCACCCGGTGCGGTCCTTGCCGGCGGAGCAGTGGTAGAGCAGCGGCAGGTTCTCCGGCCGGGCCGCCAGCCGCACCGCCTCGGCGAAACCGACCCGCGCCGACTCACCCGTGACGAACCAGCGGTAGATCGCCGCCATCGCCCCCGCCGTGCCCTGCCGGGCCAGCTCCGCGTACGCGTCCAGGTCGTGACCGAGCAGCACCGCCGAGACGTAGGTGAAGACCGGGTGCTCCGGATCGTGCACCGGCAGGCGCACCACCCGTGGCTCACCGGCGAACCGGTCCTGCGGGGCGACCGCGATCTCCGTGCCGTCGCGCAGGTCGACCACGCACGCCGGACCGAGCTTCGCCAGCACCGGTAGGTCCTCGTCGGTCAGCCGACCCAGCGCCGGTGTGCGGATCAGCTGTCCGACCCGGACCCGTCGCCCGTCCGCGCCGACGAGCCCGCCCAGATCACGCGCGTTCGGTGCACCCACCAGCTCCCAGCCCTGCCCGGTCATCTGGTCTCCCCTCCCACCGTGAACCTCCGTATAGGGTGCCTCACATGACGATCTCGGCGGTACGCACCCACCGGGTTTCCGCTCCCCTCCACACCCCGTTCGTCACCGCGCTGCGACGTACCACCACAGTGGACACCCTGGTCGTCGAACTCGTCGACAGCGACGGCCGGTCCGGCTTCGGCGAGGCGCCCCAGGTCTGGCAGGTCACCGGCGCGTCCGTCGCCGGCGCCCAGGCGTGCGTCCGCGAACTGCTCGGCCCACAGCTGATCGGCCGTGACCCGGACGACCTGGTGGCCCGGTGCGCCGAGGTGCAGCGCGCGGTGGTCGGCAACGAGGCCGCGAAGGCGGCGGTGGACGTCGCCCTGCACGACCTCGCCGCGCGGCGGCTGGGCGTACCCCTGGTGCGGTTGCTCGGGGGCACCTCGCTGCGGGTCCCGACGGACGTCACGCTGGCGGCGGGCGACGCGGTGGACCTGGCGACCGCGGCACGGCAGCGGCAGGCCGACGGCTTCGACGTGCTCAAGTTGAAGGTCGGCACCGACGCGGCGAGTGACCTGGACCGGGTGCGGGCGGTACGGGCGGCCGTCGGCCCCGGCACCCGGATCCGGCTGGACGCCAACCAGGGCTGGACGCCCCGGGAGGCGGTCCGGGTGATCCGCGGCATCGAGGACGCCGGGCTCGACGTCGAGCTGGTCGAGCAGCCGGTGATCCGCTGGGACCTGGACGGGCTGGCCTGGGTCAGCGACCGGGTGTCCGTGCCGATCCTGGCCGACGAGGCCGTCTTCGGGGTCCGTGACCTGGTGGAGGTGATCCGCCGCCGGGCCGCCGACCTGGTCAACGTCAAGCTGGCCAAGTGCGGTGGGCTGCACCCGGCCCGTACCCTCCTCGACCTGGCCACCGCCCACGGGCTCGGCACTGTGGTCGGCTCGATGATGGAGAGCCAGGTCGGTATCGGGGCGGCGGCGAGCCTGGTCGCCGCGTACGGCACCACTGCGGTCGCCGACCTGGACGCCGCGTGGTGGCTGGCCTGGTCGCCGGTGCAGGGCGGCATCCGCTACGACGGGGCGACAGTGGTGCTGCCGGACGCCCCTGGCCTGGGCATCTCCGGCCTTGCTGAAGCAAAAGTGCAGGCTCGTGGTTGAGGACCGTCGGTTTCTTTCATAGGGTTTCTCTGGACAGCCGACCGAGCTGGGGGTTGACGTGGAGCTGCAACCGGGCCGCGAGGCCGTCGTCCGGGTCGCCGTGGCGACGCTGTGGACCTCCCCCGAGGCGGTCCGCCCGGTCGACTGCCCGGCGCTGACCGCCGGTGTCGACATCCCCACCTGGGTCTCCGGACTGGACACCGACCAGCAGGTCGGCGACTGCGTGCTGAGCCAACTTCTGCTCGGCGAACGGGTCCTCGTCAGCGAGCTGCGCCCGGACGGTTGGGCCCGCGTCGTCGCCGTCGAACAACCAGCCGCCAAGCTGGATCCTCGCGGCTACCCCGGCTGGCTCCCCGCCGGGCAACTGGCCGTTCCGGACCCGGCCCACACCAGCACCGAACACCCGCTGGTGGTGGACGCCACGGTCACCGGGCTGCACGCCGCCCCGAACGGGCCGCTGGTGCTGCCCGGAGTCGTCGTCGGCACCCGCCTTGTCCCGGCCGGCCCCGCGTACGACGACTGGCGGCCGGTGCACGTCCCCGGCCGGGACACGCCGCTCTGGCTGCCCGATGGGCACCTGGTCCCGGCGCCGGCCACGTCGCCGACCGCCGAGCAGGCGCTCGCGGTGGCACAGCGACTGCTGGACGTGGTCTACATCTGGGGCGGTCTCTCCGCGCACGGCATCGACTGCTCGGGGCTGGTGCACCTGGCCTGGCGGCGGTTCGGGGTGCTGCTGCCCCGCGACGCCGACGACCAGGCCGTGGCCACCACCCCACTGCCGTTGGGCGCGGAACGCCCCGGCGATCTCTACTTCTTCGCCCGACCCGGCCGCAAGATCCACCACATCGGCATCGTCACCGCCCCACCCGGCGAGGGCGGCCAGCGCCGGATGCTGCACGCCTGCTACCGGCGACGGCGGGTCATCGAGGAGCCGCTACCGGCCGACCGGACCGCCACGCTTGTGGGCGCCCACCGGGTCTAGGGCGTATTCCGGAAGCCGCCCTTTGCCGGCCGGGCGCGTGTCCGCACCCGGCCGGTGACCGGTCAGCGTCGGGCGTCGGCCAACTCGCGACGCCGGTCCCGGGAGGACTTGATCAGGCTGGCGGCGGTGGCGATGCCCAGGGTGCCGATGATGACCAGCAGCGACAACCAGATCGGGATGTGCGGCGCCCAGCCGACGTGCTCGCCACCGTTGATGAACGGCAGGTTGTTGTCGGCCAGCGCCTCCAGCACCAGCTTGACCCCGATGAAGCCGAGCACGACGGCCAGGCCGTAGCTCAGGTAGATCAGCCGGTCGAGCAGGCCACCGAGCAGGAAGTAGAGCTGACGGAGGCCCATCAGCGCGAAGACGTTCGCGGTGAAGACCAGGTACGGCTCCTGGGTGATGCCGAAGATCGCCGGGATCGAGTCCAGTGCGAAGATCAGGTCGGTGGTGCCGATCGCGATCATCACGATCAGCATCGGGGTGAACAGCCGCCTGCCGGCCACGTGGGTGGTGAGCTTCGCGCCGTCGTAGTCCTTCGAGATGGGCAGCGCCTTGCGGCTCCACCGGATCAGCACGTTCTCGGAGAACTCGTCCTCGTCCGGCTCACCCTGCCGGGCCAGGTTCACCGCGGTGTAGATCAGGAACGCGCCGAAGATGTAGAAGACCCAGGAGAACTGCGTGATCAGGGCCGCACCAGCGGCGATGAACCCGCCGCGCATCACCAGCGCCAGCACTATGCCGACGAGCAGCACCTTCTGCTGGTACTGCCGAGGCACCCCGAAGCGGGCCATAATGATCACGAAGACGAAGAGGTTGTCCACCGAGAGGCTGTACTCGGTGAGCCAGCCGGTGTAGAACTGCCCGGCCGCGCTGGCCCCGGAGGTCAGCCAGACACCCGCGCCGAAGAGCAGGGCGAGACCGACGTAGAAGGCGACCCAGAGGCTCGACTCCCGCACACTGGGCTCGTGCGGGCGCCGACCAATGATCAACAGGTCGACGAGCAGGACCGCAGTCAGTGCGACCAGCGTCCCCGCCCACACCAATCCGGACACGTCCAACGTTCATTCCTCCGGCAGACACGCGGCGTCGGGCACACCGTACGCCCCTGCGGGAGCCGGCGTGCCGCTGTCGCTCACTCTGGTGACTGTCGGAGGTCTCTTCCGCCGTCGCCCCGCAAAGGGGCGGCGACCTACGGGGCCGGGTCGGGCCGCCGTGGTTCCGGCGATCGACCGTGCTGACGACTCCGTTGCGGGGGAATACTCCCCTCCTCGGTGACCATTGTTGCCCACCACGCCCCGTGATCACACCCCGGGCACCCGGTGGCGCTGACCACCCCGCGCGGCCTCGCACACCGCCTAGGGCTTCCTAGGAGGCTAGTGCAGGTCGGGTGCGGCGATCGGGTCGGCGAGCGACCAGCCGGCCGCGAGCAGGTCGTCGCAGGCTCGCACCGCCCGGGCCAACCGCTCGGCGTGCGACCCGGTCAGCTCCACCACCGGCACCCCGCACCCCGCCAGCTCGCTGCGGAACCGCTCGGTCATCCAGGCCCGCAGGTGCTCACCGTCGCGCAGCCCGTCATCGGTGAACGGCACCCCCCGGTGATCCGTCAGCAGGTACAACGCCGGCCGGCGGGCCGCCGCCCGCACCTCCTCCGACGCGCTGCCCAGGTAGCGCTCCTCCCACACCGCCGTCGCCCGCGCGTCGGTGTCGCAGACCAGCAGCGGCCCGCTCGTCCGGGCCGCCGCGTCCTCGGCCGCCTGCTGCTCGCGGACCACGGCGCGGAAGTCGTCCCGGTCCCAGGTGACGTCGAAGACGGTCGCCTCCGGCGTTCGCTCGCGCAACCGGGCCAGCTTGCGAGCGGTCAGCTCCCGGCCGTACTCCGGCACCCAGGACGTGCCGTAGTGCCCGGCGAGCGCCGCCGCCATCGTCGTGGTCCCGGTCGACTCGGCCCCGACCACCACCACCCGCCGGACGAACCACGCCCGCACCGGCGGACTCAGCCACCGCCAGTGGCCCGCCGGGTCCGCGCGCACCGCCGTCCCGGACACCGGCACCGTCCGCCGATCCGGATCCACCGACACGGGTACGGCGTCGAAGCGGCGCGCCAACTCGGCGCCGTACGCCTCGGAGGAGAAGACCGCGTCCACCGGCACCGACCCGACCGCCTCGCGGAACACCGCGCAGTGCGCGTCCCAGACGGCCGGATCCGCGTAGTCCACCGGGTGGTCGTCGTACCTGCCGACGAAACGGACCCACGGCGTGTCCGCGTGCGACTCCCGCAACCAGTCGAGGCGCAGCGCGAGTGGAATGGACTCCCGACGTGAGGGCGCCACGACGACTGTCACCTCGGCGCAGCGGGCGGCGGCGGCCCCGATCAGCGCGTGGTGCCCAGCGTGCGGTGGATAGAACTTGCCCACCACCATCCCGTGCCCGAACTCCGCACCGGCCGAGCGCGCCGGCACGCGTGGTGCCGGTGCGGGTCCGGACGTCTCGGCGGTCACGCGGTGACCGGGGCCGGGCCGGGCGGAACCGCGCTCGGCCGGTCGGCCCGACGCCTGTCGGCCCGCCAGGCCCGCAAGCCGAGTACGCACAGGGCGAGGAAGACCAGATAGAGGCCTGCGGTCAGGTGCAGCCCCTTGTACGCGTACAACGGGATGTAGATCAGGTCGGCGGCGATCCAGAGCCACCAACTCTCCACCCGCTTGCGGGTCTGCCCGTACGTGGCCAGCAGGGACAGCGCCGTGGTCAACGCGTCCGGCAGCGGCACGGTCGAGTCGGTGGCCCGGTCCAGCAGCACCCAGAGCGCGCCGGTGAGCAGCACCCCGGCGGCAGTCAGCGCCAGCCACTCCCGTCGCCCCGTCCGGCTCACCGTGAGCCGGCTGCGCCGCTCGCCACCGAAGAGCCAGTGCCACCAGCCGTAGCAGCCGAGCGCGACGTACACGACCTGGAGCCCCGCGTCGGCGTACAGCCCGGCGGTCCAGAACAGCAGCATGAGCAGCAGCACGTTGGCGATCCCGATCGGCCAGTTGGCGATCTTCTGCCGGGCCACCAGCCACACGTTGAGCACACCTGTCGCGAACCCCAGCAGCTCCGCCCAGGTGGTACCCGTACCGGCCACCCGAAACGCGGTGCCGGTGAGCCAGTCGATGATCATTGAGCCACCCTAGGGGCGGCGCCGACGCCGGAACAGACCCCCGCGACACCGACCGCCCCGACCATCGTGGGAGGCTGTCCGACATGGTGCTTGAGGTCGCGCTGATCGATGTACTACCCGGACACGAGGACGCGTTCGCCGCCGCGTACGCCGAGGGTCACCCGGTGCTCGCCGGGGCGACCGGCTGCCGGTCCGTGCGGATGACCCGAGGAATCGAGTCACCGACCCGCTTCGTGCTGCTCGTCGAATGGGACTCGGTCGAGGCGCACGAGAAGAACTTCCGGGCCACCGAACGGTTCGACAAGTGGCGGGCGCTGATCGGGCCCCACTTCGCCGGACCGCCAGTGGTGGAACACTTCCTCGACGTACCGGCCTGAGCCGAGCTGTCGTACCCCGCGGTTATCGTGCCGTGCGCACGCGCCGGCCGCCGGTCCCGACGGACTCGGGGGCGCCGGGCCCGGTGGCCGCGCGGCGCCGCACCGTCGACACCCGCAACCGTTACTCGCCGACGCGGCGGGCCAGCACGGTGACCGTCTCCTCCGGTGACAGCGCCGCGGCCAGCAGCGCAGCGGTCATCCGCTCGTAACGGTCGACGTCGAGCACGGTGGTCAACCGGACGTCGGTGGTCAACGCCTCGAGCATCACCGTCCGCGGGTCCGCCGGGTCGGGAAAGGCATAACAGGAATACGGTGTGAGCGGGTGCAGCCCGCCACCGGCCGCCCCCCGTGGCAACAGCCGCACCGTGACGTGGGACAACCCGGTCACGGCGACCAGATGCCGCAACTGTTCACGCCAGACCGCCACCGGCAGGTCACCCTGGTCGCAGACCGCCTCGGCGAGCACCGCCGTGTAGCGCGGCGGATAGGCCCGCCGCAGCACCTCCTGCCGCAGCGCCCGGGCGCGCACCTCGGCCTCCACATCGACCTCGGGCGTGAGCTGGACGCCGGCCGTGACCAGCACCCGGGCGTACGCGGGCGTCTGGAGCAGCCCCGGCACCACCGACGGCTGGTACTCGACGATGTCGGCGGCACCCGCCTCCAACTCGGCGTAGGTGCGCTGCCGTTCGCTCATCTCGCCCAGCGTCTTCCACCAGCCTCGACTGGTCGCCGCGTCCCGGGCGATGACGATCAGCGCCTCCCGGGCGGGCGTGGGCACCTTGTAGACGTCCAGCAGGTCGAGCACGTCGGCGAGGTCCGGGCGACTCTGGCCCAGCTCGATGCGGGACAGCTTCGACGTCGAGGCCCAGCCCAACCTGTCGCAGACCTGCTCCAGGGTCAGCGACTCGCGCCGACGGAGTTGGCGCAGCTCTGCGCCGAGACGTGCACGTCGAATGACAGGACTTGTTGGCAGCGGCATCCCGGCCTCCCCACCGAGGGAGACTACGCAGGACGATCACCCAGTGCAATAGCTCGCTCGCGCACCGCAATCAGGGCATTCGGTCCCGTCGACCGGCCGGGCCGGCCCGCACGTACCGTTTCCGCAGGTCAGCAGCGGTTCCTGCCGGCGAGGTCCGATCTCGACGGGCCGTAGGTCCCGGTCGGTGCGGCCGGGCTCAGGGTCGGTAGGTGCCGAAGGACCAGACGTTGCCGGCCAGATCGCGGGCGGCGTAGTCACGGGAGCCGTAGTCGGTGTCGAACGGCTCGCGGGTGATCTCGGCGCCGGCCGCGCGGGCCCGGGCGCAATGCGCGTCGACGTCCGGCACGGCCACGTAGACCGACCAGTCGTCGGCGGCCGGCCGAGACGGGGCGTCGGCCCGGCCACCCAGCATGATCATGCCGGTGTCGAGGACCAGTTCGGCGTGCGCCACCGTGCCGTCCGGCGCCTCGTGCACGGCATGCACCCGGAAACCGAAGGCGGCGCCGAGCCAGTCGATCGCGGCGCGGGGATCGGGATAACGGAAGATCGGATAGATGGTTCGCATGACCCGATTCTGCGGCCGGCGGTGCCGATCCGGATTGGACGAATGTGACCTCCGCTGCCCCGGGGTAGCAGAACACGATTGCGGGTCGCCGGCGCGGCCACGGTCAGCCGGCCGTCGTCACCGGGCGGTGAGCAGCGCGGCCGGCGTCGTCCCCGCGAACTGGTGGAAGTCCCGAATCAGGTGGGACTGGTCGTAGTAGCCGCAGCCCGCCGCCACCGCGGCCCAGTCGACGGCCCGCCCGGTCGCGTCGACCTGGGTCGACGCCGCGTGGGCCCGCTGGAAACGCAGCAACCGGGCGGCCATCTTGGGCGGCAGCCCGACGTCCTGCCGGAACCGGGACGCGAGGTGCCGCCGGCTCCAGCCCAACTCGTCGGCGAGCACCCCGACGCTTCCCCGCCCCGCGCTGGCGAGGAGCCACCGCCACGCCCAGTCGAGCCGCGGATCCACCGGCGGGGACGCCGCCAGCCGGGCGGTGAGCACCCTGTCGAGCAGGGCGAACCGCTCCGCCCAGCCGGGGGCCTCGGCGAGCCGGCCGCGCAGCCGATCGAGCCAACGGCCCGGGAACTGCCCGACGTCGACGGCCCGATTGGTCAGCTCGCTCAACGGCAGGCCGAGGAGACGGCGGGCGGTCAGCGGGGCGAGCAGCAACTCGATGCCCTCCCCCACACCCACCGTGCGCGTGGTGCACCAACTGTCGAAGGTGCCGGCCACGAACGAGTCGACAGCGGTGACACCGCGCTCGGCGCTGCGCGGGTCGGTCACGTCCAGCGGAGCGCCCCAACCCAGGATCAGCACCACGAAGACGCCAGCCGACTCCCGGCGGACCAGTGGCACGTCCGCCCGTTCCCGGTAGCCCACGTACCGGTCGACGAACGGACGCAGGCTGGCGTCGGGCAGCCCGAGGACCATCTCGCCGATCGGCGCCACCTCCGTCAACGGTGCCCGCCCTTCGCGTGCCCCGGTCGGCCGGGCCCGAGCGGAGCGCTGGGCGTGGCCGACCGGGTGGCCGTCACTTCACGCCGGCGGCGTCCATGCCGCGCAGTTCCTTCTTCAGGTCGGAGACCTCGTCGCGGATCCGGGCCGCCAGCTCGAACTGCAGCTCGCGTGCCGCGGCCAACATCTGGTCGTTGAGCTCCTGGATGAGCTGGGCGAGGTCGGCGCGGGCCATCCCCTCCCGCGAGGTGGTGGCGGCGGCGGACCGGCTCCGGCTGCGGGTCTCCTTGACCGGCGCCTTGCCCCGGGAAAGCTGACGCACCGCGCCCCCGACCCGGGAGTTCTCGGTGTCCTCCGCCTCGCGGTAGATGTCGTCCAGGATGTCGTGGATCTTCTTGCGCAGCGGCTCCGGGCTGATGCCGTGCGCCTCGTTGTGCGCGATCTGCTTGGCCCGACGCCGATCGGTCTCGTCGATCGCCGCCGCCATCGACGGGGTGATCTTGTCGGCGTACATGTGCACCTGACCGGAGACGTTACGGGCGGCCCGCCCGATGGTCTGGATCAGCGACCGGCCGCTCCGCAGGAAGCCCTCCTTGTCGGCGTCGAGAATCGCCACCAGCGACACCTCGGGCAGGTCCAGACCCTCGCGGAGCAGGTTGATGCCGACGAGCACGTCGTAGTCGCCCTTGCGCAGCTCGCGCAGCAACTCCACCCGGCGCAACGTGTCGACCTCCGAGTGCAGGTAGCGCACCCGGATGCCGTTCTCCAGGAGGTAGTCGGACAGGTCCTCGGCCATCTTCTTGGTCAGCGTGGTGACCAGCACCCGCTCGTCCCGGTCGGTGCGCAGCTTGATCTCGTGCATCAGGTCGTCGATCTGGCCCTTGGTCGGCTTGATCACGACCTCCGGGTCGACCAGACCGGTGGGTCGAATCACCTGCTCGACGAACTCGCCCTGGGCCTGCTCCATCTCCCAGGTGCCGGGGGTCGCGGAGAGGAAGACCATCTGGCCGACCCGCTCCAGGAACTCGTCGAAGCGCAGCGGCCGGTTGTCGGCCGCGCTGGGCAGCCGGAAGCCGTGGTCGATGAGCATCCGCTTGCGCGACGCGTCACCCTCGTACATGCCGCCGATCTGCGGGATGGTCACGTGCGACTCGTCGACCACGGTGAGGAAGTCGTCGGGGAAGTAGTCGAGCAGGGCGTGCGGCGGGCTGCCGGGCAGCCGCCCGTCCATGTGCATCGAGTAGTTCTCGATGCCGGAGCAGAAGCCCACCTGCCGCATCATCTCGATGTCGTAGGTGGTGCGCATCCGCAGCCGCTGCGCCTCCAGCAGCTTGCCCTGCCGCTCCAGCTCGGCGAGGCGCTCGGCCAGCTCCACCTCGATGTCGCGGATCGCCCGCTCCATCCGCTCCGGACCAGCGGCGTAGTGCGTGGCCGGGAAGATCACCAGCTGGTCGACCTCGCGGACCACGTCGCCGGTCAACGGGTTGAGGTAGTAGAGCTTCTCCACCTCGTCACCGAACAGCTCGATGCGGATCGCCAGCTCCTCGTACGCCGGGATGATCTCCAGGGTGTCACCACGGACCCGGAAGGTGCCCCGCTGGAACGCCATGTCGTTGCGGGTGTACTGGATGTCGACCAGCCGGCGCAGCAACTGGTCGCGGTCGAGCTCGTGCCCGACCTGCACCTTCACCGCCCGGTTGAGGTACTCCTCCGGGGTGCCCAGACCGTAGATCGCCGAGACGGTCGCCACCACGATCACGTCGCGGCGGGTGAGCAGCGACATCGTCGCCGAATGCCGCAGCCGCTCCACCTCCTCGTTGATCGAGGAATCCTTCTCGATGTAGGTGTCGGTCTGCGGGATGTAGGCCTCGGGCTGGTAGTAGTCGTAGTACGAGACGAAGTATTCGACCGCGTTGTGCGGCAGCAGCTCGCTGAACTCCTTGGCCAACTGCGCACAGAGCGTCTTGTTCGGGGCGAGCACCAGGGTGGGGCGTTGCAGCCGCTCGATCAGCCACGCCGTGGTGGCGCTCTTGCCGGTGCCGGTCGCGCCCAGCAGCACGGTGTTGCGGTCGCCACGCCGAACCCGGCGCTCAAGATCGTCAATGGCCGCCGGTTGGTCGCCGGCCGGCTGGAAGTCACTGACGACCTGGAAGCGGCTGTCCAGCCGGGGAATGTCGAGCGCCATGCCATCAACGGTACGCCGGAGGTCCGACAGGAACGGCCGTCACGCCAGGTACGTGATCAGCTTCAATATTCCCATTGTGTGGCCCATGTCACCGGGACTACCCTCTTCATGTAGGCCGCTCGCGGCGGCCGACCGGGCCGGTGGCCAGGCCAACATCAGGCCGGTCACCCCCGGCACTGCGGTCGCAGCACCCGGCTCGTCCGGCGTGCGCACCCGTGTGGTCGCGCTCGAGGCGCAGACCGGCCGCCGCGAGCGCCCCTGCTCGTCACCCCGGTGCCTCCCCGCCCGTTTCACCTCCGTGGACACCTCTCCGACCCCGGCGCCCGACACCGCCCGCACCGCCACACCCCGGCCGGACGACCCGAGCACCGGCAGCGGCCCGACCAGCGGTGCCAGCGGGCCGACCAGCGGCAGCGGGCGGCACCGCACCGGCTCGGCCGGCGGTGCCTCGGCGGCCGGCCGCAGCAACGACACCAAGAACACGTCCAAGGCCCGCCGGACCAACGACTCCGGAGGCAGGTCCACGACCAGCCGAACCAACGACACCGGGAGCAGGTCCACAGCCGGCCGGTCCGCCGGCGGCGCGCGCCGGGCCACCGCCGGCCGCAAGACCACCGACACGCAGCGGGCCGCCGCCGCGCGGAGCCTCGCGGAGAACCGCGACACCACCCGCCACGACGACACCCCGGACACCGCCGACGCCACCGGAGCCGAGGACACCGCCGGAGCCGCCGACACCGCCGGCCCGACCTCGGCGGGCCGGCGTCGGCGTACGGTGCTGCTGTTGCTCGGTCTGACGGCGGTGACGTCCGCGACGGCCCTGGTGCTCGGGCTGTTGAGCTGGGCGCCCGACCCGCCCGAGCCGGCCCGGCCGCTGACCGTGGCGGAGAGCGAGCGACTGGCCGCCGTGCGGGTCACCAACCTGCGGGACCTGCGCGCCGGCGTACGGGTCACGGCGGGCACCGGCGCGACCCGTATCGAACTGGTGGGCTGGGTGGACTGGTCTCGGTCGCTGCTCTACCTCGACGTGGGCGGGCCGGGCGCGGGTGCCGAACGCGGGCTGTTGCAGAAGAGCGGACCGGTGCTGGTGATCCGGCCCGACCCGGCGGCGGTACCCACTCCCGCCGCACCACCACTGATGCCCCCGGCGGACCGGTGGCGGCTGCACCGACTGGCACCCGGGGCGCACCTGGCACCGGTGCTCGACCTGCTCCTCGACCTCGCCGCCGACCGCCCGGACCCCACCACCCGGACGGCACCGCCCGGCGAGGGGCGTTGGATCGCCCGGGAGACCGTGCCGGCCGGCCCACTGGACGTCATCCAGGCACCACAGCCCACCGGCGCACCGGCCGCCGCCGGCACGGCGACCGGCGCCCCCGGCGCCCCGACGCCCGCCCCGGACGGGCCGACCCGGTACTGGCTCGACCAGGACGCCCGGCTGCACAAGCTGGTGACCCGGCTGCCCGGCGCCGGCCCGGTCACGATGATCTTCAACCGGGCGGACCGGCCGACGCTACGGCCGGTGGACGCGCTCGGCGGCCGACCCGGCCTGCCCCGCGCGCTGACCGACGCCGAGCAACGTCGGCTCGACCGGCTGCCGGCCCGGCTCCGCGCCCAGGGTGGTGCCACCGTGACGCTGACCGCACCGACGGGCACGGACACGAACCTGCGGGGCGCCGGCTGGTTGAGCTGGACCGCGCGTACCGCGTACCTCGCGGTCGCCGACCTGGGCGTACCCGATCGTCGGACCCTGCTGCGACGCGACGCCGCCGGTCTGGCCCGGGCGGACCTGCCGGCGGTCGAGGCCGGCGGCGGCACGGCGGAGGTCCCGGCCCGGCCGCCGCTGCCGCCTCCGGGCGGGGCCTGGCGGGTCTCCCGGCCCGGCCGGGACGACCTGAGCGTGCTGGTCGACGCCGCGGTGACCGCCGGGTCGGTCGGGCACCGCGGCGCGGCCGTGCGGGTACGCGAGGACGTCACCGCCGGACGGACCGTGGACGTCATCGAGTCGGGTCCGACCGGCGCGCGGCTGCGCTACTGGATCGACCGGGACGGGTCGCTGCGCCGGCTCGAGTTGCAGACCGACGCCGGCACGTGGGCGCAATTGGACCTCCACCCCGCCGTCGTGCCCCGACTGGCTGCGAACCCTCGGCCCGCCGCCCCTCGACCTTCATCAGCCCCTCGGTCCTCGGCCCCTCGGCCCGGCGCCCGCTGACGGATGCCCTCAGGGCCGCCAGCCGGTCTGCGCGGCCCACTGCTCGGCCCGCAGGTACTCCTCGTCGAACCACGGGTTGCGGGCCGTGCCGGAATCGCCGGCCTCCGGTGCCGCGTCGACGAGGTCGCGCTTGAGCAGCAGGTACGCGGCCCGCTGATCCGGGTCGGCACGCAGGTGGTCGCGCATCAGCAGCGCGTACCGCCAACCCGGCGAGTCCGCCATCCGCACGTGCAGACGAACCGGGCGGGCCGGGTCCGCGCTGCCGTGCAGCCGCTTCTCCCACCGGCCTCTGCCGGCCGGGCGCGGGTCGTCCCACCACTGCCCCGGCACCCGCGGGAACCCGGCGCCCGCCAGCCGATCGGCCAACGGCCCGTCGGCGTCGGCGAGGCTGGAGACCGCCACCTGCACGTCGATGACATTCTGGGCGGCCAGGCCGGGCACCGCCGTCGAACCGATGTGATCGATCCGTAGGGCGTCCGAGCCGAGCGCATGCTGGATCCGGGCGGCCAGCCGCGCGTACTGCTCGGGCCAACTCGCGTCGGCCTCGGCCATCTCGGCCGCGTCCGGCGGGACCACCCGCCGCTGGCGCAGGTTGTCCTCGTAGGGCACCAGCCGCCGCTTCCAGAGCACGTCGACGGCGTCGTGCAGCGCCGTCAGACTCCCGTCGTTGGTCAGCACCACGTCCGCCGCCGCCCGGCGGCGGGCGTCGTCGGCCTGGGCGGCGATCCGCCGCTCGGCCTCCGCGCGATCCATCCCCCGGTCGCGCGCCAGCCGCTCCAGTCGGGTCGACACGGCCGTCTGCACCACGACCACCAGGTGGTACGTCGGCGCGAGACCCACCTCGACCAGCAGCGGTACGTCGTTGACGACGATCGCGTCGGGTGCCGCCGCGGCGGCCAGCTCCGCGGTGCGGGCCCGGACCCGGGGGTGGGTGATCGCCTCCAGCCGACGCCGGGCGGTCTCGTCGGCGAACACCACCGCTCCCAGCGCGGCACGGTCGAGTGCGCCGTCGACGTCCAGCACCGCGTCGGAGAAGGCGGCGACGATCTCGGCCAGCCCGTCCGTACCCGGCGCCACCACCTCCCGGGCCACCCGGTCGGCGTCGATGAGCACCGCGCCCCGCTCAACGAGCCGCGCGGCCACCGCGCTCTTGCCCGACCCGATTCCGCCGGTCAACCCCACCCTCAGCACCCGAACAGTCAACCGGATCAACAAGCCCGCCGCCAAACCCACCCACGGCCCGGCGACCTCCCAACCCATCCCACCCCGGGCTCCGACCGGGCGAGTTGGCGGCGGGGTGGGTGTGCCCCGGGCGGACCGCCCCGGGCGCGGTCCGCCCGGCGGCTGGTGCGGACCGCCAAGATCGCGCTCGATCCATGATGTAGGGGCCTCGCGGACGCCGCATACCACTACATCCTGGATCGAGCACGATCTCGCGGGCGCGGGCGCGGGCGCGGGCACGGGCACGGGCGGGCGCGGGGTGGGTGGGAACGGCGGAGGCCCCGCCCCCAGCGATCCGGAGATCGCGGGGACGGGGCCCGTCGTCGTTCAGCGGGTCACTTACCGCCGGCGAGCTTCTCCCGCAGTGCGGCGAGCGCCTCGTCGGTGGCCAGGGTGCCGGCCGGCTCCTCGGCCTGCCGGCTCGGGGCCGGGCTGGACGAAGAGGTGGTGCCACCGCCACCGCCGCCGGCAGCGGCCGGGACGGCCGGAGTCGGGTTGGCGGCAGCCTCGGCGTCGGCGGCCCGAGAGGTCTGCACCTGCTTGGTGTGGGCCTCCCAGCGCAGACGAGCCTCGGCGTACTGGTTCTCCCAGGTCTCGCGCTGCTTGTCGTACCCCTCGAGCCACTCGCCCGTCTCCGGGTCGAAGCCCTCCGGGTAGATGTAGTTGCCCTCGGTGTCGTACGTCGCGGCCATGCCGTAGAGGGTCGGGTCGAAGTGCTCCTCGCCCTCGACGAAGCCCTCGTTGGCCTGCTTGAGCGACAGCGAGATCCGGCGGCGCTCGAGGTCGATGTCGATGACCTTGACCATGACCTCGGAGCCGACCTGGACGACCTGCTCCGGGATCTCCACGTGGCGCTCGGCCAGCTCGGAGATGTGGACCAGGCCCTCGATGCCGTCGTCCACGCGGACGAACGCACCGAACGGCACCAGCTTGGTGACCTTACCCGGCACGATCTGCTGGATCGCGTGGGTGCGGGCGAACTGCCGCCACGGGTCTTCCTGGGTCGCCTTCAGCGACAGCGAGACCCGCTCGCGGTCCAGGTCGACGTCCAGGACCTCGACCTCGACCTCCTGGCCCACCTCGACGACCTCGGACGGGTGGTCGATGTGCTTCCAGGAGAGCTCGGAGACGTGCACCAGACCGTCGACGCCGCCCAGGTCCACGAAGGCGCCGAAGTTGACGATCGAGGACACGACGCCCTTGCGGACCTGGCCCTTCTGCAGCTTGTTGAGGAACTCGGTGCGCACCTCGGACTGCGTCTGCTCGAGCCAGGCCCGGCGGGACAGAACCACGTTGTTGCGGTTCTTGTCCAGCTCGATGATCTTGGCCTCGAGCTCCCGCCCGACGTACGGCTGCAGGTCGCGCACACGACGCATCTCGACCAGGGACGCGGGCAGGAAGCCCCGCAGCCCGATGTCGAGGATGAGGCCGCCCTTGACCACCTCGATGACCGAACCGCGGACGACGCCGTCCTCGTCCTTGATCTTCTCGATCGTGCCCCAGGCCCGCTCGTACTGTGCCCGCTTCTTGGAGAGGATCAGACGACCCTCCTTGTCCTCCTTCTGGAGGACCAGGGCCTCGATGTGGTCGCCAACCGTCACAACCTCGGCGGGGTCCACGTCGTGCTTGATCGACAACTCCCGAGAGGGGATGACACCCTCGGTCTTGTAGCCGATGTCGAGCAGGACCTCGTCCCGATCGACCTTGACGACGGTGCCTTCGACAATGTCGCCGTCGTTGAAGTACTTGATGGTCTCGTCGATCGCGGCGAGGAAAGCCTCCTCGGAACCGAGATCGTCGTGGGTGACCCGGGTGGCGCTCGAGGGGGCCTCGATGCTGCTCGTCATGTGGGCGGTTGCTCCGGTCGGTGGGTTGTCACAGCAGGCTGGTGTGTCGCAGTGACCTGTTCGCGCCAGCGGATCCGTCGCCGGGCACACCGAACGATCGCCTAGTGAGATCATGATGTGGCTCCGTCGACCGCGCACCTGCTCCCTGCCGAGGCAACGCGATCCGCGAGCGCATCGTCTAGCCTACCGTGCGCATTACCACAGCGTGCAAGCCCTCCCGGGTTCTCTTCGTGCGATGACCTGCGAAAGCCGAACAATCGCCCGGAAAACACCCCTGCTGTCTCCTGCGTCACAGCAGACCCTCACGTCCCGCCGGCCGAGTCCCGCAGATCGTGGCCGCGCCGTCGTACCCAATGGGGTGGGTGGGGCCTAGCGTGAGCGCGTGGATGACGACAGCCGGGTTACCCGGCGCCGGGTGGGTGACGCCGAGGCCCGGCGGGCCAACCGCGGCTGGTGGGACACCGACGCCGACGACTACCAGGCCGAACACGGCGCGTTCCTCGGCGACGTGGACTTCGTGTGGTGCCCCGAGGGCCTGCGCGAGGCCGACGCCCGGCTGCTCGGCGACGTGTCGGGGCGGCGGGTGCTGGAGGTGGGCGCCGGCGCCGCGGCCGCCGCCCGCTGGCTCGCCACCCAGGGCGCCCGGCCGGTCGCCTTCGACCTGTCCGCCGGCATGTTGCGGCACGCCGCCGAGGCCGCCGACCGCACCGGGGTACGCGTACCGCTGGTGCAGGCCGACGCGCTCGCCCTGCCGTTCGCCGACCGGTCGTTCGACGTCGCCTGCACGGCGTTCGGCGCGATCCCGTTCGTGGACGACTCGGCGGCGCTGCTCGCCGAGGTGCACCGGGTGCTGCGCCCGGGCGGCCGGTGGGTGTTCTCGGTGACCCACCCGATGCGGTGGATCTTCCTCGACGACCCCGGCGAGGGCGGCCTGACGGCCGTGCACTCGTACTTCGACCGCTCCCCCTATGTGGAGCAGGACGAGGCCGGCGTGGCCACCTACGTCGAGCAGCACCGCACCCTCGGCGACCGGATCCGCGAGTTGGTCGGCGCCGGGTTCCGACTGTTGGACCTGGTGGAGCCGGAGTGGCCGGAGGGACATGAGGGGGTGTGGGGGCAGTGGAGCCCGCTGCGGGGCAGGCTCTTCCCCGGTACCGCCATCTTCGTCACCGAGAAGCCCACCGGGTGAGCGCCGCACGCGGAGTGCGACGGACCCGCACGCCGCGGGCGCTACGGTCCGCCGGTGAGCGCATGGCCGAACCCGACACCACCGGACCGCTGGCGTACGGACCCGGCACGACAACAGCGCGCCGACTATCAGGTCGTCGACCTGCAGAACCTGCCGGACGACGACTCGCCGCGCGTCGAACTCGTCGACGGAGCACTCCAGGTGATGCCCTTCCCCACCCTGGGCCACCAGGACATCGCCGGCCTGCTCTGGACGTGGCTGCGCTGCCACGCACCCGCGGAATTCCGAGTCACCCAGGCCGTCGCGGTCGAGCTCAGCTACGACAGCAGCCGACGCCCGGATGTCCTGTTGTGCCGCGCCGACGTGCCGTCCGACCGGTCCTGGCTACGACCGGAGGACGTCCTGCTCGCCGTGGAGATCGTTTCGTCCGGCACACGACGCGTCGACCGGTTCGCGAAACCGGGTGAGTACGCCGCCGCCGGCATCCCCTTCTACTGGCGGATCGAGCAGGACCCGGTGCACGTGTACGCGTACCGGATCGGCGACCGGGTGGGGCCGGGCGGTGAGCGACAGTACGAGCTGGTCGCCGACGGCGCCGACGTGATCGAACTGACCGAGCCGTTCGGCATCACGCTGCCGGTCGCCGAGATCACCCCGTAGTCGTTTCGCCCCGGCCGCCTCGGGTAGCCGACGACCATGGCCGAACAGAGATTCCACGAGGGCGACCATGTCTCCTGGTCGGCCCACGGCAGCCGCGCGTACGGCGTGGTGCGGGGGACGATCACCGAGCGGACGCGGATCCGCGGGCGCGCCGTGAACGCGGCCCCTGACGACCCGCAGTACCGGGTCCGCAGTGACGGCACGGGCCGCGACGTGGCCCACCGCCCCGAGGCGCTGCGTCATGAGCAGAAGTGACGACGGCCGGGACACCTACCGGGAGTTCACCGAAGCGGTGAACATGAAGCCCGGTGAGCTGTCCACGTGGCTGGAGACCGACGAGGCCAAGCAGGTCGGCTGGCACAAGGGCGGCCACGCTGGTGGTGGCGAGTCCGTCGGACACGAGTCCGGCCGGAAGATCATCAACTTGCTCCGTCGCAAACGGGGTGACCTGTCCGAGGGCGACTACAAGCACATGCGCAAGGTGGTCGGCTACGTACGCCGGCACATGGCGCAGCGCCCCTCCGGCGACGTCCGCGACACCAAGTGGCGCTGGTCCCTCATGAACTGGGGCCACGACCCCCTGAAGTAGCCGGTCACCCCGCAAGATCCGCGCAACGTCGGTGAAGTTGGCCCCTCACAACGCCAGGACCCAGCAAGTTCCCCGAAGTTGCGCGAATCTTGGAACGGTGCGCGCCCGGCGGGGCCTGATCGACAACACCAACGCCCGCGACCCGGACGACCCGGTCAGGGGTTCCGGGCGGCCCGACCCACGCAGGGATCAAGCCTGACCGCCCGGAGTGGGTCGGGCCGCCCGGAACCCCCACACCGCAACCACAGATCAGTGATCAGCGCTGTTCCAGTCGCGGCCCAGACCGACCGATACCTCCAGCGGCACCGACAGCGGGTAGGCCCCGCCCATCTCCTGCCGGACCAGGGCCTCCAACGCCTCCCGCTCACCCGGGGCGACCTCGAAGACCAGCTCGTCGTGCACCTGCAGCAGCATCCGTGAGCGCAGCCCGGCGTCGCGGAGCGCGGTGTCGACGTGCAGCATCGCCACCTTGATGATGTCGGCGGCGGAGCCCTGGATGGGCGCGTTGAGCGCCATCCGCTCGGCGATGTCGCGGCGCTGCCGGTTGTCGCTGACCAGGTCGGGCAGGTAGCGGCGCCGACCCAGGATGGTCGAGGTGTAGCCGTCCTGCCGGGCCCGGGCGACCACCTGCTGGAGGTAGTCGCGCACCCCGCCGAAGCCGGCGAAGTAGTTCTCCATCAGCCCGCGCGCCTCTTCGGTGCTGATGTTGAGCTGCTGGGACAGACCGAAGGCGCTGAGCCCGTACGCCAGGCCGTAGTTCATGGCCTTGATCTTGCGGCGCTGGTCGGGGGTGACCTCGTCGAGCGGCACCCCGAAGACCGACGAGGCGGTGGCGGCGTGGAAGTCGGCGCCGGAGTTGAACGCGTCGATCAGCGCGTCGTCCGAACTGAGGTGCGCCATGATGCGCATCTCGATCTGGCTGTAGTCGGCGGTGAGCAGACTCTCGTAGCCCTCCCCCACCACGAAGGCCCGCCGGATCCGGCGGCCCTCCTCGGTGCGGATCGGGATGTTCTGCAGGTTGGGCTCGGTGGAGGAGAGCCGACCGGTGGCCGCCACTGTCTGGTTGAAGGTGGTGTGGATCCGGCCGTCGTCGGAGACCGACTTGAGCAGCCCGTCGACTGTCGACTTGAGCTTGGCCACGTCCCGGTGACGTAGCAGGTGGGCCAGCACCGGGTGCGGCTGCTGCACGTAGAGCCACTGCAGGGCGTCGGCGTCGGTGGTGTAACCCGTCTTGATCTTCTTGGTCTTCGGCAGGCCCAGCTCGGTGAAGAGGATCTCCTGCAGCTGCTTGGGCGAGCCGAGGTTGAACTCCCGGCCGACCGCCTCGTACGCGCCCTGCGCGGCGGCCTTCACCTCGGCGGCGAAGTGGGCCTCCAGCTCGGACAGGTAGTGGGTGTCGGCGGCGATGCCGGTGCTCTCCATGGTGGCCAGCACCCGCATCAACGGCAGCTCCACGCCGGCCATCAGCCGGGCGGACTGCTCGCCGTCGCGGGACAGCTCGGCGTCGATCGCGTCGGCCAGGTCGAGGGTGGCCCGGGCCTGGAGCATCAGGTTCTGCTCCACCACCCCCTCGTCGCCGAGGCCGTCGAGGGTGAGCTGGCCGGACTCCGGGACGTCCACCCGCAGCTCCCGGTGCAGGTAGCGCAGCGCCAGGTCGGTCAGGTCGTAGGACCGCTGGTCGGGGCGGGCCAGGTACGCGGCGATCTGGGTGTCGCGGACGATGCCGGCGAGTTGCCAGCCGTGCGCGGCGCAGGCCAGCACGGCCGGCTTGCTGTCGTGCAGCACCTTGGGGCGCTGCTCGTCGGCCAACCAACTGCCCAGGGCGGCCTCGTCGGTCGGGTCGAGCTGCGCCGGGTCGACCCAGGCCGCCGCACCGCCGGCGGTGGCCAGCGCGAGACCGGTGATCGAGGCGGTGTGCCGGCGGTTGGGGCCGGTGTCGAGTTTGACCGCCAACCCGACCTGGGTGCCGGTGGGGACGTGTGTGGTCAGCCAGCCGGCCAGTGCGCCGGGCTCTGTGAGCACCTCGCCGGTGAGGTCGAAGCCGGACTCGGCCTCCGGCTCGACCGACTCCAGGTACTGGTAGAGGCGGTCGCGCAGGATGCGGAACTCCAGGGTGTCGAAGACCTGGTGGACGGCCTCCCGGTCCCAACCCGTCCAGCGGGTGTCCTCCGGGCGCAGCGGCAGCTCCAGGTCGGAGACGAGGCAGTTGATCTCGTAGTTGCGGATCACGTCGGCGAGCCGCTCCCGCAGGCTGTCGCCGGCCTTGCCCTTGATCTCGTCGGCGCGGGCGATCACGCCCTCCACCCCGCCGTACGTGGTGATCCACTTGGCGGCGGTCTTCGGGCCGACGCCCGGGATGCCGGGCAGGTTGTCACTGGTCTCGCCGACCAGCGCGGCGAGGTCCCGGTACTGCTGGGGCGGAACGCCGTACTTCGCCTCGATCGCCGCCGGGTCCATCCGGGCCAGGTCGGAGACGCCCTTGCGCGGGTAGAGGACGGTGATCTGGTCGTCGACCAGCTGGAACGCATCGCGGTCACCGCTGCTGATCAGCACCGACATGCCCTGGTCGCGGGCCTGGCAGGCGAGCGTGGCGATCACGTCGTCGGCCTCGAAGCCCTCTTTCTCCACCACCGGGATCTGCAGCGCGGCCAGGACCTCCTTGACGAGGCTGACCTGGCCCTTGAAGTCGGTCGGGGTCTCGCTGCGGCCGGCCTTGTACTCCGCGTACTTGTCGGTGCGGAAGGAACGGCGGGAGACGTCGAAGGCCACGACGATGTGGGTGGGCTGCTCGTCGCGCAGCACGTTGATCAGCATCGAGGTGAAGCCGTACACCGCGTTGGTCGGCTGACCCGTCGTGGTGGAGAAGTTTTCCACGGGCAGGGCGAAGAAAGCCCGGTATGCCATGGAATGTCCGTCGACGAGAAGCAGGCGCGGTGTCGTAGCTGTCACGGCAGCGACTCTAGTCCGTCGTACCGACATCCCTGGCCCTCGGCACGGGGTGCCGCGACGCCGAGCCGAACGGCGGCGGCCGGCCACCCCCGCGAGGGGATGACCGGCCGCCGACGCGGGTGGCTCAGGCCACGCCGAGGTACGCCTCCTTGACCGACGGATCGTGCAGCAGGTCCTGACCGGACCCCTCCTTCACGATCTGACCGGTCTCCAGCACGTAGCCGCGGTGTGCCCGCGACAGCGCCTGCTGGGCGTTCTGCTCCACCAGCAGGATCGTGGTGCCCTGCTGGTTGATCTCGGTGATGATGTCGAAGATCTGCCGGATCACCAACGGGGCCAGCCCCATCGACGGCTCGTCGAGCAGCAGCAGCTTCGGTCGGCTCATCAGCGCCCGACCGACCGCGAGCATCTGCTGCTCGCCGCCGGAAAGGGTGCCACCGGCCTGCTTACGCCGCTCGGCCAACCGCGGGAAGAGGGTCAGCACCCGCTCCAGGTCGGAGGCGATGCCGGCGGAGTCCCGCCGGGTGTACGCCCCCATGTCCAGGTTCTCCATGACCGTCATACCCGGGAAGATCTGCCGTCCCTCGGGCGACTGACACAGCCCCCGGACCACCCGCAGGTCGGCCCGGAGCTTGCTGATGTCCTCGCCGTTGAACGTGATCTTTCCCTCGGCCAGGGACCGGGTCCCGGAGATGGCCCGCATGGTGGTGGTCTTACCGGCGCCGTTCGCGCCGATCAGGGCCACCACCTCACCCTCGTTGACGGTGAGGCTGATCCCGTGCAGCGCCTCGATCCGGCCGTACGCGACGGCGACGTTCTCCAGCTCAAGCAGCGTCATCGGCGGGCTCCCCCAGGTACGCGGCGATCACCTTCGGATCGCGGCTGACCTCCGCGGGCGCACCCTCGGCGATCTTGCGGCCGAACTCCAGCACCACGATCCGGTCGGTGACCCCCATGACCAGCCGCATGTCGTGCTCGATGAGCAGGACGGTCAGGCCCATGTCACGGATCTTGCGGATCAGGGTGAGGAGCTCCTCCTTCTCCGCCGGGTTGAAGCCGGCGGCCGGCTCGTCCAGGCAGATCAGCTTCGGCTCGGTGGCCAACGCGCGGGCGATCTCCAACCGACGCTGGTAGCCGTACGGCAGGTTGCGCGCCTCGTCGTTGGCCCGGTCGGCGATCCCGACGAAGCGGAGCAGCTCGAGCGCCTTGTTCTCGGCCGCCCGCTCCTCCAGGATGTGCCGGGACAGGCCGAAGATCTTGGCGGCCGACAGGCGCACCTGCTGCCAGGTCCGGACGATCCCGGACGCGGCGGTGACCTGCGGCAGCTCCTCTGGCTTGGGCCGCACCCGGTAGAGCCGGAACAGCGCCCCGGGCACGCTCGTCTTGTGCCGGGAGTCGGTCCCGACCATGACGTTCTCCAGCGCCGTCATCTCCGGGAAGAGCCGGATGTTCTGGAACGTCCGGGAGATGCCCAGCTGGCTGATCTGGTGCGGCTTGCGGCCGGTCACCTTCTGGCCGCGGAACCGGACCGCGCCGGAGGTCGGCTTGTAGACCCCGGTCATCACGTTGAAGCTGGTGGTCTTGCCGGCGCCGTTCGGCCCGATGAGGCCGAGGATCTCGCCCTCGTAGATCTGGAAATTGATCTTGTCGAGGGCGACCACACCGCCGAAGCGAAGCGTGACGTCGTCGACTTCGAGCAGGACCGTCCGGGGCCCCGCCTGCGTCGGGATCTTCGGCGTGGTGGTGCTGGTGGACTGGTCAGACATGAGCGGGCGCCTCCTCTGCCTCTGCCGCGCGGTCCTTCAACTCGCGGGCACGCCGCCGGCTCGGGACCAGGCCCTGCGGACGCAGGATCATCACCAACACCATGGCCAGACCGAAGACCAACCACCGGTAGTCGGCGAAGTCGCGGAACCGCTCCGGCAGGTACGCCAGCAGCACCGCGCCGAGCGAGACGCCGATCATGTTGCCGGAACCACCGACCACCACCATGGCCACGAACAGGATGGACAGGTTCGCGTTGAACTGGGTCGGGTCGATGAACGCGTTCCGGCTGCCGAAGAGGAAGCCCGACAGGCCACCGAGCGCCGCACCGATGGCGAACGCCCAGAGCTTGAACTTGAACGGGTACACGCCCATCACCGCGGCGGCGTCCTCGTCCTCCCGCACGGCCAACCACGCCCGGCCGACCCGGCTGTGCTCCAGCCGACGGACCAGGAACACCATGATCAGTACGAACGTGATCGCCAACCAGTACCAGGGCTTCGCGTCGATCAGACCGAAGACCTTGTTGTCCGGCGACGGCGCGCCCTCGGGACCGGGGATGGCCGAGATACCGACCGGGCCGTTGGTGAGCCCGGTGGCGTTACGGGCCACGATGCGGATGATCTCGCCGAAGCCCAGCGTCACGATGGCGAGGTAGTCACCGCGCAGCCGCAGCGTCGGCCAGCCCAGCAGCACCCCGGAGATCATCGTCAGCACGATCGCGATGAACAGGCAGATCGCCCAGGTCACCGCCCAGGTCGGCGGCAGGTTGAACTCCTGCTGGATCCACTTCACCACCGGCGAGTTCACCGAACCGAACAGCGCCACGCTGTACGCCCCGATGGCGAAGAAGCCGATGTAGCCCAGGTCGAGCAGGCCGGCGAGACCGACCACCACGTTCAGGCCGATGGCCACAAGCACGTAGATGGCACAGACGAAGAGCACACCCGCCCAGTTGTTACCGCCCTCGATCGAGTCGGTACGCAACCAGGTCAGGCCCGGAATGCCGAGCAGTGGCAGGTAGTAGAGGATCGCCACGAAGGCGGCGAGCCCGAGGGCCTGCTGCCACTTCGTCAGCGCCCGCCAACGGTCGCCGATGGAGGTCAGCATGCCGACCCGGCGGCGGTCTGCGGTGCGAATCTTGTCCATCATGCGCGGGCCCTCCCGAGCGACTCACCCAACAGGCCGGTGGGCCGGAACATCAGCACCACGATCAGCACCACGAAGGCGATGACGTCCTCCCAGTTGGAGGCGAAGAGCGTGGCGCCGTAGACCTCGACGATGCCGAGGAAGAGACCACCCAGCAGCGCGCCGCGCAGGTTGCCGATGCCACCGAGCACGGCGGCGGTGAACGCCTTCAGGCCGAGCACGAAGCCGATGCTGTTCTGGGTGAAGCCGAACCGCATGCTCCACAACAGCGCGGCGGCGCCGGCCATGATGCCACCGAGCACGAAGATCAGCATGATCACGCGCTCCTGGTTGACGCCCATCAGCGCGGCGGTCTCCGGGTTCTGGGCCACGGCCCGCACGCCCCGGCCGTACCGGGTGCGGTTGATGAACCAGTCCAGCACCGCCATCATCGCCACCGCCGCCACGAAGACGATCAGCTGGATGTTCGTGATCGCGGTGTTGCCGATGGTGAACAGGGTCTCCTGCTGGATGATCGTCGGCATGCCGACGATCTGCCGGGGCCGACCGAAGACATCCGGCAGCGCGCCGCCGAGCAGCTTGGGCAGCACCTGCCCGAAGAGCTCCACGAAGACCAGCGACAGACCGATCGCGGTGATCAGGAAGATCAGCGGCGGCGCGTTCTTGCGCCGCAGCGGCCGGTACGCGACCCGCTCGAGCGCCAGCGCCGTACCGCCCGAGGCGACCGCCGCGACGATGAGGCCGAGCACCAGGAACAGGATCGCCTGGCCGATGGGGGGGTTATTTTTCACCCCGAGCTGGTTCCACAGGATCAGCACCGAGAAGGTGCCGACCATGAAGACCTCGGAGTGTGCGAAGTTGATCAGACGAAGGACGCCATAGACGAGTGTGTAGCCAAGGGCGATCAGGGCGTAGATGGCGCCCTTGGAAAGGCCATCGACCGTGTGCTGGCCGAGATGACCGATCAGTTCATCGAAATGCACCGGGGGTCTCCTTGAATCGAGTGCGGCCGGGGTGAAACACCCCGGCCGCACTCCATTTCGTGGGCGTCAGCTGAGCTTGAGCTCCTGCAGCGCCTCGATAGCCTCGCCCTTGATCTGGTAGGCCCAGATGACGACCTTCGACGGGTCGACGTCGCCCTTGGAGTCGAACTTGATGTACTTCGACACACCCTGCTTGTCGTACGACTTCACGAACGCCAGGATGTCCGCCCGGCTCTTCTTGCCAGCCTTGAAGGCGTCCAGGTAGATCGTCGCGCCGTCGAAGCCCTCAGCGCCGTAGGAGCCCGGCGGGATGCCGTACTCCTTCTGGAAGTCGGCGGCGAAGGTGCCGCCGGCCTTGTCGGCCGGGAGGCACGGGCAGGTGATGATGGCGCCCTCGGCGCCGCCGGAGGCACCCTTCGGGAACGCGGTGTCGTAGAGACCGTCCGGGCCGACGAACTTGGCCTGGACACCAGCGGCACGCATCTGCTTCACCAGCGGAGCGGCCTCACGGGTGTAACCGCCGTAGAAGACGAAGTCGGCCTGCGCGGCCTTGATCTTGGAGATGGTGGCGTCGAACTGCGCCTGCCGCTCCTGGATCTTGTCCTTGTTCACCACCAGCGGGCCGAGCTGCTTGCCCAGCTCCTCGGTGATGCCCGCGCCGTAGGCGCTGGCGTCATCGATCATGAAGACCTTCTTCGCGTTCTGGGTCTTCATGTAGCTGGCCACGGCACCGGCCTGCGTGCCGTCGTGACCGACAACCCGGTAGAAGGACGTGTTGCCCTTCTGGGTCAGGTCCGTGCGGGTCGCCGACGGGCTGACCATCGCCAGGCCAGCAGCCTGGTAGATCGGCATCGTCGCGTCCGACTCACCGGAGAAGTGACCACCGATGACACCGAGGAACGAGTTGTCCCCCGCGATCTGGTTCGCGAACGGGGTCGCCACCGCGGGGTCACCCTGGGTGTCGAACTCCTGCATCGTGACCTTGCAGTCCGGGTTCGCCGCGTTGAACTGCTTCACGGCCAGCTTCGCGCCGTTCAGCGACGGGATCACCAGACCCGCGTTGTCACCCGTGAACGCACCGAAGATCGCAATCTTGCCACCGCAGTCACCCGACGCGGTCCCACCTTCGCCGCCACCGGAATCCTGGCAACCAGCCGCAACCACCAGGGTCGCGGCGAGCGCCACGGTGCCCAGCGCCCGTACATAGCTTCGCCTCACGGCTTCCTGACCTCCTCGAGATGCGGACGCGGCTGACCCGAAGCGACGGCGACAGCAGCTGACCCGCAATTCCACCCACCCCGCAGGGACTCCCCCTGCGTTACGGCTCGTGATGGCGGAGCGTACCGACACGACATACCGTCCCGGAAGGCCTGAAGGCTGGGTCTGCGAAACCGTTACGAAGACGTGGGCAATCATGTCGATGTCCGTAACAGGTGAATCCGCCAGACGGTCCTTAAATCCACGCGCGGTCGAAGTCCACCCGCACCAACCCGGACCGCTCGCACCTGACAATAAGCCGACTGACCTGCGGAAACGTCCGCGCGCGTCGCGCACCGGGGTGAAGCGTCACCGCACCGTCGCCGTTCAGGCGCCCGGGCCGGCCGCCCACCACAACCCGGCGCGGGTGCCGTCGTCCGCCGCCAACCACCACCGGTCACCCACCGCCACCAGCGTCACGTCCCGATCAACGCCCGCCGGCACATCGAGTGGCGTCGCCGCCTCCCGCCACGACCCACCCCGATCGGTCGACACCCAGACCGAATGCCGCGCCCCATCCGTCACCGCGGCGAACAGGCTGCCCCCGGACGACACCAGCGACCCCACCCCCAGCACCCCGGCCCCAGCCCGCCGCCCGAACGTCCCGGCGGCCACCCAACCCGCAGCCTCCTGCCGCCACGCGCCGAACGTCCCCCCACGCAGCCCGACCGCCACCGGCACGCCGTCGGCCAGCACCACCCGCTGCATCTCCTCGTACTCCGACCCACCCGGCAACACCGTGCGCCGCCACGACCGCCCGTCCGGCGACGACCACACCGCCGGGTCACGGTCGATCCGGCCAGCCGGCAACAAACCACCCACCGCCAACCACCCCGACGACGTCGCCACCGCGTCGAACGCCCAGGTCACCCCCACCGCGTCACTGGCCAGCTCCGGTGCACCCTCGACCAGTGCGAACTCCGCCGCGTCCGGCGACCCCACCCAGGACGCGGCACCCGCCGACCGGTTACCGACGATCAACCAACCCCGCGGACCGGCCGCCAACCGGGAAACGTTCACCGCCGTCGGCCCGCCGTACGTCTCGAACGACGCCTGCACCTCGACCAACGCCCCGTCGGCCACCTGCCGCCACGTACTCACCCGCGGATAGCCGTGCGCACCACCGACCTTCGCGCCGATCAACGCCACCTGCCCGTCCCGGCAGGCCGCCGACAGGAACACGTTCTGCCGCCCGTAGAAGGAATCCGGACGCACCGTCAGCACCGTCCACGTCGTACCGTCCACGCTGGTCCAGGCCGCCGGGCGCGTGCCACCGGCGGCGTCCACGACGCCACCGACCACGAACCACCGACCCGCGCACGACGCCGCGTCCCGCACCAGCGGACGGCCCGAGCCACCCGGCGGAGCCGGCAGCGTCAGCGGCTGCCAACCCGGCCGCAGCACCGGCGCGGCGGCCGTCGTCGACCCCCCGCCGCTCGGCGCGGCCGGCCCGTCGCACCCGGCGAGCAGCAGCACGAAGAGGCCGAACACCGCGATCACCCGTCGGACGGACACCCGTCGATGCTAACCACCAGACCCCGCGCACGGTGGCCCTGCGCAGCCCGTTCTCACACGGAGTGCTCAGACGGTCGGCTGCTGCGACACCTCGCCACCGGCGGTCTCCGCGAGGATCCGCTCGGCGACCTCTTTCATGGTCATCCGGTGGTCCATCGCCGTGCGCTGGATCCACTTGAACGCCTGCGGCTCGGTCATCCCGTACGTGGTCATCAGCGCGCCCTTGGCGCGCTCCACCGACTTACGGATCTCCAGGCGGTCGGTCAGGCTGGCGACCTCCGCCTCCAGGGCCGCGACCTCCGAGTAACGCGACAGCGCGATCTCCACCGCCGGGACCAGGTCGCTCTTCTGGAAAGGCTTCACGAGGTACGCCATCGCGCCCGCCGCGCGGGCCCGCTCCACAAGGTCACGCTGGCTGAACGCGGTCAGAATGATCACCGGGGCGATCCGGGCGCCGGCGATGCGCTCGGCCGCGGCCAGCCCGTCCATGATCGGCATCTTGATGTCGAGGATGACGAGATCGGGCTTCAACTCCTCGGCGAGGCGCACGGCTGTCTCGCCGTCACCGGCCTCCCCCACCACCTCGTAACCCTCTTCGACAAGCATCTCGGCGAGGTCCAGCCGGATCAGCGCCTCGTCCTCGGCGATCAGTACGCGCCTGCGCTCGGCATCCGTCGGCATCTCAGCCACCAGCCCTACCCCCACCAGTCATAAGCCGACACCAACCCGACCGGGTGTCGCCGCCCTCAGCGTAGTAGGTAACCTATGAGAGGCCACCAGAGCATTCGGCCAAGCGTCCCCGTATTCCAACCGGCAGAGAAGCGGAGCTCAAACCTCCGACAGTGTGGGTTCGAATCCCACCGGGGGCACCAAAAGTGTCGTACGGCTGTTCCAAAATCGTGCTGTGCACCCACCTGAACTGCGCCTACGAGCACGGCAGCAGCACCTCGCCGGCAGCACGGTCGCTGAGGTCGCCCGACGACTGAGACTTCCCTATCCGACCGTCCGCGGCTGGTGCAGGGGGCAGGCTGAGCCACAACAGCAGGGCACCGAGTCCCGTTGTTTCCGCTGCCGGCCCAACGTCAACATTCAGACAGATCCGTCTTCATACCTCTACCTGCTCGGCCTCTACCTGGGCGACGGTCATCTCGCCACGTCCGCCCGGGTCCCGGTGCTTCGCATCGCCTGCAGCGACAGCTGGCCAGGCCTGATCGAGGCCTGTGACGCCGCTATGCGAGCGGTGCTCGCCGCGAGGGTGCAGCGCGTCCAGCAGGTTGGCTGCGTCAGCGTGCAAAGTTCCGGCAAGCACTGGCCGTGCCTGCTCCCCCAGCATGGCCCTGGCAAGAAACACGAACGCCCAATCATCTTGGCCGACTGGCAGCGCGATCTCGTGACGGCACAACCGGGCGACTTCCTGCGCGGACTGTTCCACTCCGACGGCTGTCGCTTCGCCAACCGGGTGACCGTGCGCGGCAGGGCGTACGTCTACCCGCGCTACATGTTCGTCAACGAGTCGGCCGACATCATGGGGCTCTGCCAGTGGAGCCTCGACCTGCTCGGTGTCGCCTGGCGGATGAACCGCCGCAACTCACTGTCGGTGGCACGGCGCCAGGCGGTCGCCACGCTGGACCGGCACGTCGGCCCGAAGTCCTGACCGCCGCGACGTTCTGGGCGACGGCCGGCGGCCGGTCCGCCCCGACGGTTCAGCGCACCGCCGTCCGGGTCTGCGGGTACCGGACGCCGGTGAGCCGCTCGGACTCCCGCCACAACCGGTCGGCGACCTCGGTGTCGCCGGCCCGGGAGGACTTCCGGGCGACCGCCGGCTGGCCGGTGAGGCCCAGCCTTCCGCCCGGTCCGTAGTACTGACCGGCGACGGCGTCCGGGCTGGTCGCTGCGTAGAGGGTGGGCAGTGCGCCCTGGTCGGCCTGCTGCCAGAAGCCGGGGATGAGCATGGTCAGCCGGGTTGCCAGCGGGACGCGGGTGGTGGCCCGGCCGAGGCTGGGGCCGACGGCCTGGAGGTTGGTGTGGGCGGCACCGGGGTGGGCGGCAGCGCTGAGCAGCCCCCAGCCGTGCTGATCGCTACGGCGCTGGAGTTCACCGGCGAACAGCAGTGTCGCGAGCTTGGACTGGGCGTACGCGCGACTCGGGCCGTAGCGCCGCTCGCTCTGAAGGTCGGTGAGGTCGATCCGGCCGACGAAGTGGGTACCGCTGCTGAGGCTGACCACGCGCGGGGCCGGTGCGGCCGCGAGCAGGGGCAACAGCCGTCCGGTGAGCGCGAAGTGACCCAGGTGGTTGGTGCCGAACTGAAGTTCGAAGCCGTCGGCGGTGATCTGTCGGGTCGGGACGGCCATCACGCCGGCGTTGTTGATCAGCAGGTCGAGCGGTCGTTCCCGCTCGGTGAGCCGTTGGGCGAAGGCGGTTACCGAGGAGAGGCGGGACAGGTCGAGTGCCTCGACGCGCAGCCGGGCGTCGGGTGCGGTGGTCCGGATGTCGGCGGCGGCGGTTTCGCCCTTGGCGGTGCTGCGGACGGCGAGGACGACCTCGGCGCCCGCGGCGGCGAGTTGGCGGGCGGCCTCCAGCCCGATGCCGCTGTTGGCGCCGGTGACGACGGCGAGCCGGCCGGTCTGGTCGGGAACGGTGAAGTCGGACATGTGAATCCCCCTGATCGAGTAACTGACTAGTTGGTTACTCGATCCAGCGAAGCACGCTTTCGAGGAATTAGCAACTAACCAGTTGGTCAGCTAGCCTGTCCGGTATGGCAAGGGACGCGGAAGACACCCGTCGGCGGCTGTTGGCCGCCGCTGCCGACGAGTTCGCGACGCGCGGCATCGCCGGCGCCCGGGTCGACCGGATCGCGGCGGCGGCCAGCGCGAACAAGGCATTGATCTACACCTACTTCGGCAACAAGGATCAGCTCTTCGACGCGGTCTTCGACGCGCTGGTGGTCCGCACGGCGGCGGACGTGCCGATCGACGCGGACGACCTGCCCGGGTACGCGGGCCGCCTGTTCGACGTCAACCACGCCCAGCCGCAGGCGCTGCGCCTGCTGCTCTGGCACTCGCTGGAGCGCGGTGGAATGGCGGCGCTCCCGCCGGCGGTGGTGGCGTCGAACGCGGACAAGACAGCCGCCATCGCCGCCGCCCAGCACGCCGGCCGGGTCAGCGACCGGTACCCGGCCGAGGAGCTGCTATTGCTGGTTGTTGGTCTGTCGATGCTCGGCTCGGCCGAGTTGGCGCCGGCACCGGACGCGGAAGCGCTGGCCAGCCGTCGGCGAACAGTGATCGACGCGGTGGCGAGACTGGTCCGACCCGGTCCGGAAGGGCCGGATGGCGAGATCGACGACAGGGGTGGGATCTGATGCGGGTGGTGGTCTTCGGTGCGACCGGGATGGTCGGTCAGGGCGTGTTGCGCGAGTGCCTGCTCGCCGACGACGTGCGGGAGGTGCTGACGGTCGGTCGGCGGCCGACCGGTCGGCAGGATCCGAAGCTGCGGGAGTTGACCGTCGCGGACGTGGGCGAGTTGGACGCGGTGCGGGCGGAGTTGACAGGTGTCGACGCGTGTTTCTACTGCCTGGGGGTGTCCTCGTTGGGTCTGGACGAGGCCGCGTACACGCGGGTCAGCTACGACTACCCGTTGGCGGCGGCGCGGTTGTTCGCTGAGGTGAGCCCGCAGGTCACGTTCGTCTACGTCTCGGGTCAGGGGACCGATTCGTCGGGTCAGGGTCGGGTGATGTGGGCGCGGGTCAAGGGTCGCGCCGAGAACGCGATCATGGATCTGCTGCCCAACGGTTACGCGGCTCGGCCGGGGTTCATCCAGCCGACGTACGGGGCGGTGTCGAGGACGCGGTGGTACCGGTTCGCGTACGCGGTCACGCGTCCGCTCTTCCCGGTGCTGCGTCGGTTGCTGCCGAACCAGGTCACCACGACCGACGGGATCGGTCGGGCGATGGTGCGGGTGGCTCGGCAGGGTTCGCCCGTGCGGGTGTTGGGCAACCGCGAGTTGCGCTGACCGGTCAGGTGATCGTGTCGAGGGCCTGGGCGAGGTCGGTGCGCAGGTCCTCGGGGTCTTCGAGGCCGACGGAGAGGCGCAGCAGGGCGGCGGCGGGTTTGGCGTCGCCCTCGACCGGTCGGTGGGTGAGGGAGGCGGGGTGCTGGATGAGGGTGTCCACCCCGCCGAGGGACACCGCGTGGGTGATGAGGCGGCAGGCGCCGGCGACGGCGGCCGCGGCGGGCGCGCCGCCGCGTACCTCGAAGGCGAGCAGGCTGCCGGGTCCGGCCATCTGACGCCCGACCAGCGCCGCCGGGTCGTGCACCGAGGGGTGGTGCACCCGGTGTACGGCGGGGTGGCTGGCCAGCCAACCGGCGAGTTTCTCGGCGGTGGCCTGTTGGGCGCGGACCCGCAGCGGCAGGGTTTGCAGGCCGCGGTGCAGCAGGTAGCCGCCGAGGGGGTGCAGGATCGCGCCGGTGACCGCGCGGACCTGGCGTAGCCGTGCGGCCCAGGTGTTGTCGCAGGCGACGACGCCGGCGAGGACGTCGCCGTGCCCGCCGATGCTCTTGGTGGCGCTGTGCAGGACGAGGGTGGCGCCGTGCCGGGCGGGTTGTTGCAGGACGGGGGTGGCGACGGTGTTGTCGACAAGCAGCGGGATGTCGCCGGCCTCGGCGGCGAGGGCGGCGATGTCGACCAGGTCGACTGTGGGGTTGGCGGGTGTCTCGACGATGACCAGTGCGGTGTCGGGGCGGATGGCGGCGGCGACCTCGTGGGGGCGCGTCCAGGTGACGGTGGTGCCGAGCAGGCCGGTGGCGAGGACGTGGTCGGTGCCGCCGTAGAGGGGTCGGACGGCGACGACGTGCCGGTGGTCGTCGCGGGTGGCGGCGAGCAGGGTGGCGGTGAGGGCGGCCATTCCGCTGGCGAAGGCGACGGCCTGGGCGGTGCCTTCCAGTTCGGCGAGGGCTGTTTCGAAGCGGGCGACGGTCGGGTTCCAGAGCCGTTGGTAGACGGCGCTGCCGTCGGCGGGGAGGGTGCCGCCGGTGGCGAGTCGTTCGTACGCGGCGCCGCCGTCGTCGACGGACGGCAGCGGGTTGGTGGTGGACAGGTCGATGGGTGGTACGTGCACGCCGAGGGTGCGCAGGTCGTCGCGGCCGGCGTGCACGGCCCGGGTGTCCATCGTTGTCATGGCGGTAGCGTCGAACATCTGCCTGTCAGCGGGCAATACTTCGGCAGATCATTCTGCGAATAGCATTTGTTTCGGTGGCGGGTTCGGGTGAGGATGGCGGAATGCCCCCTGAGCCGAATGATGTGCGGCCGTACCCGGCCCTGGACGAGGTGGACCGCGCGATCCTGACCGAGTTGGCCGCGGATGGCCGGCTGCCGAACAACGCCCTCGCCGAACGGGTGGGTGTGGCGCCGTCGACGTGCCTGACGCGGACGCGGGCGCTGCGTGAGCGCGGTGCGATCCGTGGTTTCCACGCCGAGGTGGATCCGGCGGCGCTCGGTCTGCCGTTGCAGGCGTTGGTGTCGGTGCGGTTGACCGCGCACGAGCGGGCGGCGGTGGACGCGTTCCGGGCCCGGTCGGTGCGGCTGCCGGGGGTGGTGTCGGTGTTCCACGTGGCCGGTGCGGAGGACTATGTGTTGCATGTGCGGGCGGCGTCCGGCGACGCGTTACGGGACTTCGTGCTGGACCACCTGGCGGTCGACCCGGTGGTGCAGCACACCCAGACGAGTCTGATCTTCGAGCAGGCGCGCGGGATGGGTTGAGCGGCGGGTGAGGTGGCCGACGAAAACCCGTATGCCGGAACAATTCCGGCCGGCGACGGGTTGGCTGACCGTGTGATCACCGTACCGTTGTCTGTTCTTGATCTTGCCCCGGTCGCCAAGGGCACCACCGCTGGCGCGGCGTTGCAGGCCACCACGGAGTTGGCGCGCCGCACCGAGGAGTTGGGCTACCACCGGTTCTGGGTGGCCGAGCACCACAACATGCCGGCGATCGCCAGCTCGGCCCCCGCGGTGCTGCTGGCGCACCTGGCGGCGAACACCTCGACGATCCGGCTGGGCTCGGGCGGGGTGATGCTGCCCAACCACGCGCCGCTGGTGGTGGCCGAGCAGTTCGGCACCCTGGAGGCGCTGCACCCCGGTCGGATCGACCTGGGCATCGGACGGGCGCCGGGCACCGACCAGGTGACCGCGCTGGCGTTGCGGCGCACCATGGAGGGCCTGTCGGCGGAGGGTTTCCCGCGCGAGCTGACGGACCTGATGAACTACTTCAGCGGGGAGAAGCCTGGGCAGATCATCGCCACTCCGGGCCGCGGTGAGCAGCCGGCCGTGTGGCTGTTGGGCTCCAGCGGTTTCAGCGCCCAGCTCGCCGGCCTGCTCGGTCTGCCGTTCTCCTTCGCGCACCACTTCAGCTCGCAGAACACCCTGCCGGCGTTGGCCCTGTACCGGCAGAACTTCCGGCCGTCGCAGTGGCTGGACAAGCCGTACGCGATGGTGGCGGTCAACGCGGTGTGCGCGGAGACCGACGAGCGGGCCGAATGGTTGGCCGGGCCGAGCGCCCTGTCGTTCCTGAAGTTGCGCTCCGGGCGGCCGGAGCCGCTGTCGACGCCCGACGAGGCGGCGGCGTACCCGTACTCGGAGATTGAGCGGGAGTTCGTCCTGCAACGCCGTGACGGTCAGGCGTTGGGCTCGCCGGAGACGGTGCGTCGACAGCTGACCGAGCTGGTGGAGCGCACCGGCGCGGACGAGCTGATGCTGACCACGCTGGTGTACGACGTGCAGGACCGGGTGCGGTCGTACGAGTTGATCGCCGAGCAGGTGGCGGGCGGTCTGCGTCGGAGCGCGTGAAACACGATCTTCACGTCAGCGTCACCCTGCCGACCCGGACGGTGCCTAATGTTGGTGCCGGTGGTGGTACGGCATTCCCGGTCGGGACGGGTTGGGAATGCCGCGGTGTGGCGCACCGGGCCGGAGCTGAGCGGATTCCGCGGCTGCGGCCCGGTGCCTGCCACCCTAGGCGACCCCGCTCGGGATCGCCAGGGTTTGCATCAACGTAGGTGGATGTCCGGCGTTGGTGGGGTGCCCATTCCGTTGCCGATGAAGAACCCCGGGTGCGGCGGTTGGTTGTAGGCGGTGTTCTGCCACGCGATGGCCACCCGGTACTGCGGGTCGTGCATCAGGGTGTAGATCCGGGTGCTGGTCGGGGTGGGTGTGCTGTAGATGCGCAACGCCCGGCTGTCGGTGGTCCGCCAGACCACCTCCTCGCGCCAGTCGCCCAGGATGTCGCCGGAGAGCGCCGGCGTGGACTTGGTGCCGTTGTTGGACGCCACCCCACTGCCGTCGAGCAGCCGGGTCTCGCCGCCGGTGCCGTACTTGTCGATCTTCGTGCCGTCGAGCAGTTCCCGCACCGGGTCGCCGTCCCACCAGGCGAGGAAGTTGGCCGAGGACGGCTTGCGGCCCACGTTCTGCCCCCTGGTGTTGGCCAGTCCGGCGACCGCTGACGACCACGACTCCGCGCCGGGGCTGCCCGCCCAGATGTCCGCGGAGACACCCCGGCCGTTGTCGCCGGACGCCGGCGTGGACCAGAGGACCTGACCGGTACGGGCGTCGGCGAAGTAGGAGCTGGGCTTGCTGCCGTCCTCGTCGACCTTGAACACCTCCAGGCCGGCGCGGCCCGGGTCCAGGTCCCCGACGTGCAGGGCGTCGCCATGGCCGTTGCCCGTCGAGTGGAGCAGCCGGCCGTTGTCGTCGATGGTCGCGGCCCCGTACACGATCTCCTGGCGACCGTCGGCGTCGACGTCGGCCACGGAGAGCTGGTGGTTGCCCTGACCGGCGGCGGCGCCGTTGCCGGAGGAGTTCGAGTCGAACGTCCAGCGCTTGCGCAGCGTGCCGTCGCGGAAGTCCCAGGCCGCGATCACCGCGCGGGTGTAGTAACCCCGGGCCATGATCAGCGAGGGGCGCTGCCCGTCCAGGTACGCGGTGCCGGCCAGGAACCGGTCCACCCGGTTGCCGTACGAGTCACCCCAGGACGACACGGTGCCGCGCGGCGGGTCGTAGGTGACTGTGGAAGCGACCGCGCCGGTCTGACCGTTGAACATGGTCAGGTACTCCGGGCCGGACAACACGTAGCCGCTGGAGTTGCGGTAGTCCGCCGACGACGAGCCGATGAGCTGACCGGTGCCGGAGCGGGTGCCGTCGGCGGTCTTCATGGCCACCTCGGCGCGGCCGTCGCCGTCGTAGTCGTACACCTGGAACTGGGTGTAGTGGGCGCCGGCCCGGATGTTGCGGCCCAGGTCGATCCGCCACAACCGGGTGCCGGTGAGGGTGTACGCGTCGACGTAGACGTTGCCGGTGTAGCCGGACTGGGAGTTGTCCTTGGCGTTCGACGGTTCCCACTTGAGCACGATCTCGTAGCTGCCGTCACCGTTGAGATCACCGACGGAGGCGTCGCTGGCGCTGTACGAGTAGCTCTCGCCGCTCGGGGTGCTGCCCCCGGCCGGCACCTGCAACGGCACGTCCAGGTAGCCCGCGCCGAACTGCAACGCCGGCGCCGACGCCGCCTGCTCGGCGCCGCCCACCACGGCCCGCACGGTGTACGCCGAGCCGGCCGCCGCGCCGCTGTCGAGGTAGTTGGTGGCGCCGGTGATCGGGCTGGCGTTGACCCTGGTGGATCCGCGGTAGAGGTTGAACGCCACCCCGGAGGTCTCGGTGCCGAGCAGCCGCCAGGAGACCAGGTTGCCGCTGCCGGAGCGGACGCTGACCAGCCCCCGGTCCAGGTCCTCCATCTGCACCACTCCGGCCGCGGGCGGAGGCGTGGTCGGGGGTGGCGTGGTGGGTGGCGGGGTGGTCGGTTCGTCGGTGGGTGGGGCGCCGGTGCAGGTGGTGCCGTTGAGCGCGAAGCTGCTCGGCACCGGGTTGCTGCCGGTCCACGAACCGTTGAAACCGAACGCGGCACTGCCGTTCGTGACGATGGCGACGTTGTGGTCGACGTTGCGCGCGGTGATCTGGGCGCCGGACTGGGTGACGGTGGCGTTCCACGCCTGGGTGACCTGTTGGCCCGCGGCGTACGACCAGGTGAGGGTCCACCCATTGACCGGGTCGCCGAGGTTGGTGACGGTGACGTTGGCGCCGAAGCCGCCCTGCCACTGGTTGGTGATCTGATAGTCGACCCGGCAGCCGACGGCGGCGGCCGAGGCGACGACCGTGCCGAGGGTGCCGGCCACGACGGTGGCCGCCGTCGTGGCGGCGAGCAGGATCAGCCGATGTCTGGACGGGTGCATGCACTGCCTCCGGGGATCCGGTGGTGATCGCTGCGGCCCACCAGCCCTGCCCGGGAAGCACAGTGGACCGACCCTGCCGCGACGGCGGCGGACGGCGATCTGATCGGGTGAAACGCCCTGGAACTCACGGATCCGACTCACGCGCATCCTAAGGCAAGCGCTTTCCGCCACACAACATCGACGACAATCGCTGGATCGGGGTCTTGCCCCCGCGATCGATGCCTGATCAACTCGTCCGGGTGAGCGCTCACCACATGGACCCCGCCGAATTCCGTCGCGCCGGCCACGCCGTCGTCGACTGGATCGCCGACTACTGGGCGACAGTGGAGCAACGACCGGTCGCCCCGGCCGACCCCCCGGGCACGGTGGCCGCCGCCCTACCCAATGAGCCGCCCACCACCGGCGGCGAACCGGTCGAGGCGATCCTCGCCGACCTGGACTCGATCGTCGTACCGGGGCTGACCCACTGGCAGCACCCGGGCTTTTTCGGCTACTTCCCGGGCAACACCTCCGGCCCGAGCGTGCTCGGCGACCTGGTCAGCTCCGGGCTCGGCGTACAGGGAATGCTCTGGGCCTCCAGCCCGGCCTGCACCGAGCTGGAGACGGTGATGATGGACTGGCTGGCCCACCTGCTGGACCTGCCACCACGGTTCCGCTCGACCGGCACCGGCGGCGGGGTCATCCAGGACTCGGCCTCCTCGGCGACGCTGGTGGCCACCCTGGCCGCCCTGCACCGGGCCAGCGGCGGCCGCTGGCGCCACACCGGCATCGACCGGCGCTACCGCGCCTACACCTCCATCCACGGGCACTCGTCCATCGAGAAGGCGGTACGGATCGCCGGGCTGGGCAGCGACGGAGTCCGGTCGATCGACGTGGACCCGGACACCCAGGCGATGCTGCCGGGCGCGCTGCGGGCCGCGATCGAAGCCGACCTGGCCACCGGTGACGTACCGGCCATCGTGGTGGCGACCATCGGCACCACCTCCACCACCGCCGTCGACCCGCTGCCCGAGATCGGTGCCATCTGCGCCGAGTACGGGATCTGGCTACACGTGGACGCCGCGTACGCGGGCGCCGCCGCCGTCTGCCCCGAACTGCGGTGGTCGCACGCCGGCCTGGAGTACGCCGATTCGTACTGCTTCGACCCGCACAAGTGGCTGCTCACCGGCTTCGACTGCGACGCGTTCTGGGTGGCCGACCGCGCCGAACTGATCGAGGCGCTGACCGTCCTGCCGGAGTTCCTCCGCAACGCGGCCTCCGAGTCCGGCGCGGTGATCGACTACCGGGACTGGCAGGTGCCACTCGGACGGCGGTTCCGGTCCCTGAAGCTGTGGTTCGTGCTGCGCTGGTACGGCGCCGAAGGGCTGCGGGCACACATCCGCTCCGGGGTGGCGCTGGCCGAGCGGTTCGCCGAACGGGTCCGCGCCGACGACCGGTTCGAGGTGGCCGCGGCGCACCCGTTCTCCCTGGTGTGCTTCCGACTGCGCGCCGACGACGACACCAATGCCTCGTTGCTGGCCTCGGCGAACGCCACCGGACGCGTGCACCTGACACACACCCGCGTCGTCGGCCGCTACACGCTGCGGCTGGCGGTCGGCTCACCGCAGACCACCGAAGCGCACATCGACGAAGCCTGGGCCCTGCTCTCCAAGGCAGCCGACACCCTGCTGACTCCCTAACCCCCCGTAGCCCCGCCCGCTCCCCGCACCCCCGCACCTCACGTTCCCCACGCCCCCACGCCCGCGCCCTCGCGCCCTCGCCCCTCGCCCCTCGCCCCGCGCCCCGCGCCCTGCGCCCTGCGCCCTGCGCCAAGATCTGCGCAAGTTCCCGGATGTTGCTGCCTCCGGCGCGCGAGAGACAGCAACATCCCTGATATTGCGCGGATCTTGACGACAAACACCGCGCCAACCGACCGGGAGCGGCCTTCGGGCGCCCACCGCCGTCAAGGTCACGCTCGATCCAGGATGTAGTGGCCACGAAACGCCCGGAGGCCACTACATCCTGGATGTAGCGCGATCTTGGCGATTCAACCTCGGTGATGACGACGTTGACGGGGCGTCAGCGGGCGGGCGGAACGGGGTTCAGCGTGGGGTGGGCGTACCCGTTGCGGCCAGATCGGCCGGGACCTCGCCGGCGGATGCAGCGTCGGGGGCCTCGGCGGGCGCGATGGCAGCGGCGACGGGAGTAGTGCTCGCGGCTTCGGCGCGGGCGCGGCGGGTACGGCGTAGGGCACGCACGGCCAGCACCAGGGCGGCCAGCCAGCCGGCGGCCAGCAGGGCGTACAGGGCGGGGCGGGCCGGACCGTCCAGTTCGGCGGAGCGGATCAGGGTGCGGGCGTTGGTCAGCACGATCACGCCGCCGATTGCCGCGCCGAGCAGTTGGGCGGGCACGATTCGCACCAGCCAGGCGGCCAGCGGGGCGGCGATGAGCCCGCCGATGAGCAGGGCGGCGACGGTGGGGAGCAGGAATCCCTCCGCGCCCAACCCGATCAGGAAGCCGATGCTGGCCGCGCCGGCCACGACGAACTCGGCGGTGTCCACCGAGCCGATCACCTTGCGGGGTTCCATGCGGCCGGAGACCAGCAGCGCCGGGGTGGCCACCGGGCCCCACCCGCCGCCGCCGGTCGCGTCGACGAAACCGGCGACCAGGCCCAGGGGGCCGAGGAAACGGCCGCGTAGCCGCCCGCCGGCCCGGTCGGTGCGCAGCGGTCGGGCGAAGCGGACCAGGAGGTACGCGCCGAGCGTGAAGAGAATGCCGGCCATCCACGGTGCGGCGGCCTCGGTGGAGATCGAGCTGAGCAGTGTGGCGCCGGCGAAGGCACCGATCGCTCCGGGTAGGGCGATGCGGGTCACCACCCGCCAGTCGACGTTGCCGAACCGCCAGTGCGCCACCCCGGCGGCGAACGTGGTGCCGATCTCGGCCAGGTGCACCGAGGCCGAGGCGGCGGCCGGGGCGACCCCGGCGACCAGCAGCAGAGTGGACGAGGTCAAGCCGTACGCCATGCCGAGCGAACCATCGATCAGTTGCGCGACGAGCCCGACCAGAGCGAGGACCAACAGCTTGCGCACGAGCGCCCCCAGACTTTTCGGCATCTCCTATCGACTTGGTCGACAATGCGGGATGGGGCAGCCAGGGTCAAGCCCCGATCGATAGATGGGACGCTTTGCGGGGTGCGCCGGGCCGGGAACCGAGCGGCGCACAGACCGAAGCGCGCAGGTCAGCGGCCAGGTGACGCGGGGCGGCGCACAGACCCAGGCGCGGGTCAGCGGCCAGGTGACACCGAGCCGGCAAACGGACCCAAGCCCGGGTCAGCAGCCAGGTAAGGCGGAGCCTGCGCTCAGATCCAGGCGCGCGGGTCGGCGGCCAGTTCGGTGACGCGCGCGGGCAGGGTGCCCGCGGCCACGTCGGCGACGCTGACCAACTCCAGGATCTCCCGCTCGCTCGCCCGCAGCGCGATCCAGACCTCCTGGAGGGCGTGGGCCGGACCGTGGTAGCCGAGTTGCTCGGGGCGTTGCCCGCGTACGTGGGCGAGGGGCCCGTCGATCACCCGGATGACCTCGGCGAGGGAGATCTCCTCGGCGGGGCGGGCCAGCCAGTAGCCGCCCTCCGGGCCGCGCTGGGCGTGCACGATGCCGCCCCGGCGTAGCTGGAGAAGGATGCTCTCCAGGAACTTCGGGGGGATCTCCTGGGCGCGGGCGATCTGGTCGGCCGTGACCGGCCGGCCGCGCCCGGGGCCGCTGGCCGTCGCGGCAAGCTCGGCGGCCGCGCGGAGGGCATAGTCGACCCGGGCGGAGAGGCGCATGTCGGCAAGGTTAGTCGCTGGTCAACCGGCCGGGCGGGCGACCCTCGGCCGATCGGCCACGCATCGATGGAAAGTAGCGCCGCCGACGCCCGTGCGGGCCGCCGTCCGGGACCGGTGAACGGCCGCCGCCGGCACTGGTGAAGTACGCCATGATCCACACACGGTGGCGGCGGAAATGCCGATCCGGAGCGTCCCTATGCTGGGCGGGAGTACGAATGTCCGGCCGTTTACCCGGCCGCCAGCAACATATTGATAAACACCCGGGTGTACTCGGGGGGAAGGCAACACGATGACCGATGTCGCCACACGCACCTGGGATGGCATGACCATCCCGGTCGCCGGCACCTATCTTCTCGATCAGGCGCACAAGCGGATCGGTTTCCTGTCCCGGCACATGATGGTGAGCCCGGTGCGTGGTGAGTTCGCCGAGGCCACGGCACAGATCTTCGTGGCGGAGGACCCACTGCTCTCCTCGGTGACGGCCACCATCATGTCGGCCAGTATCACCACCGGGAGCGTCGACCGGGACACGCATCTGAAGAGTCCCGACTTCCTCGACGTGGAACGTTTTCCCACCCTCGAATATCGAAGCACCGGCATCAAATGGCAGGGCAACGAGGACCCCATATTCCAGTGGGCGCGTCTGCGCAACCATCGGTTGGCCGGACGAGGCCGGAGTCACATTGTTCCGCCGCAGTCCGACGGCATTCCCGGACGATTCGTCCTCACCGGTGAGTTGACCGTGAAGGGAATCACCCGGGCCGTCGACCTGGAGGTGAATTTTGGTGGCGCTCGTCAGGATCCGTACGGGCAGAACATCTTCGGATTCAGCGCGACGGCCGAGATGAACCGTGAGGACTACGGCCTGCTCTGGAATGTCGTCCTGGAGAGCGGCGGGGTGCTGGTCGGCAAGACGGTGCAGATCGAGATCGCCGGGGAAGCCATCTACCAGGCCTGAACCACATCATCCCCGCCAGAGGCCTGGCGGGGATGAGCGACAACTACCTGGCGGGGATGAGCCAGAGCGTCAGGAGCCGACGCGGCGCAGCAGACCCTCCTGGACGGCGCTGGCGATCTGCTGGCCGTCCGTGGTGAACATCCGGCCGGTGGCCAGCCCCCGCGCCCCCGACGCCGACGGGCTCAGGCAGTCGTAGAGGAACCACTCGTCGGCCCGGAACGGCCTGTGGAACCACAACGCGTGGTCCAGGCTCGCGCCGACCAACCCGCCCGGCCCCCACACCTCGCCGTGCGCGGAGAGCACCGAGTCCAGCAGGGTGAGGTCCGAGGCGTAGGTGAGCGCGCAGGCGTGCAGCAGGGGGTCGTCGGGCAGTTTGCCGTCGATGCGCATCCAGACGCGCTGGTGCGGGTCGGCGGGCCGGTCGCCGGGGCGGACCCAGCCGGGCTCGCCCACGTAGCGCACGTCGATCGGTCGCGGGATCTGGCCCCAGATGCCCAGCCGCTCCGGGTAACGGGAGAGCCTGTCGGTCATCGTCGGCACGTCCTGCGGCGGGGGTACGTCCAGCGGGGCCGGGGCCTGGTGGTCCAGCCCCTCCTCGGCCCGCTGGAACGACGCCGACATGAAGAAGATCGGCTTGCCGTGCTGGAGGGCGACCGCGCGGCGGACCGAGAAGGACCGGCCGTCGCGGATGTTCTCCACCTCGTACGCGATCGGCTCGACCGGGTCGCCGGGGCGGACGAAGTAGCCGTGCAACGAGTGCACGAACCGCTCCGGGTCGACGGTGCGGCCGGCGGCGACCAGGGCCTGACCGGCGACCTGGCCGCCGTACACCCGTTGTGGGCCGACCGGGGGGCTCATCCCCCGGAAGGTCATCTCCCCGGTCGGGTCGAGGTCCAGCACTTCCAGCAGCTGGTCCACCGCCGCCTGGCCGACCGCGACCCGACCGTCGCTCACTGCAGGGCCCGCGCCGACGCGGCGTCGACCAGCGAGCCGAGCTGGTGTACGCGCAGCGTGTTGGTCGAGCCGGGGGTGCCGGGCGGGCTACCGGCCACGATCACCACGTAGTCACCGGGGTTGGCCCGGTCGAGGCCGAGCAGCGCCTGGTCGACCTGGCGGAACATGTCGTCGGTGTGCTGCACGAACGGCATCAGGAAGGTCTCCACGCCCCAGGTGAGGGCGAGCTGGTCGCGCACCTCGGGGACCGGCGTGAAGGCCAGCAGCGGCAGGTCGCAGTGCAGGCGGGACAGCCGTCGCACGGTGTCACCGGTCTGCGAGAAGGCGACGAGCGCCTTGGCGTTGATGGCCCGGGCGATCGACGAGGCGGCGACGGTGAGCGCGCCACCGTGCGTACGCGGGTCGTGCTGCAACCGCGGCACCCCGATCGAACCGGCCTCGGTGGTCGTCACGATCTTGGCCATGGTGCTGACGGTGAGCACCGGGTACTTGCCGACGCTGGTCTCGCCGGAGAGCATCACCGCGTCCGCGCCGTCGAGCACCGCGTTGGCGACGTCGGAGGCCTCCGCCCGGGTGGGGCGGGAATTCTCGATCATGGAGTCGAGCATCTGGGTGGCCACGATGACGGGCTTGGCGTTCTCCCGGCACAGCTGCACGGCGCGCTTCTGCACCAGCGGGACCTCGTCCAGCGGCATCTCGACACCGAGGTCACCGCGGGCGACCATGACACCGTCGAAGGCCAGCACGATGGCCTCCAGGTGCTCCACCGCCTCCGGCTTCTCGACCTTGGCGAGCACCGGCCGGAACACGCCCTCCTCGGCCATGATGTTGTGCACGAGCTTGATGTCCTCGGCCGAGCGGACGAAGGACAGCGCCACCAGGTCGACACCGAGACCCAGGGAGAAGCGCAGGTCCTCGGCGTCCTTGTCCGACATGGCGGGCACGCTGACCGCCACGTTGGGCAGGGACACGCCCTTGTTGTTGGAGACCGGGCCGCCCTCGGTGACGAGGCAGCGGATGTCGTTGCCGGTGACGTCGGTGACCTCGACGGCGACCCGGCCGTCGTCGATCAGCAGCCGGTCGCCGGGCTTCACCTCGTGGGGCAGCTTGGTATAGGTGCAGGAGACCCGCTCCTTGGTGCCGATGACGTCGTCGCCGGTGATGACGACCGAGTCACCGGTACGCCACTCGTGCGGGCCGTCGGCGAACCGACCGAGCCGGATCTTGGGGCCTTGCAGGTCGGCGAGGACGGCGACCGGCTTACCTGCTGCCTCCGACGCCTCCCGGACCAGTCGGTAGACCGCCTCGTGGTCGGCGTGGCTGCCGTGGCTGAAGTTGAGCCTCGCCACGTTCATGCCGGCCTCGACGAGACCCCGGATGCGCTCCGGGGACGAGGTGGCGGGACCAAGAGTGCAGACGATCTTCGCGCGGCGTGTCACGCCCATCAGGCTAGTCTCTCCTTCAGGTCGGACTCGGGGCCGACCCCTTGCAGGCAGTGGAACAGTTGTCCAACGACGCGCGGTGCGCGTCGGACCGGCGGGCGGAACCGCACCGGGAACGTTGTGGCGACGGGCATCAGCGACCGCGCGCCGGGAATCGTACGCCTCTGGTGCCGTGCGGTGTCGGGGTGCTCCCGGCGGCGGCTCACTGCGAGTGCCCCGACGGCGGCAGGCGGGGGCTCACTCCGGGTGCCCCGACGGCGGCAGGCGGGGCTCATTCCGGGTGTCCCGGGGGCGGCAGGGTGGGCACCGCGTGGAGCAGGTCGCGGGGGTCGTAGCGGCGCTTGGCGTGGCGTAGCCGCGCCCAGTTCGCGCCGTAGGCGAGCCGGACCCGGTCGGTCTCCTCCGGGGCGAGCAGGTTGGGGTAACCACCGGGCAGGGCGTGCGGGGCGAGGGCCGCCGAGGTCCGGTCGGCCCACTCGCGGTGCGGGCCGGCCTGGTCGCCGGGCGCCCAGACCGCGATGACCTCGGTCATCAGGTGGTCGGCGCGGAGCCCGAACGCCGTGTCGGCGGGTCGGACCCGGGTGGCCGCACCGTGGAAGTGGTGCACGGCCAGCGCGGAGAACGGCGAGGTGACCTGCCGGGCCGCGTCGACGAGCGTGTCCACCACGCCGTCGGTGAGCGCGGGCAACCACCGGGTCCGCAGCAGGTAGTGGTTGCCGTCGACCATCCCGCCGTCGAACATGCGCAGGGCGTCCGCGTACGGCATCGGGCCGATCTGGTCGACAAGTGGCGTGCCCAGCGCGCGCAGCCGGTCCATCCACGGTGCCCCGGCGGCCAGGTCCGGGCCGCTGTAGAACGGGCAGACGAAGATCACCGGCTCGCCGGCCGGGCCGGGCAGGAAACCGGCCATCACGGTCAGCTCGTCAGGGGCCTCGGCGACCAGCGCGCCGTAACCGCGCAGCACGGCCGGTGCCTCGGACAGCGCGAACATGATCATGCCGGCCAGTACGCCGGGCAGCCGGTGCGCGCGGAAGCGCAGCTCGGTGACGACGCCGAGGTTGCCACCGCCGCCGCGCAGCGCCCAGTACAACTCGGCGTCGTGGCGGGGGTCGGCGGTGACCCGGCGGCCGTCGGCGAGGACCACCTCGGCGCCGAGCAGGCTGTCCAGGGAGAGACCGAACCGGCCGCACAGTGGGCCGTACCCGCCGGCGAGGGTGAGCCCGGCCATCCCCACGGCGCCGACCACGCCGGTGGGGACCACCAGATCGTACGGGCGGGCCGCGGCGAGCAGCTCGGCCGCCGTGGTGCCGCCGCCGATGGTCACCGTGGCCGAGTCCGGGTCGACCTGGACCGCGCGTAGCCCGGTGAGGTCGAGCACCAGACCGCCGTCGCGCAGCGCGCGGCCGGCCCAGTCGTGCCCTCCGGAGCGGACCGAGAGGGGCAGGTGACACCGGGCGGCGACGCGGACCACCTCGGCCACCTCGTCGGCGTCCCGGCACCGGGCGACCAGCACGGGCGTGCCCGCCACCGCGCCGTTCCAGAGCCGGGTGGTGGTGGCGTAACCGGGATCGCCCGGCTCGTGCAGCCGGTCGCCGAGCAGGGCACGCAGTCGGGCGGCGGCCGACGCGGCATCGGGGGTGGCGGCGGAGATCATGGCGACTCCTCGACCGGGGCCGACCCACGACACCGGGTACGCCCCGGCGGCGGCCCGCGCTGGGCGCGACCGTAGCACCGGCAGGCGGGCGAGCGCCGTCGCCATCACGACAGCCACCGATGGGCCGGCGGCTCAGCTACCCGCCTTGACCAGCGGGAACTCCAGGGAACCGGCCGGGCAGAGGAAGGTCAGCACCTCCACCCGGTAGAGCCCGGCCTGCACCGCCGGGTCGGCCTCCAGCACGCTGCGGACGTCGTCGACGCTGCCGGTGCGGGCCAGCCCGAAGCCGATCGGCGGATCCGGCTCGCGCGCCGGCCCGTCCACTGAGCCGGCGACCAGGACGATGCCGCGTCGCTGCAACGCCTGCATGTGCTCGGCGTGCTCGGCCTGCAACCGCTGCACGGTCTCGGCGGGCAGGGCCCGCCCGGCCGCGCCGGGATAGATCACGATGCACTCGTACGTGTCGAGCGCGAAGTTGACCTGCGGCACTCCCATGGGTGCTCCCTCCGCCGTCGCTCCGGAACGCACCGGCTCCGGCCAGCGTCGCACGGACACCATGGTCGTACCGGGCGCTTCCCGGCAACTCGGCTCGGCGCGCCCGCGGCGTGTTCGCGCCCACACTCGGCCGACCGACGGCATGGCGGCGGGGTTCCGGGGGATGATCCATCGGTGGCGGGTGGACTATTCGCGCCCGCGCTGTCCACGCCCGCCACGACAAGACGATTGGGGATCGGGCAATGGCGACAAATATCAGTGAGCAGCCCGCGAAGGCGTCCGGCACGTACCGGATCGGTGGCGACGTCACCGTCAACCGGCTCGGCTACGGGGCCATGCAGATCACCGGCCCGGGCATCTGGGGTGACCCGAAGGACCCGGCCGAGGCGGTTCGGGTGCTGCGCCGTGCGGTCGAGCTGGGCGTGACGTTCATCGACACCGCCGACTCGTACGGGCCGTTCGTCTCGGAGTTGTTGATCCGGGAGGCCCTGCACCCGTACGCCGACGACCTGGTCATCGCGACCAAGGCCGGGCTGAGCCGCTCCGGCCCCGGCGACTGGCGGGCGCTGGGCCGGCCGGAGTACCTGCGCCAGCAGTGCGAGCTCAGCCTGCGTCACCTCGGCCTGGACAGCATCCCGCTGTACCAGTTGCACCGGATCGACCCGAAGGTGCCGCTCGCCGATCAGCTCGGTGAGCTGGCCCTGCTGCGGGAGGAAGGCAAGATCCAGCACATCGGGCTGTCCGAGGTGAGCGTCGCGCAGATCGAGGAGTCCCGGGCGATCACCACGATCGCGTCCGTGCAGAACCTGTACAACCTCGCCAACCGCAGCGCCGAGGACGTGCTGGAGTACTGCGAGCGCAACGACCTCGCGTTCATCCCGTGGTTCCCGATCGCGACCGGTGAGCTGGCCCGCCCGGGCGGCCCACTGGACGCCATCTCCACCGCGCACGGCGCGTCGCCCGCGCAGCTCGCGCTGGCCTGGCTGCTGCGCCGCTCGCCGGTGATGCTGCCGATCCCCGGCACGTCCTCGGTGGCGCACCTGGAGGAGAACGTGGGCGCGGCCGACGTGCGGCTCACCGACGACGAGTTCGAGGCGCTCGCCAAGGCGAGCTGACCCGCCGCTCCGGGCGCCGTCGGATCAGCCGGCGGCGTCCGGACCGGGCTCCGGACCGGGCTCCGCACCGGCGTCCGGACCGGGCTCTCGGGCGGCGCGCAGCGCATCGGTCGCCTGGGCCAGCAGGCGAGCGGAGTCGGTCCGTCCGCTCACCTGCAGCTCCACCTCGGTGTCCCCGCTCTGGATCCGGATGCTGGCCTCGGTGCGCTGCTGGTCCACCCAGGACTGCAACAGGTTGAACAGCCCCGGAAGCAGGCCCTGGGCCAGCACCGCGATGATCACCGCGTCGCTGAAGCCCGGCCGTCCCCCGCCGCCACCGGCCGCCCGGACCACCGGCCGGTACTCGGGCCGGCGGTGGATCCAGGTCAGCAGGTCGACGGACGACGGCTGGCGCTGCCGGGGGTTGATGGTCAGCCGAACGGGCAGCCGGGCTGCGGAATCGCTGTCGGTCACTGTTCAGTCTCCCGCTGACTCGGCGGCGGGTCGGAAGGTCACGCTGTCCCCGTCGGCGGTGGCGACGCCGGCGACGATCAACCCGTCCTCGTCCTTGAACGGCGAGCTGGTGCCGAAGTAGGTGGTGCTGCCGCTGACCTGCACCCTGCCCTGGGTCTCGTACGGGGTGGAGACCTGGGCGCTGGCCGGGCCGGTGAGTTCGACGGCGAGCTTCGGGTACTCCAGGATCTTCCAGGTGACCTTCTGGGTGGAGCCGCCGTAGTAGCGGAACGGGCAGCCCGGCGGGGCGGCGACCGTCTGCTTGGCGCACTCGTCCAACCAGGCGCGTACCCGGGCCTCGACGGCTTCGATCGCCGTCGGCTTGAGCACCGGCGCCAGTTGCAGGGTGGCGGCGGTCTCCCCCGGGCCGACCAGCACGGTCGCGCTCGGCGTCTCGCTGAGCGCGCTGGAGGGGCCGGTCGCGGTGTAGGCGCCGGGCAGCAGCACCAGCGGCGGGCCCTCGGTGGCGACCGGCAGTTCGACCCCGTTGAGCCGTACCCCGGGGTCGGCGATCGCGGCGTTGAGTGGGGTGGGCCCACCGCTCAACCGCCAGCCGTGGAACAGCCCGGCGGTGGTGTCGTCCTCGCGGCGCAGGGCGAGGGTGGCGGTCTGCCGCGCGTCACCCAGCCGGTACGCCACGGTGGCGGTGGCGGTCTCGCCGTCGCGCTCCAGCGAGCTGATCTCGACGTCGGTGGGTGGTTGGTAGCCCTTGCCGCGCAGCAGTTTGCCGAGAAGGTCACTGTCGGTGCCGTTGCCCTGGTCGGTCAGGTAGCCGAGCGCGGCCTCGCTGTCCCGGTCGGCGAGCGCGGAGAAGTAGCCGTCGATCGCCGCCTGGGGTCGGAAGAACGCCCACTGCACCACGCCGAGCCCGCTGGTGCCGAAGCAGGCGACCAGGGCGAGGGTGCCGACCAGCAGCCAGGTGCGGCGGGTGCCGACCGGGCCGGAGTGGTTGAACAGCCGGTCGACGGTGACGGGCTGGCCCGCCCCGGCGGGCGCACCGGCCAGCGATGCCCGCTCCAGTGCGTCGAGCCGGAGCTCGTGTGGTGGGTGGGTGGCGCAGACCGCCTCGTCCCAGCCGCTGCGGCCGGTCTCGAAGGACAGCCGCCGTTCCAGGATGCGCCGCAGCCCGTCGACCTGCCCGGTGAGCACGGCGCCGAGGTCGGCCCGGTACTCGGCCGCCCGCACGTCGCGGGCGTGCAGCGGCAGCACCACGTAACGCATGGTGAGCAGCACCGGCCAGAAGAACACGAAGACCACGAAGTTGGTGGCCGGGTGCGGGAACGTCCGCATCAGCCAGGTCGGCAGGGCGTGCGCGAGGGTCAGCGGCAGGCCGACGCCGCGGACGAAGGCACTGGTGATCTCGTCCCCGGTGCGCCAGTGCACCAGTTCGTGGCTGAGCAGCGCCGCCACCTCATCGTCCGGTTCGGCCAGCACGGCGGTGGTGACCACCACGTGCCGGGCGTACGTCCGGGCGTTGCTCAGGACCGGGTCGTCCTCCATCAGCAGCCGCGGCACGCTGGGCAGGCCGAGCCGTCGGGCGCACTCGTCGAGCACGGGGCGCAGCCGCGCGTACTCCCGGCGGCTGGGCTGGCGGGCACCCGAGACGACAAGCAGGCGTGGTTCGAGCAGCACCCGGTAGAGCGTGTAGAGGACTCCGATCAGCGCCGCCGCGATGACCGTGCCGATCAGGCCGGTGAGCAGCGCGAAGGGCTCGTCGGCGACACCCAACCAGGGCAGCGCCAGCACGACGAGGAAGCCGACCAGGAAGCCGATGACGAAGCCGGCCACACCGCCGAGCACCCCGCCGGAGCGGGTCAGGAACGCCTCGATCAGGGAGCCGATCAGCGGGGCGTCGCGCAGCGCCTGGGGCACCTGGTCGTCGGCGCCCGACCCGAGGGCGAAGAGCCCGGCGATGGCGAACGTGAGACCGCCCCAGAACGCCATGAGCAGCGCGACCGGCAGGTAGAACCAGGTGGCGAGGAACGCGCCGAGCACGCCGCGCCAGTCCCGCAGGATCCCGGCGCGCAGCCAGACCAGCGCGCTGGGGTAGCCCGGTGGGCGGTCGGCGAACCCACCGGTGGGCGGTGGGGTGTCGGCCGACGGCGGTTGGGCGGCCCGGACGTCGAGCTGCGGCACGGTCGGCGGGGTGTTCTCCGGCGGCACGGTGGGCGGCTCGGTCATGAGCGCTGCTCCCTCTGGAAGGATGGCGTCCACTGTCGGGAATGGACAGCCGGAGCAGGCTATCGAGCACATCTGATGTCTGCCACACCGTTTCGCGGGATCGTCGCGCACCCGACACTCGGCGTCGCGACTCCGGTGCGGCGGGCCCCTGCGGGACCGCCGCACCGGAGCGGGTCAGAGCGCGAGGCAGTTGGGTCGCACCGGGCCGTCGACCAGGGCGCCGCGCACGATGGTGTACGCCGTGCCGTCGAGCACCAGACCGAGGTGCCCCACCACCCGCAGCGGGCAGTACGCCTGGATCAGCACGTTCGTCGCACCGTCGTTGACGGCGGCGTTCCCGGTCGGCCGGACCAACTCGTCCTGCAACGTGCGGATGGTGGTGTAGCGCACCGCACCCGGGGTGTCGTCGCCGGCGTTGAGGTCGGCGAGGAACGCCGAGCCGATGGTCATCTGTTGGCAGGCCACGACGCCGGCGCAGCTGCCCAGACCCAGGAACGCCACGATGTTGGCGACGTACGTGCCGTACTGCGGGGTGCCCAGGCTGACGTACCGGCCGACGGTGGCGGTGCCGCCGAGCCGCTTGAGGTAGTACCGGCTGACCAGGCCCCCTTCGGAGTGGGCGACGACGTCCACCGTCGCCGCGCCGGTGCTGGCGCGGACCTGGTCGACGTAGCCGGCGAACGCGCGGGCCGAGGTGGGGATGTCACCGAGGCCCAGCCCGGGCAGCTGGTAGATGAAGGCGCGGTAGCCGTCGGCGCGCAGGCGGGCGGCGATCGGCTCGTACGCGACGGCGACGCCGCTGAGCCCGCCGACCACGATGACGGGGTTGGCCGCCGCGGCGGCGAAGGGTGTGGTCGGGGCGGCGGTGGCCGGGGCGGGATCGGCGGGGGCGGCGGTCGCCGTGGCGGTGGACGCGAGCACCGCGGCGGTGGCGAGGGCCAGGACGAGGGCGGTCTTTCGGAGCAGCATGGCTGCACCTCCGGGGGGAGGCACCCGGCGAACCGGGCAGGTGGGTGGGGGTGTCCGGTCGACCGTGCGACGATCATCCCCGCAACAATTCAGAAACGTCAATGACTTGTTACGCGCCGGTAACCCGTTGTTCCGGCGGGGGCGTAAACGGTCATACCGCCACGCTCCATATCGGACACCGACGACGGCTGGCATGCTGTGGCCGTGGCTGTCGACGAACCCACCGAGCGCGAGCTACGGGTCATGCCGTGGTGGCTGGTCCTGGTCGGCCTACTGGTCGCCGTCGCCCTGGGCTGGCTGGTGCTGGACCTGCTGCTCACCGAGGCCGACCGGGCCAGCCAACCCGACACCCGCGCCACGCTGCGCATCGACGCGATCCGCACCGGCCTGACCGTGGTCGCCGGCACCGGCGGTGGGCTCGCGCTGCTGCTCGCCGCCCGCCGCCAGTGGATCGCCGAACGCGCGCAGCGGCACCAGGAGAGCGTCGCCGCCCGCGACCAGGTGCACCGGGACCGGGTGCAGGCGCACGCCGAGGCGGTGGCCGAGGCCGCGCAGCGCCACCAGGACCGGCAGTCCGGGGCCGCCGAGCACGACGCGGCGGAGCGTCGACTGACCGAGCTCTACACCCGCGCGGTCGAGCTGCTCGGCAACGACAGCGCTGCGGTACGCCTCGGCGGCCTGCACGCGCTGGAGCGCCTCGGTCAGGACAACCCGAGGCAGCGCCCGACGATCGCGGCGGTGCTCTGCGCGTACCTGCGGATGCCGGCGCCCGACGGCGAGCCGCGCGAGACGGAGGTCCGGCGCAGCGCGCAGCGCGTGCTCACCCGGCACCTGCGCGCGGACGACGCGGCCCACTGGCCGGAGCTGCGGCTCGACCTGGTCGGCGCCGCGCTCGTCGACTTCGACGCCGCCGGCTGCACGCTCGTCGACGCGAACTTCACCGAGGCGGTGTTCACCGGTACGACCACCTTCGCGGGCGCGGCGGCGCGGGGGCGGCTCCTGCTCGGCACGGCGATCTTCGACGACGTGGTCTTCGAGGGGCTCGTGGCCGAGGGCGAGGTCATCCTCGACGACGTTCGCGTCGGCGGCGGGGCCAGCTTCGACGGCGCCGCCTTTCCCGGCGGCCTGTCCTGCCGGCGAGCCAGCTTCACCGGCCCGACCTCGTTTCGCCGGGTGACCTTCGGTCAGCCGACGAGCTTCGACGCCACCCGCTTCGAGGACGCCACCTCGTTCCGGGAGGCCGTCTTCGACGGCGCCCTGTCGATGGAGCACACCGAGTTCGGCGGGTCGACCAACTTCCACTCGGTCCGTTTCACGAACATGGCGCTGTTCCGCTGGACTGTGTTCGGCGCGGAGGCGCTGTTCGACAGGGCCCGCTTCGTCGACGCCGCGAACTTCGGCCGGGCCCGGTTCCACGGCATGGCCAGCTTCCGCGACACACAGTTCAGCCGGCCACCGCAGGTCGAGCAGGCCCGGGCGGTGGCCGATCCTGGGCACCGGTGGCCGGCGGGCACGACCGTCGAACGCCTCGACGACGAGTGGCTGCTACTGGTCGACCGCTGACCGGCCAGCCGGGCGCCACCGCCGCGGAGCGGCCGACCGGGGCGTCAGCGCAGCGCGGCCGGACGGGGCGTCAAGCCGCAGCGCGGCCGGACGGGGCGTCAGCGCGGCGCGGCCGGTGGGCGCAGGCCGTCCAGGGCGACGCCGAGCACCCGGTCACGCTGCTCGGGCGACGGGAACTGGGCCATGGTGAGGCCACTGATCAGCCGCACCACGTCGTCGAAGCCGATGTCGTCACGGACCACACCGGCGGCCTGGGCGCGACGCATCAGCGGCTCACCGGCGGAGAAGATCTCCGTCCGGCAGCTGGCGAAGATCTCCGAGTCGTGCAGCAACTGCTCGGCGAGCGCCCGCTTGGTGGCGACGTACGCGACGAAGCGGTGCAGCCAGGCGACGAGCGCGTCCCAGGGTGGCAGCTCGGCCAGACCCTCGGCGGAGTGGCACAGCGCCCGGACCTCCTCGACGTAGACGGCCTCGAACAGGTGCCGGCGGCTCGGGAAGTTGCGGTAGAGCGTACCGATGCCCACCCCGGCTCGCCGGGCCACGTCCTCCAGCGAGGCGGCGGCCCCGTGCTCGGCGAACGCGTCGCGCGCCGCCGCGATCAGGGCGTCGTAGTTACGCCGCGCGTCGGCCCGCTTTGGCCGCTGGGCGAAGACCTCGGGCGCCTGCCCTGCGCTGGTCATGACGTGCGTCACCTCACCCTGGTTGCATCCGGAGGGAACCCTCCGCTAGCTTAGTGGAGGCACCCCTCCGGAATCCCGGAGGCCTGCCTCCGGTTAGCTTACCTCGGGACCCGCCCGATCGCCGCCTGGCCACCTCGATCGCCCGGACCCCGACAGACCACCCCGTCACAGACGACGGGCGACAAGCCTCATTCCCGTACGTAATCAGGGAGTTTTCTCTCGTGGCAGTGACCTCCCGACGCAGCTCGCGTCGGCTCACCTTCACCGTGCTCGCGGCCGGCGCCGGGTTCTTCGCGATGCTCCAGTCGCTGATCACCCCGGTGCTGCCGACCATCCAGCAGGACCTGCACACCTCCCAGAACACCGTGACCTGGGTCCTGACCGCCTACCTGCTCAGCGCGTCGATCTTCACGCCGATCCTCGGACGTGTCGGCGACATGGTCGGCAAGGAGCGGATGCTTGTCGTCTCGCTCGCCGCGCTCGCCCTCGGCTGCCTGCTCGCCGCCATCGCGCCGAACATCGGCGTCCTCATCGTCGCCCGGGTCGTCCAGGGCATCGGCGGAGCGGTCTTCCCGCTGTCGTTCGGCATCATCCGCGACGAGTTCCCGGCCGCGCGGGTCTCCACCGCCGTGGCCTCCATCTCGGCGATCGTCGCCGTCGGCGGTGGCCTGGGCATCGTGCTGGCCGGTCCGATCGTCAGCACGCTTGACTACCGCTGGCTGTTCTGGATCCCGATGGTCGTGGTCGGGCTGACCGCTGTGGCCGCGCACCTGTTCGTGCCCAAGTCGCCGGTCCGTACCCCCGGTCGCATCGACTGGCGCGCCACAGTGCTGCTCTCTGGCTGGCTGGTCGCGTTGCTGCTGCCGATCAGCCAGGGCGCGGCGTGGGGCTGGACCTCCGCGCGGGTGCTCGGGCTGCTGGCGCTCGCCGTGGTGCTGCTGGTCGGCTGGCTGGTCACCGAGGTGCGCTCGCCCAACCCGCTGATCGACATGCGGATGATGCGCCTGCCCGGCGTCTGGACCACCAACCTGGTCGCCCTGCTCTACGGCGCGTCGATGTTCTCCGTGTACGCGTTCCTTCCCCAGTTCGTGCAGACCCCCACCGTCGCCGGCTACGGCTTCGGGGCGAGCATCAGCCAGGCCGGTCTGCTCATGCTGCCGATGCTCGTCGCGATGTTCGTCGCCGGCATCGTCGCCGGGCGGCTCCAGGCCGTCTTCAGCGCCAAGGCGCAGCTCACCACCGGTGCCACCCTCAACGTGGCCGCCGCCGCGATGCTCGCCACCGCGCACGACACCCGCTGGGAGGTCGCCATCGCCGGTGGCCTGGTCGGCCTCGGCATCGGCCTGGCCTTCGCGTCGATGGCCAACCTGATCGTCGGCAGCGTGCCGGCCAGCCAGACCGGCGTGGCGACCGGCATGAACGCCAACATCCGCACCATCGGCGGAGCGATCGGCGCCGCCGTCGTCAGCGGCGTGATCACCGCGCACCCGCAGGCCAACGGCCTGCCCCGGGAGGCCGGCTTCACGATGGGGTTTCTCGTCCTCACGGCGATCGCCCTGGCCGCCGCGGTCGCGGCCCTCGCCGTCCCGTCCGCCCGGCGGGCGTCGGCCGGTCGCCGGCCGTCCGCCGCGACGATCGTCGAGTCGGAGCTAGCCGGCGAGTTCGCCACCATGCCGGCGACCCGCTGACGGAACGTATCGCAGCCCGGGCGGTTCGCCGCCCGGGCTGCTCCCTGTTCAGGAGTACGCTGGCCGCTCCCCCCACCCACCGTCCGTCGTCTTTCAGGATGCGCCCATGTCCGAGTTGCTGACCGCCGACCGCATCGAAGAGATCGGCGCCCTGGGCTCCGAGAGCCCGGACCCGGCCGCGCTCGTCGCGGAACTGGTGGGCGCCGTCGACGAGGGGCGGGTGGCGGACCCCGACGACACCGGGTACGCCCTGCTGGTCGCCGCGGACATCCTGGAGCAGGCCGGCGACCTAGCCGACGCGCTCGCCCTGGCCACCCGCGCCATCGCCGAGCAGCCGGACGACAACGCGTACGCCCGAGCGGTGCGCGGCGGTCTGCTGCTGCGCCTCGACCGCTCGGACGAGGGCATGGCCGAGCTGACCGCCCTGCGTCCGCTGCTGGAGACCGACCCGGCGGCCACGTATCTGGTCGACGAGCTGGCCGAGTCCGGCCGCAGCGACACGGCGCTGGAATGGCTCACCGGGGCACTGGACGCCATCCTGGAACGGACCCGCACCCAGCAGCACGACTCCGAGGACGCCCAGGACGAGGCCGCCGCCATGATCTACGGCCTGGCCCAGCGGCGGCACGACCTGCGCGAAGAGCAGGGCCTACCCCACGACGAGTACGACAACCTCGCCGACCGATTGCGCGCCGCGAGCACCCACGCGCTCGACGCCCTCGACGACGGCCCGGCGACGCTGCTGTTCTGGCCACAGGCGGAGTTCACCGCGCTGCTGCTGCGCTGGCCCACCCTCGCCGACAGCTACCCCGCCACCTGGGACGAGCACCGCGCCCAGCTCGAACGCGCCCTCGTCGACGCCTCCGGAATGGGCGGCGCCGACCTGGGCGTGGTCGTCGGCACGGTCACCGACCTGGCAGCCTTCGCCGAACGCACCGGAAGCGACCCCACCAGCGAGGAAACCCTCGACGAGTACGCCGACAGCCTCGACGAGACCGGCGTGACGGCCTGGCCACCCGGCCGCAACGACACCTGCTGGTGCGGGTCCGGCGCCAAGTACAAGAAGTGCTGCCTCCCGCGCTCGCGCGCCTGACCGCTCCCTCGCTTTACCCCACCTGCCACCATCGACCTGTCTGCCGCTGTCCCTATCGGTCGGAGTTCAGGCATGGGTGGCTTGATCGACCTCGTCGACGCGTGGTTCGCGGGTAGGCCCACCGAAAACCTGGAGCTTTTCGGTGTGGCCATGGTCCTTTGGGGTCGTCTCGGCAAGTCGATGCTCTACCTGGCCGGACTCACCGTCGTTCTGGACCTACCGGACCCGAAGAAGCTCCAGAATCACGGCGCAGCCGCCACAGAACGTGCTCGCTGGAAGTACGGGCGGATGGGGCGTAAGCGTCAGGTTCGCCGGCTCCTGGGAATACAGGAGGCCGCACTGAACCACATCGCATACGCGGGTCCCAGACGTGGGCTGACCCTGGTTACCCGACTTCCGGCGTATGTCCCTGCGGGACTCCAACTGGAACTGGCTCAGTACCGCGACTTCCGCAATGCGGTGGTCGCAGCTCTGCCCACCGAGCATGCCTGCCGGTACTGGCACGGTCACTCCGTCTGTCCGCAGCAGATCCACTACGCCATCAGCCGGATCAACAGCCTGATCGCCGAACAGTTGCCCGAGGACGAGAGAGATCTGATTCGGGAGATGGAGGCGACTCGGACCAGCGAATTCCCGATGATCTTCATCCTTGGAATCCCACTGATCGGCTTCTCTGCCGTGGGCATCGAGAGGGTCCGGGAGGCGCCATGGGCGCCATGGGCGTTCGGCAGCATCGTTCTCATCTACTTGGCCTGCCTCATCGTTCTCCTACCCGAATCGCGTCTGGTGATGGCAGCGGCGGGCTATCGCGCCTGGGGTTGGGGGCTGTCCCGCTACGGCAGGCTCCTCAATCAGACCCGCCCGCTGCATCTCCTCCGGTGGGTGGCGGCAGTCCTCTTCGCCATCGGTGGCCTGCTCGACCTGCTGGCCTCGTGACGACTGCTTGCGCCGCCAGAATGTGGGCCGGGCCGCGCGGAGGCATTCAGCGTCGCTAGGCTCCAGCGAGGAGGTGGGCCCGTGACCGCGGCAGAGCAGCACGAGACGATCGAGGACAGCCCGGTCGGCTGGGTCGCCAGCCACATCGAGCGCTACGTGCGGACCGACGGCGCGGACGGGGGCACCTTCCACGGCGTACCCTCGCTGCTGCTCACCACCCGCGGACGCCGATCGGGCAAGCTACGCCGCACGGCCCTGATGTACGGGCGCGACGGCGACAACTACCTGCTGGTGGCGTCCAACGGCGGCGCGGCCAAGCACCCCGCCTGGTACCTGAACCTCAGCGCCGACCCTGTTGTGGAGATCCAGGTCGGTGCGGAGCGGATCACGGGTCGGGCGCGGACCGCGACCGGCGAGGAGCGCGTCCGGCTGTGGCCGGTGATGACGAAGGTCTTCCCGACGTACGCCCGCTACGAGAAGGAAACCGACCGCGAGATCCCGGTCGTCGTCATCGAGCGTGATTGATATCCCTCATGGCCGGTGAGGGCTAGGGTGACCGCAGGTAAGCACCCACTCCGACAAGGAGAACCGTCGTGCGCCGCATCATCACCACCATCGCACTGCTCGGGCTGTCGCTCTCCGTCATGCTGGCGCCGACGCCGGCGAGCGCGGCAAGCACCGTCGAAGTCACGTCCGCGACCCTGGTAGCGCGCGGTGTCGCCGTGGACATCACCCTCACCGTGACCTGCCCAGCCGGCCTGTCCGGCGCGACCGAGCTGATCGTCCGCCAGCGGTCGGGCGACCGGGTCGCCTACGCGTCCGGCTGGGCGCCCCTCAACAGCTGCACTGGCGAGCCGCAAGCCGTGCCCGGGAGAGCCTGGGTGGAGGGTGGTGGCCTGGTCCTCCACAAGGGGGTCGCGCTGATCAGCGGTGGCTTCGAGCTGTGCAACCAGGACGTCTGCGACTACCCGAACTTCGAGCAGACGTTCCGCATCAGCCGCTGAAAGAGCGGCCGAGCCGTCGTCGCACGCCACCAACGGCGCGTCCGATGATCAAGTGATGAGAAATAGGTCAGAACCGTTCCCGACACCTACTTCTCATCACCTGATCACTGGCGCCGCCCCGGGTGAACAGGTCAAGCGCGCCAGTCACCCGTGGTCAGTTTCCCAGCGCTCGGACCTTGGCGATCGTCTCCTGCACGTGCTGCTTGGCGGGGTCGCCACCCTGGGACGCCTGCGCGAGCGCCTGACGGTACGAATCGATCATGCCGACCAGCGGACCAGCGGCTACGCCTTCCAGCGCACCAGCCACGAGTGCTCGCGCCTCGGCCGCGTCCTGTGCTGCCGCTGCGGTCTTGGCCTTCGCCTCGTCCAGCTTCTGCGACGCCGCCGCCAACCTCGCGATGATCTGTGCTGCGCTCACGCGCACCTCCCCGTGATCGACCATCGCCTCCACCACCGCACCGGCAGAGACCACATGGGAGCGTACGAGATCCGCGCACCCGGCGCGACCGGCTGCTAGCTCCCGCGTCACCTCGTGGGTGGTGGATGCGGCAAGCGAGCTGGTCTGACGGAGTTTGCCCACGGGACCTCGACCGAGCCCGGACGGCGACCAGATCTTGGACAGTTTCCGTTACGTGGGCGGGCTCAACTGGTGGTTGCAACACCCCCTTTGGTGATTGTCGTTGGGGTGGTTATGGCGTCGAGGT